>NZ_JCAUAM010000005.1:0-400649 GCF_059691955.1 Paenibacillus sp. J22FR83
GTGGAAATTACCGTAATATCCAAGGTGAAGAACGTCGGAAAGCCGTGTGAGGGAAAACCTCACGCACGGTTTGATGAGGAGAGGCTGGTAAACCCAGCCTTTCACTCTACAGTTTGTTGGAAATTCCTCTTATACTCAAAATAAATGGATTTTCTGTAGTTATTTCCAGGCTTTTTCACTAGTTTGTACGAAATCAAAGGAATTAACTACATATTTTCCATTTAAATCAAATTTCAGGTTTTATTTTGTCGTATTAGATGTAGGTTTTCCAGTTATTTCATTTACCTACCTGCTTCGGCGGCAACTTTGAAACATGTCACTCTCACTTAACACAGATGCTGTTGCATCAGAACCACAGTAAGTGACTGTATCGTCCGATTTCGTTCGTTTCTTTCAAACTCATCCAACTCACCCGATATCTGATGCAGCCAACTCAATCAATCAACCCAATCAACCCAATCAACCCAATCAACTCAACTAGTTCATAGGCCCTGTCCAACAAGCCAACTCATTCGCTTCATCCACCTCATCTGACTCTCCCGACCAATCGGTCCATCCAACGCTTTCACCTCATCTACCTTATCCAATCAAATCATCTATTTCTTCCTACTTAACTCTTAACTCATCCATGCGCATCTATCAGCAACTCTAACCCTGGGTGCACAAAATTCAGAAAACGCAGATGTAAGGCGCATACTACGGACTTTACGGGTGATAAATTTGGTTGAGACGGCACTATGAAAGATCTTTTAGCTCGTTCATCTAACTATGGCGATTTAGCGACTATGACGTGCTGTGAGGGAGCAGGGCTATGCATACCGACGATTTTACGCTATGATAATGGCTAAACCGCACATTGGGGGGCTTGACATGAATTTTACGAAAATGCACGGACTTGGCAATGATTTCATTGTTGTAGCCGGAGAGAAAGAGCTCCCTGCCGGGGCGGACCAGTTGGCTATTCAGCTGTGTAATCGATTTTTTAGCATCGGGGCTGACGGTGTTGTTTTTATTCTTCCTTCAGAGAAAGCTGATTTTCAAATGCGCATTATCAACTCGGATGGATCTGAGGCCGAGCAATGCGGCAATGCGATCCGCTGTGTTTCCAAATATGTGTACGACCATAAACTAATTGATGCCACAGAAATTACCGTTGAGACCATTGGTGCTGGTGTACAGAAGGTGCAAGTACAAGTGCAAGATGGCCGAGTGGTGACCGCTCGTGTGGACATGGGCGAGCCCATTTTACAAGGACTTCAAGTGCCAACGACAGTCAATGCTGACAAAGTAATCGATTATCCGATTGAGGTCGATGGTACATCGTTTCGTTTCACTGCGGTATCCATGGGGAATCCCCATTGTGTCATTTATGTAGAGGATGCTGTGAATTTTGATTTGGCGACATGGGGGCCTAAGCTTGAGGCACATCCTATGTTTCCTCGTAAAATAAATGTCGAATTCGCAACGGTTCGAGATCGTGCATATACCGATATGCGCGTTTGGGAGCGTGGCGCTGGGCCGACGCTTGCTTGCGGAACTGGCGCGTGTGCTACGCTTGTCTCTTCCGTGCTGAACGGTCTATCTGATCGTGAGGCAACCGTTTCACTCAAAGGTGGAGATTTGTTCATCGAGTGGCTGGAAGAGGATAATCACGTCTATATGACGGGGCCTGCCGAAGAAGTGTTTACAGGCAAATTATAGATAGGGGAAATGAGGCATGAAATTGGATCTTCGTGCAGCGCTGCAAGGGGAGATTTTGACCGGTGACGGCGCTATGGGGACTTACTTATATCAGATGGGATTTCCCGTCGGCATTTCATATGAAGAATTGAATTTGCTTAGACCGGAAACGGTCGCTGACGTGCACCGCCGTTATTTCGAGGCAGGTGCTCGTCTTATTGAAACGAATACGTTTTCGGCGAATCGGGAGAAGCTCTCGAAGTATGGGCTGGAAGGCGACGTTGAGGCGATTAATCGTGCGGGCGTTGAGCTAGCAAGGAACGCTGTTGGCAATGAGGCTTATGTCGTGGGAGCTATCGGATCCATTCGCGCAGGCAAACGGAAAAATGTGAGAACCTCTGAGGTGGAACAATCCTTACAGGAGCAGATAGGTATCCTGCTTGACTCACCTGTGGACGGGTTGTTGCTAGAGACCTTCTATGATTTGGAAGAGTTGCAGCTTGCTTTGCGCATTATTCGCAGTATGAGTAATCTTCCAGTTATTTGCCAATTTGCAAATGAGGGCACGGGCAGTACGCAGGACGGCGTTCCGCTGCAAGAAGCCTTTCTGCGGCTGCGTGATGAAGGCGCTGATGTGATCGGCTTCAACTGCCGAGTCGGCCCGAACGGTATTCTGCGCTCGATGGAGAAAATCGCGCCGATCCCTGGCATTCCGTTCTCGGCGTTCCCGAACGCAGGATTGCCCGACTACGTAGACGGGCATTATACGTATGCGGCGACGCCGAAGTACTTCGCCGAAAGCGCGCTGCGCTTCGCCGATCTTGGCGCGCGCATCATCGGCGGCTGCTGCGGCACGACGCCGGAGCACATCGCCGCTGTGGCGAAGGCGCTGCAAGGCTACGTGCCTGCTGCACCAGGCAAAGCTCCCGCGGGAGCCGCTGCGATTGTGCTCGAGCCGGCACCGGCGAAGCCTGCGCCGCCGGCGGGCATCCCATCGCTGCTGGACATCGTGAAGCAGCGCAAAACCGTCATTGTCGAGCTGGATCCCCCGAAGGATCTAGACATCGAGAAGTTCATGCAGGGGTCTAAAGCCCTGCATGATGCACATGTCGACGCCATAACGATGGCCGACAATTCCCTTGCTGTGACGCGCATGAGCAACCTGGCACTCGGCTACCTCGTGCAGGAGCGCTTGGGCGCGCGTCCGCTCATTCACATCGCGTGTCGTGACCGCAACATGATCGGGACGCAGTCCCATCTCATGGGCTTGCACGCGCTGGGGATAGATCACGTGCTGGCCGTGACCGGCGATCCCGCCAAGTTTGGCGATCTCCCCGGTTCCAGCTCCGTGTACGATCTGACCTCATTCGAAATTATTCGGATGATCAAACAACTCAACGAAGGCATTGCTTTCTCCGGTAAACCTTTGAAGCAGAAGGCTAATTTCGTTGTTGGGGCAGCATTCAATCCGAATGTGAAACATCTTGATAAAGCCGTTCAGCGTTTGGAGCGCAAAATTGAAGCAGGCGCAGATTATATTATGACCCAGCCCGTCTATGATGCGAAGCTGATTGAAGATATTTATGAGGCAACGAAGCATTTGTCCATTCCCATCTTCATCGGTATCGCCCCGCTGGCTAGTGGCGGCAATGCGGAATACCTGCATAATGAGGTTCCAGGTATTCGGTTGTCAGATGAAGTTAGAGCACGGATGGATGGCTTGAAAGGTCCAGAAGGTCGTGCGATGGGCGTAGAAATTGCCAAAGAATTGCTGGATACCGCCATGCAATACTTTAATGGCATTTACCTGATGACGCCATTTCTGGCGTATGAAATGTGCGTAGATCTGACGAATTATGTGTGGGAAAAGTCGAAAAGGCATGATTTCCACTTGTACCCACTTTCAAAATGAATTAAAATAGGGTAATGGATGTGATTAGAATGATTTGCAGTATGACCGGGTTCGGACAAGCGAATCGTTCTTTTGCGGGATACAACGTGTTTATCGATGTGAAATCGGTCAATCATAGGTATAGTGAAGTGTCGATTCGGTTGCCGAAGGAATGGGCTGCTTTTGAAGACGCTTTGAAGAAAACGGTATTGCATGTTGTGAAGCGAGGACGGGTAGATGTCTTCATCACGGCGGAACGTGAAGCAGCTTCCCCGAAGAACGTAACAGTGAATTACGCTTTGGCAGATGCTTATCTGGAAGCAGCCCAGCAGTTGAAGCTGCGATACGGTATCACGGGTGAGGTAGATCTCAGCGATTTATTGAAACTTCCTGAGCTGATTCAAATGAAAGATGTGCGTCAAGAGAGTGATGACGAGATTGAACAGGAGCTATGCCTCTGCTTAGAAGAGGCTGTCGCTCAGCTATCCGCAATGAGACACCGCGAAGGCAGGTTCTTAGAGCAGGATATCCGTGAGCGGCTAGCTGAGATGAAGCGAATTCATATCGAGTTAGAAGCGCTTGCTCCTCAAATCGTTCAGGAATATGCGGCGAAGATGACGATTCGTATTCAGTCTCTTGTTCTTGATGGGATACCTGTGGATGAGCAACGCTTAGCTACTGAGATTGCTCTCTTCGCAGATCGTTCGAATGTGGATGAGGAATTAACGCGTCTGAAGAGTCATTTTGGACAATGTGAGGTATTGCTGGAAGACAAAGAGCCTGTTGGCCGAAAGTTAGACTTCTTGATTCAAGAAATGAATCGGGAAGTGAACACAATTGGCTCGAAGTCGAATCATTCGGAGCCTACGGCTAGAGTGATTACGATGAAGGCAGAGCTTGAGAAAATGCGGGAACAAATACAGAATATCGAGTGAAGCTTGCATGCGCTTCGCGAGGAGGAAGTCCTAGATGGCTATCAAATTAATCAATATCGGGTTCGGCAACATCGTATCGGCGAACCGCATTATCTCGATTGTGAGTCCAGAATCTGCTCCGATCAAGAGAATCATTCAAGAAGCGCGTGATCGTCACATGCTGATTGACGCTACATATGGTAGAAGAACCCGTGCCGTTATTATCACGGACAGTGATCATGTGATTTTGTCGGCAGTACAACCAGAAACGGTAGCGCATAGACTTTCGAATAAGGACGATGATCATGACGAGTAATACGAACACTCTCGAGCGCGAGAGAGGTATTCTGATTGTTTTATCCGGACCGTCTGGTGTTGGCAAAGGAACGGTATGTGCGGCGCTGCGCAAAGTTGCTCCTGATATTGTCTACTCGGTATCAGCAACAACACGTTCTCCTAGACAAGGTGAAGTAGACGGTGTGAATTATTTTTTCAAAACCCGCGAACAATTTCAGCAGTTGATTGAGACCGATGAAGTGTTGGAATGGGCCGAATATGTAGGCAACTTCTATGGAACGCCTAGACGTTTCGTGGAAGAAACCCTTCGTTCAGGTCACGATGTTATTTTGGAGATTGAGGTGCAAGGGGCACTTCAGGTCAAACAGAAGTTTGACGAAGGTGTATTTATTTTCTTGTTGCCGCCATCTCTGGATGAGCTGGAGAATCGCATTGTTACACGAGGCACGGAAACAGACGAAGTCATTCGCAGCCGGATGTCTGTGGCTATTGATGAGATTCGTTTGATGGAACACTATGATTATGCGATTGTGAATGATCATGTGGATACCGCGTGTTCGAAGATTCAAGCCATTTTAGCGGCTGAACATTGTAAAAAAGATCGTATGTTTCCCAAAATCGTACAATGGATGGATGAGGTGAATTGAATGTTATACCCTTCAATTGATAAACTGCTTGATATCGTGGACAGCAAGTACTCCCTGGTTGTAGCTGCTTCCAAGCGAGCTAGATCTCTGCGTGATGGTGCAAAGTCCGATTTGAAAGGCCAAAAAGCTCACAAGCATGTAGGTCTTGCGCTAGAAGAACTTTACGGTAACTACATTGGTTACGAGAAAATCAATGCTAATGAGAACGAGAAATACGCCAAGAAATAAACCGCCTTACCCAACAACCCTCGTGGTTGTTATTTTTTTCTCAAAATATTGGCATTCTATGTTTCACATTATGAATCGGCTATTTTTTTGATGAATGCTCCTATCCTTGAAGGACGGGTAGTCGTTTATTCGATTTGACAGCTCGAAAGGGGATTTCCATGGGTGTATTGCAAGGCAAAACGATCGTGCTCGGTGTCTGTGGAGGCATTGCGGCTTATAAGGCTGCGGCGTTAACAAGTAAATTAACACAAGCTGGGGCTGTTGTGAGGGTCATCATGACACGATCTGCGGTGCAGTTCGTTGCGCCTTTAACGTTTCAAACCTTGTCGCGGCATCATGTTTTTGTGGATACTTTCGATGAAAAGGATCCCGCGGTTGTGTCTCATATCAATTTGGCGGACAGCGCAGATCTCGTGCTGATTGCTCCAGCTACAGCTAATATGATTGGCAAGCTAGCACTAGGATTAGGGGATGACATGCTAAGCACCACATTGCTTGCAACCATGGCACCGATCTGGGTGGCGCCTGCGATGAATGTGCATATGTACGCGAATCCAGCCGTGCAGACGAATATGGAGACGCTGCGCCGTCGTGGCGTACGTTTCATTGAGCCTGGCGAAGGGCAACTAGCCTGTGGGTATGTGGGCAAAGGGCGTCTTGCTGAGCCTGAGGAAATTATGGCCGCGGTTGAGCGGCATTTTCAAGGGGAACCAGGTCGATTAGCGGGCAAACGTGTCTTAGTAACGGCCGGAGGCACGGTAGAACGTCTTGATCCAGTGCGTTATTTGACCAATGACTCTTCAGGGAAAATGGGCTATGCCATCGCGGAAGAAGCAGTCCGCATGGGGGCGAAGGTAACATTGGTGTCAGGGCCGTCGGCCCTATCCGTACCTGAAGGCGTACAGCTTGTTCCCGTGCAGTCCGCACTGGATATGCGCGAAGCGGTGATAAGCCGGCTTACGGACAACCAGCTGATTATTAAAGCAGCAGCTGTGGCTGATTATCGTCCGGCAGTAGTTGCTGAGCAGAAAATCAAGAAGAAAGCGGACTCGCTGACGCTCGAGCTTATTAAGAATCCGGATATTTTGCAGGAGATCGGCACGCTGAAGACGAAAAAACAGTTCGTTATCGGGTTTGCAGCGGAAACAGAGCGCCTAGATGAACATGCGATGGACAAGCTGAAGCGCAAAAATTGTGATCTCATCGTAGGGAACGATGTGTCACAAGAGGGTGCTGGCTTTGGTGGGGACACGAATGTCGTTCGCTTCTATGATCAGAATGGGCTTGTACAAGCGCTGCCGATTCAAAGCAAATGGGATGTTGCACGCAAGCTTCTTGAGCTGGCTGCAGAGCGAATGGCCGCGGTTGCGGGGGAATCCTGATGTACGCTAAAGTCATTGTCGATGTCCCAGCCAAGCAAACGAATCGGGCGTTCGACTATGAAGTGCCGTCATCCCTGAGCAAGTGGGTCGAAGTCGGCAGTCGAGTAGGTGTACCTTTTGGTCCCCGCGTTCTGCAAGGTTTTGTGGTTGAACTGCATGAGGAAACGCAAGTAGATGCGAAGCGCATCAAGCCGATTCAAAATGTGTTGGATCTGGTTCCACCCTTGACGAGCGAACTTGTTAGTCTGGGGCGTTGGATTAGTCGTATGTATATGTGTCATGAAGTGACGGCCCTGCAGGCGATGCTTCCTGCGGCGCTTAAAGCGAAATATGAGCGCGTGATTATTGTGGGGGATGAATCTGAGGATCAATCCCTTCTCGATATGCCAGATATAGAAGCGATTATTAACTTTGTGAAGAGTAAGGAATCGGTTTCCATGGACGTGTTGTTGGAGCGGTTTTCCAAAGAGGGCGCTCTGATCAAAGAACTGTTGTCAACGGGCAGGCTGGTGGAAGTGCAGCTTGTGAAGGATCGGATGGCGACCAAAAAGGCGCTTACCGTTTTTCCACCTGCAGGTGGACATGGGTTGGAAGAGGCGCTTGCTGAGCTTCCGGCTAGAGCGAATAAGCAGAAGGATGTACTGCGATATTTAATAGAGCATCCGCACGCTATTCGATTGACGGAGCTGATGGAAGCCATTGAGGTCGGAGCGAGCACGGTCAAAAGCTTGGCGGATCGCGGCTGGATTGAGCTGAGAGAAGTGGAAGTGATGCGCGACCCGTATAGCGGGCGTGCTTTCACAAGGACGAAGCCGCTTACCCTGACGGAGGAACAAAGTGGCGTGTTTACCCCTATTCGCGATGCGGTGGCTGAAGATCGACATGAGGTGTTTCTGCTGCATGGCGTAACGGGAAGCGGCAAGACAGAGGTATACCTACAATCCATCCAGCAATGCTTGGATATGGATAAGGAGGCCATTGTGCTTGTGCCGGAAATTTCATTGACGCCGCAGATGGTGGAGCGTTTTAAAGGGCGATTCGGCGACCTTGTTGCCGTTCTGCACAGTCGACTGTCGAATGGCGAGCGGTATGACGAGTGGCGTAAAATTACACGCAAGCAGGTAAAGGTCGTTATCGGCGCGCGTTCGGCGATTTTTGCCCCTTTTACGAACATTGGCTTAATCATTATAGATGAAGAGCATGAATCCTCGTACAAACAAGAAGAGAGTCCGAAATATCACACCCGTGATGTTGCTGTGCAAAGAGCGAAACAGCAAGATGCCGTTGTGGTGTTGGGCTCCGCTACGCCATCTCTAGAGAGTATGGAGAAGACGAGGCGCAGGAAAGATCGACTTCAACCTCCTTTTACATTGCTGACCATGAAGGAGCGTGTTGCAAGTAGACCTATGCCGCCTGTGACGATTGTGGATATGCGTGAGGAACTGAAAACCGGCAATCGGTCGATGTTTAGCAGATCCCTGTATAAAGCGATCGAAGAACGGTTACACAAGAAAGAACAGACGGTTTTGCTGCTGAATCGACGTGGTTACGCGACATTCGTGATGTGCCGGACGTGCGGTTTCGTTTCACAGTGTCCACATTGCGATATTTCGTTGACCTATCACCAGAGCTCACATGCGCTGCGTTGTCATTATTGCGGGTATGCGGAGCGTGAGGTGAAGGAGTGTCCAAGTTGTCAGTCTGAGCATATTCGGCATTTTGGGACCGGGACGCAGCGTGTTGAGGAAGAGCTTAGTAAGATATTTCCTGGCATTAGGGTTATTCGTATGGATGTGGATACGACGACTGAAAAGGGTTCACATGAGAAATGGTTGACGATGTTTCGTGAGAAGCAGGCGGATGTTCTTCTTGGAACGCAGATGGTAGCCAAAGGATTGGACTTCCCTGATGTTACCTTGGTCGGGGTGATCGCGGCGGATACCGTGCTGAATATACCGGATTTTCGCTCCGCTGAGAGGACCTTCCAGCTCTTAACCCAAGTTGCGGGTCGAGCAGGCCGGCATGAGAAGCAAGGGGAAGTGTTTGTTCAAACGTACACACCGGACCATTACAGCGTGCAGTATGCGAGTCAACATGATTATATTGCGTTTGCCAACCATGAGATGGATATTCGGGCCAATCTAGGCTACCCACCTTATCAAAAATTGATTTTAATTACGTTCTCACATGAACAAGTACCGCTTTTGGTACGCATGGCGGAAGCCTTTGTTACACGCTTGAAAGAGATCGCTCTCCCTTATACGAGGCAGCAAGTAGATTTGTTTGCGGAAGCTGTATCGCTGGATTCATCCTTCCATTTTGACGTGCTAGGACCTGTGGCTTCGCCTATTTCCCGAATCAAAGATAGATATCGATTCCAATGCGTGGTAAAATATCGTGGGGAAGATAGAGCTGCAGAGATCGTTGGGAAGACAGTAGCTTGGTTTGAGGAACGCTCGGCCAAAGAAAAGCTGCTAATAAGCGTGGATGTTGACCCGCAATATTTGATGTAATAACCCCTAATCGAGATGACTTAAAGGTAGGTGCACATTCATGGCTATTCGTATTATTGTTAAAGATCCAGATCCTGTGCTGCGCGAGAAAGCGATCACAGTTACGAAATTTAATTCCAATCTGCATAAATTGCTTGATGATATGGCAGATACCATGTATGAGGCGGAAGGCGTGGGCCTTGCTGCCCCACAAATCGGTATCCTAAAGCGCGTAATCGTGATGGATTGTGGCGAGGAACATGGCGGGTTAATCGAAATGGTGAATCCTGAGATCGTCGTATCTAGCGGGGAACAAATGGGTCCTGAAGGCTGTCTGAGTATTCCTGGGCTTCGTGGTGATGTACTTCGTGCGTTGAACGTAACGGCGAAGGGGCAAGATCGCGATGGGAATCCGATCGAAGTGACAGGCACGGAGCTGCTGGCTCGTTGTATTTTTCATGAGATTGATCACTTGAATGGCGTATTGTTTACCGATCTTGCGGTCAAAACATATACAGCCGATGAAGAAGAGGAAGAAGAAGCGTGAATATCATTTTCATGGGTACGCCAGATTTCGCAGTACCCTCCTTGCAGGCACTCTTGGAGGAAGGCTATAACGTAACAACGGTGATTACGCAGCCGGATCGGCCGAAGGGACGCAAACGCGTCCTTACTCCGACGCCAGTGAAGGTAGAGGCTGAGAAGCATGGCATTCCCGTGCTTCAACCAGTGAAGCTGCGTGAGGCAGATTCCGTAGAGCAGATCCGCCAACTTGCGCCAGATTTAATTGTCACTGCAGCTTATGGCCAAATTTTACCGAAATCGGTGTTGGATTTGCCGAAGTATGGCTGCATTAATATTCATGCATCGCTGCTTCCGAAATATCGGGGAGGAGCGCCGATTCATCACGCAGTTATGCGAGGCGAGGCCGAAACAGGCGTTACCATCATGTATATGGCGGTTGGATTAGATACGGGAGACATGATCTCGCGTGTTGAACTTCCGATTGAAGATACGGATACGACGGGGATGCTGTTTGACAAGCTGAGTATAGCTGGAGCTGATCTGCTGAAGCGGACGCTGCCAGATTTATTGGCTGGGCGGATCGAAGCTGTTCCTCAGAATGAGGCGGATGCGATCTATTCACCGAATATTCGCAGGGAAGATGAACTTCTGGACTGGTCACGTTCTGCAACCGAGTTGTGGAACCACATTCGAGGATTAAACCCGTATCCCGGCGCATATACGTTCTGGAATGGGGATGTACTGAAGGTATGGGCGAGCTGGAAGCCGAAGCAAGCAGGTCAGGATCGCTCTGGCGCAGCGCCAGGCACTGTGCTTAGCTGCAGCGAGCAAGGGATTGAAGTGATGACGGGAGCAGGCACATTGTGGCTAACGGAGATTCAACCTGCTGGCAAAAAGGCGATGCCGGTGTCCGAGTTTATTCGCGGAGTGCGAATTCCTGCGGGGACGGTATTGGGGAATGCGTAAAGCGTAAATTGTACGTGGCAAATTGTATTAGTTCGATTTTACCCACGTAAAGTGGACGAAATCGACTAACCCTTCGAATAATAGCCAAATAGTTCGGGAAAATCGAATTATTACGCACGCATGGGCTGATTTGGTTCATTTAAGTCGGATTTTCCTGACTATTAAATATACACTGTGAATAATGCCATGAAAAAATGAGGTATTTGATTTTGTCTACAAACAAACCAAGTCGTCCGCATGGCGGACATACGAATTCGCAGAGCGCTCGCAAGCCCTCTGCGCCAAAATCATCCTCGGGCGCTGCGAAGAGCAGCGCTGTTAAGCGTTCCGCCCGTGATGCGGCACTGGATGTGCTTATTCGAGTTGAAGAGAATCAGTCCTATAGCAATCTGCTGTTGAACCAAGTGCTGCAGAAGCACGCTCTTGAACGTGCAGATGCTGGACTGGCGACGGAGCTTGTATACGGCACAATTGGGCGCCAGAATACGATTGATTTCTTCTTGGAGCGCTTTGTCAGCAAAGGTCTTGCGAAGCTGGAGCCTTGGGTGCGGTGCTTGCTGCGGCTGAGCTTCTATCAGCTGCACTACTTGGACCGCATCCCTGACCATGCGGTCGTGAGCGAGGCGGTCAATATCGCGAAGCGCCGAGGCCATCAAGGCATCTCGGGCATGGTCAACGGTGTGCTGCGCGCAATTATCCGCAGCAAGGACGAGCTCACGCTGCCGGCTGCGCTCGGCGACGTGAAGCGCATCGCGCTGGGCCATTCCCATCCGGAATGGCTCGTGCGCCGATGGATCCGTCAGCTCGGCCCCCAGCTGACGGAACAGATCTGTGCGGCGAACAATGAGCCGCCGCACGTGAGCATTCGCGCGAACGCGAGGCGGCGCAGCCGCTTGGAGCTGCTCGAGCAGCTCCAAGCGAGCGGCCTCAGCGCGGAAGCGTCAGAGCTGGCCCCGGCCGGCATCCTTGTGCAGGGGGCCGGGAACATGGCGTTAGTCCCCGGCTTCCAGCAAGGGGACTTCTCGATTCAAGACGAGAGCTCGATGCTCGTCGCCGAGGCTCTTGACCCGCGTCCAGGCATGAAGGTGCTGGACTGTTGCGCCGCCCCTGGCGGCAAGACCACCCACATCGCGGAGAAGATGGACGATGTGGGACAGATTTGGGCTTGTGATCTCCATGAGCACAAGCAGAAACTAATCGCAGATCAAGCAGAGCGTCTGGGACTATCGTCGATTCAGACGCTCGTGACCGATGCTGCGAAGCTGGATGAGCATTTTGCGGCGGAGTCCTTCGACCGCATCCTTCTTGATGCGCCTTGCTCGGGCCTTGGGGTAATTCGCCGCAAGCCTGATCTCAAATGGGCGAAACAGGAGGCGGAGATCGATGCGATCTGTGAAACGCAGTATGCGATTCTGAGTCGTGTACATCGCTTGCTCAAGCCAGGCGGCGTGCTCGTGTACAGCACGTGCACAATTGAACACGCAGAGAATGAGGGCATGGTCGAGCGCTTTCTTGCCGAGCACAGCGAGTTCGAGTTAATTCCGCTGCCAGGGGATGTTTTCACGGAGATTGACGCGAAGGCTTCTGCGTCTGGCATGGTGCAAATAATGCCGCAGCAGTTCCATTCGGACGGTTTTTTTATCGCCAGGCTGCGTAAGCGTGACGTGTAACAGACAGGGACGTGTGTTCGTTCCCCCTTTGTGTTAAAATATTTTAAAATAGACGAAATAACAACAGGTTGTGATAAATGTGGGTTTAAAGCCGTATGAGAAAGATAAACCATTTGTATATGATTTGAATTGGGATGAGTGGCAAAGTTGGGTCAAAGATAACGGGGAGTCCGCGTTCCGTGCTGGTCAAATTTTTGACTGGTTATATATTAAACGCGTATTCAGTTTCGACGAAATGTCGAATTTGCCGAAAACACTTCGCGACAAGCTGAAGGATCAATTTGAGTTCGTTACCTTGTCCGAGATTACCAAATATCAATCCCAGGATGGCACGGTCAAGTTCTTGTTTGAGCTTGAAGATAAGAATGCCATCGAAACCGTCGTGATGAAGCATAATTACGGCAATAGTATTTGCGTGACGACGCAAGTCGGCTGTCGAGTCGGTTGTACATTCTGTGCATCCACGCTAGGCGGGCTGAAGCGGGATCTACGACCGGGTGAGATTGTCGCCCAGGTTGTGAAAGCGCAGAAATTGCTGGATGAGACGGGAGAGCGTATCTCTTCCATCGTGATCATGGGGATTGGTGAGCCTTTCGAAAATTATGAAGCGACCATGAATTTCCTGCGTGTCATGATTCACCCGAAAGGGTTGAATATCGGACAGCGTCACATCACGGTATCCACGAGTGGAATCGTACCGAACATTTACAAGTTCGCGGATGAGAATTTGCAAGTAAATTTGGCGATTTCGATCCATGCGCCGAATGATGCACTGCGATCGAAGCTAATGCCGGTTAATCGCAGGTTCCCTTTCGTAGATCTCATCGAAGCTTGTAAGTATTACATTGCCAAAACGGGCAGACGTATTACGTTTGAATATGCCCTTATGGGCGAAGTGAATGACCAGCCTGAACATGCGGAAGAGCTGGCGCTAGTCTTAAAAGATATGCCGCTCAGCCATGTAAATCTGATTCCTGTCAACTTTGTGGCTGAACGTGATTTCAAACGTACACCCCGAGATGATATTTTTACCTTCCAACGTATTCTGGAGAAGGGCAAAATTAATGCCACCATACGCCGTGAACAAGGTAGTGATATTGCTGCTGCCTGCGGACAATTGCGAGCGAAGCATATGGAGAGCAGTAAATGAGGTGAGAGCCGGATGAAGATGGTAAGTCGTACCGATATAGGGAAGGTCCGTCAAGTCAATGAAGACCGTGCCGCTATCCACCATCAACTCAATGGTCTATCTTTGGCTATTGTTGCGGATGGCATGGGGGGGCATCAAGCTGGTGATATTGCCAGTCAAATGGCCATTGACACGATTGGCGCGCAATTGCAATCCATCCATTGGGGAATGTCGGTGGAGTCCTGTAAGCAAATACTGAGGGAAGCGATTGAGAAGGCGAATGAGGAGATTTATGCTTTTGCGTCGGATCAAGAAAAGTACCATGGCATGGGAACGACAGTCGTTGCCATTATTGTTTCACAGGAGCTTCTCATTATCGGACATATCGGGGATAGCCGTGCGTATAAGCTGACTGGGGAATCTATCCAGCAACTGACGGAGGATCATTCCTTAGTTTACGAGCTTGTCAAGAATGGGCAGCTTACGATGGAAGAGGCTGATCATCATCCAAGACGCAATTGGATCACACGTGCACTCGGCACTGAGCCTAGTGTGGAAGTCGATCTGTATGAGTATGCGTGGCGTCCAGACGATGTTATTCTTATTTGTTCGGATGGTTTGAGCGGATTGGTTGAGGATAGCGATATATTGCGAATTGTTCGTGCGAGCGAACGGTTGGAAGATGCGGCAGATGAACTGATTCAGAGCGCACTTCGCGAAGGCGGAGATGATAATGTAACGGTGCTTTTGATTGCACATGATCAGGATTCGGACGAAAAAAGGGGTGATGGGAATTGATCGGTAGAAAGCTTGGAGGCCGCTATGAGATCTTAGAACGTATTGGCGGAGGCGGCATGGCTTTAGTCTACAAAGGGCATGATTTGCTCCTGAATCGTAAAGTGGCTGTTAAAGTACTGCGTTCACAGTATGTGCACGATGAAGAATTCATACGTCGTTTCCGCAGAGAAGCACAAGCAGCCGCTTCCCTATCTCATCCTAATGTTGTCAGTATTTATGACGTTGGGCAAGAAGAAGATGTCCATTACATTGTGATGGAATATATCGAAGGCAAGACACTGAATGATTTGATTAAGGAAAAGGCGCCCCTACAGGTGGAAGATGCAGTTCATTATGCAAGTCAAATTGCAGATGCACTTGATCACGCCCATCACAATGAAATTATTCACCGCGATATCAAGCCGCACAATATTCTAATTGGCAAAAATGGTCGTGTGAAGGTGACGGATTTCGGTATTGCGAGAGCTGCGACATCATCCACGATTACACAAACCGGTTCTGTCGTCGGTTCTGTTCATTATTTCTCACCTGAGCATGCGAAAGGTACGAATACGGGGGAAAAGTCCGATTTGTATTCACTTGGCATTGTGATGTATCAGATGCTAACAGGAAGACTTCCTTTTCTAGGGGAAAGTCCGATTTCCGTTGCTCTGAAGCATTTGCAGGAGGATGTGGAAGAGCCGCGTAAGGTGAATCCGCTCATTCCGCAAAGTGTAGAGAATATTATACTCAAAGCGATGCGCAAAAAGCCGGAAGAACGGTATCAGTCTGCCAAGCTGATGATGGCGGATCTTGATACATGTTTGGCGCCAGATCGCCGGAATGAAGCGAAGGTCGCTTTCTGGGATGCTTATGGCATGGATGAAGAGCGTACGCTGGTTATGCCAGCCATTCGCGCTGATCAGCTAGCTCAATTCGATAACGATGACGATGATGAACCAGACAAGCCAGCTTGGCGAGAAGAGCCCCCTCCTTCCAAGGGAAAAGGCTGGATTAAGCCGCTCATTTGGATTGCTGTTTTGCTTATCGTGCTGGGCGGTATGTGGTATATGGTTGGCTATGTGAAGGGAATGTTCGCCATTGAGACGGTTGATGTCCCGAATGTCGAGAATAAGCTACTGACACAAGCGCAAGCTGAGTTAACGGTTGCTAGATTAGGCTGGACGGTCGAAATCGACGCGGATAGCAAACTGCCCAAAGATACGGTTATTCGTCAAGATCCCAGCGGGATGAGATTGAATGTCGGAACGAAGGTAACTCTTTATGTGAGTAAAGGCATACCCAAAATCAAACTGGACAATTATACGGGACAAAGCCTAGGCGATGTTAAATTAAAGCTGCAGGGATTAGGTATCAAGGATGACCAAATTACGGTCAAATCCGAAACATCCGACAATGCGCCGGATCTGATTCTCAGGCAGTCACCATCTCCTGGTGAGGAGTTTGAATTGGACAAAGCGGCGATTACCCTTACGGTGAGCAAAGCGAAAGAAACGGTTAAAATGACAGACTTAGTCGGTATGTCGGAAGCAGAGGCCAAGGCACAGATCACGAAGTTAGGTCTGAAGCTTCCTGTCAATGGGATTACTCGTGAGAGAAGCTACAAAGTAGCTAAAGGGAAAGTAATCGCACAGTTCCCTTACAAAAAGGATGAGGAAGCCTCCATTGGCGGGGAAGTCTCGCTTGTCATTAGTGATGGTTTGCCCGAGGAAGCTGGACAGTTATCCGTTAGTGTGGGGGTAAAGCCTACGACGGAAGGCAAGGATTCTGTGTTCAAAATTATCGTGAGCGACGCCCAATATGAGAACTTTGAATACTTGACGGAAAAAGTATCGAAGGCGCAAAATTTGGACGTTAAAGTCATTGTTTCACCTGAAAAGAAAGCCGTAATCTTGATCAAAGAGGGAGACAGCTTGGTTAACTCAATTACACGTACCTATCAAGATTATTTAGATCAGAAAAGTGGGAAAAACGTATCTCCGAGTCCTTCTCCAACTCCGAAGACGCAAAATACAGGACCTGCTATTCCTGTAGGCGGCACTGGAAATGGGCAAGGACAAACCGGTGGAACAGCTTCCAAACCACCTGCTGGAGGGGCTAATTAATGCCGCAAGGACTCATTGTCAAAGCGCTTAGCGGGTATTATTATGTATTGCCTGAAGGGATGGCTCTTCTAGAGGGGAATACAGTAACTTGCCGTGGAAGAGGCGTGTTCAAAAACAAAAAAATTACACCGCTTGTTGGAGATCGTGTTGTGTACGAAAATACGGAGAACGGGGAGGGAACCGTAACGGAAATCCTTCCTCGCTCTTCGGAGCTCATTCGTCCGCCGATTGCGAATGTGGACGTAGTTGTGCTTGTGTTTTCGGTGACAGAGCCTGTTCTGAATACGCAGTTATTGGACAAGTTTCTGGTGCATATCGAGAATACGGGGATTGATGTGCTATTATGCTTCACCAAAAGCGATTTGCTGACGGAAACGGATGACAATGCCGCTCATGCCAAAGAAATGACGTCGACTGAATTTGAGCGTATTACGACGCTATATGAGGGGATCGGTTATCCCTTCGTTACGACGAGTTCTAGGCTAGAAGAGGGTGTAGAGGCGATTCTACAGCATTTGGATGGCAAAGTGAGTGTGTTTGCTGGGCAATCCGGTGTGGGCAAGTCTTCTTTATTGAATAAAATGATTAGCGGGCTTGATCTGGAGACGAATGCAATCTCTCAACGATTAGGAAGAGGTAAGCATACGACTCGTCATGTGGAGCTGCTGCCTCTTGCTAATGGGGGCCTTGTTGCCGATACACCAGGCTTCAGCCAACTTGACTTCATGGAAGTCGAAGCGGAAGGTCTGAGCAGTTGTTTCCGAGAGTTCGCGGCTGTCGCTGAGGGGTGTAGGTTTAGAGGTTGTTTGCATCTGCATGAACCGGACTGTAAAGTGCGGGACGGCGTTGCCAGTGGAACGATAGCAGCTTCTCGTTATGATCATTACTTGTTATTTTTAACTGAAATCAAAGATCGGAAGAGGAGGTATTAGGCGTAATGGTATATGTAGCACCTTCTATTTTATCTGCAGATTTTGCCAAGCTTGGCGATGAGATTAAAGCAGTGGAGCAGGGCGGAGCGGATTGGATTCATGTTGATGTCATGGATGGCCATTTCGTTCCCAATATTACAATTGGTCCCTTAGTTGTTGATGCGATTCGTCCAGTTACCAAGCTGCCGCTCGATGTGCATTTGATGATCGAAAAGCCGGATCGATATATTCCTGATTTCATTAAGGCGGGTGCGGATCTGATTTCTGTGCATGTAGAAGCTTGTACGCATCTGCACCGGACGCTTGACCTTATCAAACAAAGTGGGATTAAAGCTGGCGTTGTGCTGAATCCTGCTACACCGATTTCACTCATTGAGCATGTGCTTGATGAGCACTTGGATCTCGTGCTAATCATGACGGTGAATCCAGGCTTTGGTGGGCAGGCGTTCATCCCTGGTATGCTGAGTAAAATTCGCGCGCTGCGTGAGCAGGCGAATGCGAAGGGTCTCACAGGGCTGCACATCGAAGTAGACGGCGGTGTCAACGAGATTACAGCTCGTCAGGTTATAGACGCGGGGGCTGATGTCTTGGTTGCCGGCAATGCCGTGTTCGGGCAACAGGATCGTGCTGAGGCCATTAGGCGAATACGCGGCTAAAAGGGGACGAAAGATAATGAGATTTCTCTGGCTAGGGATGTACAGTCTGCTTTGCGCGGTATTATTGACTTGTTTTTCAACCATAGACGATTTTGTGAAGTACATTTTCTCGCTTGGTGCTCTTTACGTAGGGATGCGGTTCTTCCGTCGATTTGAGCAAATTAGCTTCCGCGTATGGTTTATCGTAATCTCGGTATTCTTCTATTTCATTTTTAGTTTAATTGTTGCATTGTACAATGAGGTGGGCATAACCGCCCCATAGTCGCATACATATAGTTACAAGAGTGATACGCTCTTGTAGCTTTTTTTGCTTTCTGGAAGCAACTGAATTGTGGGAGGAAGTAAAAATAGAAGGCACTTTTTCTACGCTCTGGGCATACACTGTTGTAATGATGTTTGAGGAGCAGCCATGCACGCCCGCGAAACGTTTGCTAAAGAAGGTCAGTGAACTGGCGCTAGAACAAGCAGAAGCTTGTGAATAGGGCGGCTGACGGGCCGCGAAGTGATGCTTGAACGAGGTCAGTGGGCTGGCAATCATTCTAAGCGGATGCTTTCGAACCCAGTTCCCTGACGAAAACTCTAAGGAGGGGTAGAGAATGAAATTCTATACAATCAAACTGCCGAGATTTTTGGGAGGATTCGTGAAAGCCGTACTTAATACATTTAGTAAAAACTAGTTTTCGCCCATACTTACGTCATTCTCCCCAGGAATGCAAAAAAAGCACCGATTAAGGTGCTTTTTGTCATTCACATAAGTAAGTTAAGTATCCGTAGCTACGAATTAAACGCGAGCCACTTTTCCGGATTTCAACGCACGAGTACTTACGTAAACCCGTTTCGGTTTACCATCAACGAGGATGCGAACCTTTTGAACGTTAACTCCCCAAGTACGCTTGTTTTTATTGTTAGCGTGGGACACGTGATTTCCTGAACTAGGACTTTTACCTGTAATGAAACATTTGCGGGACATGTTTGACACCTCCTTCGGCAGTATACAAAGAAGCCTGGGTGGCAAGCCTAAGCTTGACATGACAGTATTCCTCAAATTTTTACTTGTGATACGTGAACGTAACCAGCAAAAACACACTTAAACATAATAGCATAGCAAAAGGAGTCGAGTCAACGAATTAGCAGCATTTTTGCCGTTTATTTATGAAGTATGTTATAGTACAATGAAGATTAGTCTTGGTATAGCGAAACTTGAAGGAGTTGTTACATAATGCCGATTGAACTCACAACCGAGTATGGAAAAGTGTATATTACCAATGAAGTGATTTCAACTCTGGCCGGATCTGCTGCATTAGATTGCTATGGGCTTGTTGGCATGGCAACGAGAAAGCAATTGAAGGATGGTATAGCTGAACTGCTGGGTCGAGACAATTTGAGCCGTGGTGTCGAAGTTCGTAGAGAGAACGGCCGACTTGAAATTGATCTTTATATTATTGTCAGCTATGGAACCAAAATATCCGTAGTGGCAGGTAATGTCCAAACGAAAGTCAAATATATTTTAAATGAAGTTGTAGGGCTGCAAGTAGACGACGTGAACATTTTTGTTCAAGGCGTGCGAGTGGCCAAATAAAAGCCCGATAACCAGGAAGGGGAATCACTTTGAGTAAGCGCTTTATTTCAATAAATGGAAATGACTTCACTGCCATGGTCTTGGCGGGTGCGGATAACCTTCGCAGGAATGTCGATAAGGTTAATGGATTGAACGTATTCCCTGTACCCGATGGAGATACTGGCACCAACATGAATTTAACACTCACAGCAGGCTGTGAGGAACTAAAGAAGAAGCCATCTTCTCATATTGGGAAAGCAGCTGATGCATTGTCCAAAGGGTTACTGATGGGTGCAAGAGGCAATTCCGGTGTCATTTTGTCGCAATTGTTCCGCGGTTTCGCGAAATATGTGCACGATTTCGAAAATGTGAATGGTCAGCAATTCGCGGCTGCCTTGCAGCAAGGCGTAGAAACAGCGTATAAGGCTGTTGTGAAGCCGGTTGAGGGCACGATTCTGACGGTATCCAAGGAAGCGGCTAAACATGCCGTGCAATTCCGTCGCAGCAATGATGTATTGGATTTGATGAATGAGGTTTTGAGCAGAGCGAAGGAAGCATTAGCCAAAACTCCTGATCAACTTGCGATCCTTAAACAGGTCGGCGTTGTTGATGCGGGCGGTCAAGGACTTGTCTGCGTCTACGAAGGTTTCGTTACGTCGTTAAGCGGCGGATTGGTACAAGTTGATGAGGACTTTGCTACCATGGATACGAATCTAAGTGAGGTATCGCTTCTTCCTGGCATGAACTTGGCCAAAGAAGTACATGCTCATATGCCGGCACAGGCTCATTTAGCTACGGAAGATATTGAGTTCGGCTATTGTACGGAATTTATGCTGACGATTGCTCCAGGCAAGGTCAAGGGCTTTACGTTTGATGAAGCTGCATTCCGCGAGCAGCTTAGCAAGCTGGGAGATTCGCTCCTTGTTGTTGCTGATGAAGAGCTCGTGAAGGTGCATATTCATGCGGAATACCCGGGCGAGGTTATGAATCAAGCGATGAATTACGGCGCACTCAGCCGGATCAAAATTGAAAATATGCGTGATCAGCATTCACATATACTAGAAGACGTGACACATGGGTATGAGGCTCCTGTCGTGAGTCCTGATAGGGCAATTGCTCCTTCAAATAAGCCGTACGGCTTCGTTGCAGTTGCACTGGGTGACGGAATTACAGACATTTTATCCAGCGTAGGTGTTGATGTTGTGCTGTCTGGTGGGCAAACGATGAACCCAAGTACGGAGGATATCGTGAACGCAGTGAACAGCATTGAGGCAGACACGATTTATGTGCTTCCGAACAATTCGAATATTATTTTGGCCGCACAGCAAGCTGTTGATTTAGTTGATAACAAAACACTTATCGTCATCCCATCGAAATCCATTCCACAAGGACTAGCAGCTATTCTGGCTTTCCAAGAGAAGGCGGATGCAGGGACGAATACTGACGCGATGAACGAATCGTTGCGACGTGTGAAATCCGGTCAAGTGACGTATGCCGTGCGTGATACGAACATGGATGGGATCGATATTAAACAAGGGCATTTTATCGGTATTCAAGATGGCCGAATCGTCTCTTCACAGCCAAGTCTGATGGACGCGTGCAAGAAGCTGTTGGAGGAAATGATCGATGAAGGCAGTGAAATCGTAACGATCCTAACGGGTGAAGATGCGACGGAAGAAGGAACGGGCGAACTGGAAGATTTTATCCAAACGATGTATCCGAATATAGAAATTGAGCTTCATCCTGGTGGACAACCCTTATATGCTTACTTATTCTCTGTAGAATAGGATCGTACATGCAGGTAGTGTAAATTCGTGATTGGAGTGAGCCCTGTGACAAATATTCGTATTGTAACGGATAGCACGGCCGATATTCCATTGGCTGTCAGAAAAGCGCTGAACATCGAAATGGTGCCGCTCAAAATTAATTTTGGCGAAGAACAGTATTTGGATACGGTGACGCTGCAGTCGGAGGATTTCTACCGTAAGCTGACTTCATCTGCGCACTTTCCAACAACATCAACGCCGTCACCAGGTGAGTTTCTGGATGTATATTCTAGCTTGTTAAACGAGCCGGATACAGAGGTTATCTCTATTCATTTATCTTCTGTGTTGAGTGGAACGTACAGAACCGCTGAACTGGCTTCTACGCTGCTAGAGGGTGACCAGCTCGGCAAGGTTCACGTCGTTGATTCTTGCTCTGCTTCGTATGGCATTGGCGCACTCGTTGTGGCTGCTGCTGAGGCTGTTCAGGCAGGCAAGAGCGTCGATGAAGTTATAGCGTTAGTTAAGAATGTGAGAGCGAA
Organism: Paenibacillus sp. J22FR83; assembly: GCF_059691955.1. NCBI lineage: Bacteria > Bacillati > Bacillota > Bacilli > Caryophanales > Paenibacillaceae > Paenibacillus > Paenibacillus sp. J22FR83. The sequence continues at coordinate 22,176 of NZ_JCAUAM010000005.1, forward strand.
CTTTTATATATATTTCCTTGTCGATACGTTGGAGTTTCTTCAAAAGGGCGGTCGAATTGGCAAAGCGTCGGCGCTCCTTGGTTCTTTATTGAACATCAAGCCTATTCTTTCGTTGGATAGCGCAGGTGAAGTGAGTGTTGTTGATAAAGTTCGTGGTAACAAAAAGGCGATTGCACGCATTCTTGAACTGTTAGCGGCGGATGTGTCGAACAAGACGATTCAATCGCTGCATATTGCTCATGCGAATAATTTGGAAGGTGCGGAGCAGCTGCGGGAGGCCATCGTGCAGCGGTTTGCCGTGGAGCACGTGGACTATATAACCCTAGGCCCTGTCATTGGCGCACATGCTGGACCAGGTACGATTGCAGCCTTCGTGAGTACGGTGTAAAAATGGATTTAAATCAATGTCAAGTACGTGAAGTCCATGGAGTTGGCGCTCAAAAAGCACTTGAGCTAAACGCCATGGGCGTTTTTACGGTTATGGATTTGCTGGAATACATTCCGTTCCGATATGAGGATTATACGGTTCGCGATCTAGCGAGCGTGAAAGATGGTGACCGTGTCACTGTGAAAGGTTATATCATCGGCGAGCCGGTCTTGCAGCGCTATAGCGGGAAATCTCGCTTATCGTGCAAGGTAATGGTCGATGATTTCTTGTTGACGGCGGTGTGGTTTAACCGCCATTTCCTGAAGGATCGCTTGCGACCGCAGCAGGAGATTCTCCTGACTGGGAAGTGGGACGCCAAGCGGCGGCAAATGAGTGTGTCCGATTCGGAGTTTCCCGGACAAGGGGATTCGAATAGCGGCACGATCCAGCCGGTGTATTCGGTTGCGGGCTCAATTACGCAGAAATGGATGCGTAAAGTGATTGGGCAGGCGCTGACCCAGTACAGCGCTCTGATCAGTGAAGTGCTGCCGGCGGTCATTACCGGCAGGTATGGGTTTATGCCGCGCAGCAAGGCGCTGGCTGTCATCCACACGCCGAGCGGCGTGGAGGAGGGCAAGCAGGCGCGCAGGCGCATGGTGTATGAGGAGCTGTTCCTATTCCAGCTCAAGCTCCAGGCTTACCGGGCCGTGACGCGCAGCCGCACGGATGGGTTGAAGCAGGCGGTCGATCTGCCGGCTGTACGCGCCTTCGTGCGCGCGCTCCCCTTCCAGCTAACGGAGTCGCAGAAGAAGGTCGTCGGTGAGCTCCTGCACGACATGCAGGAGCCTTATGCGATGAACCGACTGCTGCAGGGCGATGTCGGTGCGGGGAAGACGATCGTCGCGGCCATCGGGCTGTACGCGACGGTGACGGCGGGCTACCAAGGCGCCCTGATGGTGCCGACGGAGATTCTGGCTGAGCAGCATAATCGCTCGCTCAGCACGTTGTTCGAGCCGTATGGGCTGCAGGTCGCTTTGCTGACCGGAAGCTCCACAGACCGCCAGCGACGGGATCTGCTGGCCTCTTTGCAGATGGGGTTGATCCATGTGTTGGTTGGAACGCATGCGCTAATTCAAGAGGATGTGTATTTCCGCCAGTTAGGTCTAGTGGTGACGGATGAGCAGCATCGCTTTGGGGTGAACCAGCGCAGCATCCTGCGGCGCAAAGGAATGAATCCGGACGTGCTGACGATGACGGCGACGCCGATCCCGCGCACGCTGGCCATTACGGCGTTCGGCGATATGGACGTTTCGACGCTGCGCGAGCTGCCGAAAGGGCGTAAGCCGATCAAGACGTACGCGGTTCAGCACGCGATGCTGGAGCGTGTGCTTGGCTTCATTCAGCGCGAAGTGGCCGCAGGACGGCAAGCTTATGTAATTTGTCCGCTCATCGAGGAGTCGGACAAGCTGGACGTGCAGAATGCAATCGACGTCCACATTCAGTTGCAGCAACATTTTCCGCAGATGCGGATCGGATTGCTGCACGGCCGTATGAGCGCGCAGGAGAAGGAAGCGATCATGCGCGCGTTCAAGGAAGGCACCGTGGAGGCGCTCGTGTCGACCACGGTGATCGAGGTCGGCGTGGACGTACCGAACGCCACGCTGATGGTGATCTACGACGCCGACCGCTTCGGGCTGTCGCAGCTGCACCAGCTGCGCGGCCGGGTCGGGCGGGGCGAGCACCAGTCTTTCTGTGTGCTCATCGCCGACCCGAAAACGGAGGTCGGCAAGGAGCGCATGAAAGCGATGACGGAGACCACCGACGGCTTCGAGATTGCCCGGCGCGATCTCGAGCTGCGCGGGCCGGGGGATTTCTTCGGCACGAAGCAGAGCGGACTGCCGGAGTTCCGCATCGCCGATATGATGGCGGATTTCGAAATCATGGAGCAGGCGCGAGATGATGCAGCCGAGCTAGTCGGTGACTCGTCCTTCTGGACGGGAGCTTCTTTTATGCCGCTGAGGGCGTATTTGGAGCGGGCTCATATTTTTGACAGCGAAGTGCTAGATTAGTAGATCATGGACGAGCACAAGTTGACCCCTAGCGCGTTCCCTTTTAAGATAGGAGTAGTTGTACTATTTTAGGAGAACGAAGGTGTACGGCTGTGACTTATTTTCTTATCTATTTATTAGTGATGAATATCATTACGTTTATTGAAATGGGACATGACAAAGGACAAGCCAAAAAAGGCGGACGCCGGGTCCCCGAGAAACGCCTGTTTCTACTTGCTGCTCTTGGTGGCGGGATAGGCGGTTGGCTCGGGATGCGAATGTGGCGTCACAAAACGAAGCATACTTCGTTTGTTGTGGGTTTTCCGCTGCTCATCGCGTTAAATTGCATCTGCGTCATTTGTATTGCCTTGTATATGTAAGTGAAGGGAACGGCTGCCGGTAACGGTGGCTGTTTTTTTGATAGTTGGTGGGTAGGCGAGGCGTAACTTGTAACCCGCCCCCTGACCCGCAAACCCCGAATCCCGTAACCCTTTGATCCCCCTGCTCAGACGCCGCGCCGTGCACCTACTGATAACGATTTAACTGGAAAAAGTCCAACTATTTTCGCTGAAAACTTCCATAATTGAAGATTAGATGGAAATTATGTAGGTAAAATCAATGGTTTCGGCAGTTTTTCGAATTTATGAATAGAATACATGCATAAAATCCAGTTAATTGCTAATTTTTAATAAATAGCTCGAGTTTAACTGTATTTTTTCCATTTATTTGATCCTGACGTCATGCATTGGCACCCCGCCACCCCAAATTTACGTGCGTTTGCATAGAGGAGAAATTTGCCAAATATCTTGTACAGCGTACACTGGGTCTTTGGTTTATCTTATATGCATCGGCTTCAGGCAAGTTTGCCCATATTCACTCATAAGATAGAGCATGAAGGGTATCGGAGGTGCGGGGATGAGTTATCAGCAATATGGCATCGATCCTGCGCTCGTGGAGCGTGTAAAGTTCAAGTTGAAAAATCCCGAGGTGAAGGAACGTATCAAAATGCTGCTGCAAGGCGTCACGAAAGCAGATTTACAAAACACGGCGAAGGTTACGCGCTTAATTGGTCTTGCCGCAGGTATTTTTGGAGAGAAACTCAGCGGGACCCAGACACACCAGATCTTAACATTTATTTTGGCGCAAAAGATTGATCCGAACAACACGTTTCATTTGATTAAATTATGGACTATATTCCGATAGTTGCATGATGAAAACGCCACATGTGGAGCGGTGAGATGCTCTGTTGTGGCGTTTTGGCTGTTTGGAGGGGCAACTACGTCTAATTAAATAGCTGCTTATGGCCTTTGGGTAAACTCCATAAGGTCTTTTTGGTCAGGGTACATTTTATCTGAGGAGAGACATGAGTACAAGCATATTAGGCTGAAATTCATTTACTAGTAATAAAGTTGTTTGAAGCAAGGAAGGTTCTTGCATGGTTTGGCTTAGGGAGGGTCTGATTCGTGAATTATTGCGGTCCAGCAGGTGAGGATGAATTTCAAGAAAGATCACATAGACATTGTTCATGTTCGGTTGGGTTAAGCTGCAGCGGCATTCCGTGCGTATGTCCAACTGGAGCAACAGGAGTAACAGGAGTAACAGGAGTAACAGGAGAAACTGGTGCAACAGGAGCTACAGGGGCAACCGGAGCCACCGGAGCAACTGGTGCAACAGGAGCTACAGGGGTAACAGGAGCAACCGGAGTCACAGGAGCTACAGGGGTAACAGGAGCAACTGGAGCCACCGGGGCAACAGGAGCAACAGGAGCAACTGGAGTAACAGGAGCTACAGGGGTAACAGGTGAAACTGGAGTAACAGGAGCAACCGGAGTAACAGGAGTGACTGGAGCCACCGGGGCAACAGGAGCTACAGGGGCAACAGGAGCCACCGGAGTAACAGGAGCTACAGGGGTAACAGGAGCAACTGGAGCCACCGGGGCAACTGGAGTAACAGGAGTGACTGGTGTAACAGGTGCGACTGGAGTAACAGGAGCCACCGGACCGAATTTTGCCACAAATGGATTTTCGGCATTTTTATCTACACTATCCATTGCAACAAGCACACAGCTTACGAATTGGTCGACGGCTAGTCCGTATTATGGCAATGCCAATTTTAACGCAGTTACAGGCAACTTCACGGCACCGACAACAGGGAGCTACACGTTACTAGCAACGGTTAACTACTCCACGACTGCAGCTGTCAGTGTGGGCATAGGCGCGGGGATCAATCCTTTTTTTGCCGTGCAGCGCACATCTCCTTCCGCCGTCAATTTGGTGAGCGGTTTTCTACCTATTTTGAATGTTAACGTCGCATTGGTTTTAACTTTACGGGCAGTATTGGGAACGGGTGAAATAACATTGGCTGGGGACGTTATTTTGACGGCGGGCGATGTTGTTGGTCTATTCTACAATGCAGCGGGATTAACAATTTCGATTAACATAGGAAATGGTACGACGGGAGTTGTATGGTCGATACACCAGATTGCCTAATCTAGTCTATTTATAGTTGAAATAAATCCAAAACATGTATAACCATTGAGGGGGAACATTCATCTAATATAAGTATACACAAGGAATGGACGTTCCAAGGAAGGAGGAGGAGGAGGAGTGTGATCAAGAAGAAGTCCAGAGCGAGGAAAAAGTTTATAGAGCTGAGCATCGTGCACAAAACATCGTCTTCCTGCCTATCCTTAAACAAAGGGAGAGTCACCAGGCCAAAGCAAAAAAAGCGGTGTTATCGTCAAACGATGACGAGGATCACACCCACCGTTCTACCTTCTTCTCGCAGCCGCTATCCAACCAATAAGCCAAAGCCAGAGTGGAACCCGAGTCCAAAGCTAATATACACCCCAATGGTTAGACCTTGTCCACCACCTAAGCCCTCTCATTGCCATCCTTTACCTCCGCCAACAACCATTAATAAGGAATGCTGCGGCAATATACTTCTTCAAGGCAATCAGCCTGGATTCCGGATATGGGAGATGGATGTGGATTCCAAGATTGAAGTGGCTCAGATTAGCATATATTCGAACGCGAGCAGCACCCAAGCACTAGAGGTTGACATTGAAACCGATGTCGTTGATAACAAAAGACTGAGCGTTCCTCCCGGCAGTACCGTTAATTTTATAGGCCAAGGTGTCAAAGCAATAACGATCTCTTCACTGGGAGATGAAATGGGGTATGTAGAAGGCAAGTACGTCATTTCTACTACACTTCAAATCCAATCCGAACCTTCATGCTGCGATCATGAATAAGGTGGTTTCTCACAGTTAAGTGAAAAACCACCTATATTGCAGCGTGCTTTTACATGCTATATCGCACGGTTATACAAAATTCCCCACTTGCCGCTGCTGTAGTCGTAACAGTAATCGTATCGAAACGTCCAACCGTAAACGTAGCGCTACCTCCTGCGGGTACCGTGATAGCGGTCATGACGGGAGCTCCCGAACGGAGGAATGCTACCGTAATGGCAGCGGTCCCGGTTTCATTTTTGACATATCCAGTGCCACTAATCAGAGTTGCCATATTATCGGTGTAAACAGTGGCTGTTCCCAGTGCAGGCAGCAGCCAGTTCGTACATACTTTATCCTGCACGTAGGTTTTTTCTGAACAACAGCTAAGCGCTGTATTACTACAAGAGCACATGATGAGTACCTCCTTTAGTTGTCAAACGGCATTATTAAATGGAGTAACGAGTTGTGATACAAAATTCGCCTTGATACAAACCGTCGTCTCCTCCATCCAGTGTTAATTGTATAGTGGCGAAGCGTTGGTAAGTAAAAGCCAGACTTGTTCCAGGTTCAATGGAAACCGCAGCTGTTAAGATGGAAGCACCCGCACTATTTAATACATCCAAGGTAATCGCAGCAGGTCCTGAATCAAATTTCACATATCCCGTGCCCACTAGGTTCGGATTAATATTATTCGTGTAAGCGACAATGTCTACATCTGCGGCAATTACTGTGCCAGTCCATGGCGCACATACTTTATCCTGTACGAAATTTTTCTCTGAGCAGCAAGTTAAAGCTGTAGCCGAATTATCGCATGCCATAGGTAAGAAAACCTCCGTTTTTTGTTGTTTCTAAACTATTTAATGCAGGCAATCACCTGTACGCTTGGACATTCGCCTGAATAACGAATATTTAATATGACATGTGGGGGGAGATTTTAAAAGGAGGATATGTATGTTCGCATGTGATGGTGAGAGTCAAATGTGCTTGTGCTGAGTATTTACACCATTTTCTAACGTGGTTCCGTTACTTGGATAGCCAAGGAATATAAGAACACAACGTCGAATAAGAAAAACATACTGCTCACTTGTCGTTTGAACGAATTGGCAGATATGCATTGTAAAAAGGAAGGCAATATTCACCGAGTAATAGTAAAGATTGGAGTTAATAAATGAACAATACATATCAGAAGTATATAGTGGTCTACTGTTTATTGATTCCAGCATCGGTCATGTTTAGTGTAGCTGCAAAGGATACGATACCTTATTCAGGTCTAATTGGTTGGGGACTCGCCACATTGTTCATTATTTTGGCTAGTGTCATGTTTGGATTAGCTAGGAGGAAGTAATTTAATCACGATTCTACTAATCATAGCAAGGTGGCTCAAAGGATGGAGATTTTCCCAGAAGAACACGAACTTATCGATATTTTTGGATGTGAACCACAATTAACCTTAGAAGATTTGGATGTTCCTGACTACTATAAACAATGGAGGTTCATTCTAAAACGAGAGGCTGATGTGCTAGAGTTTGATATAGAACCAAGTATCTCTTCTGTTTATATGAGATGGCATCAAGAAAACAAGGTCATACTAGAACTTGCACTAGAAGAAGTTTATGGATTAGAAATAAAAAAACAAGGAGATTCGGAATTTGTTTTGTTGTTATTCCATGATAAACAATTTAAAACTCTAACTTTAAGAACAAAACCTTACATATCAGTTGTTTGGGGAACAGCTAAAACTTGAAAAAAATTAAGTCAGGTGTTAGACGATTTTGTATAGAAGTGTGAGGTGAATACATATGAGGAACATCGTTAAAGACGCTCAATTTCTCAAAGAGAGAACTGAGATGATGTATTATTTTCAGGAAATGTTCCACAAACCAGAGGAAACTGAAATTATTAGTTCACCATCGAAGAAATTTAAACTGGTAGTCTATCACTATAATCATATGGAAGGAATTACCAGGTATAATTACACTAAAGGGATAGTCATGGACAGTAACAACAATATTATTGACACTATCTATAGAAACCTCGGCTCATTTTTACATAGTTGGTTGGAGGCAAATGGAACTGAATACCTATTGTGCGGACTTGATTATCAGGGTTATTCAATTATTGATTTATTGAATAGACAAACTAAACATTATGTCCCTGAAGAAGCTTATAAAGGTCGTGGGTTCTGCTGGGCTGAAATAGTATATTTCCAACAAAAAAATCTAATAGTGGTTGATGGCTGCTACTGGGCATGTCCGTATGAGCTTGTCTTTTATGATTTTTCTAGTCCGATGAGTGTTCCATATAAAGAATTATTTCGTGTTGAGGTAGATAGTATTAAAAATTGGGGTAACTGGAAAACGATCCATAAGATTAGTTATGTTGATGAGGAAAATAACGAGAAGGAATTTGTTTTTTAGAAGCGTTTTAACGCAGGAGAAGGAGAACAGTGATAATGGTTGAAACATATGTATGGGGAATATTCGTAGCGGATAATACAAAATCATTCCCGAATTTCTTTCCAGTTGGCCTATTCACAACACGCGAATTAGCCTTGAAGCAAATTGAATCCATGCCCAGAGATAATAACTACCAACTGCTTCGGATGCCAATTAACAATGACTTTTCTTACTATCATAAAAAGAACGGAAAGTTAATTGGGATGGATGCTATTCATCATGAACATTTTCATTTTAAAGATGAGTCTATTAAAGAGATGTAACTAGCGATTCTTATTGGTAGCGCCGCAGCTATTACATAACATCTGCCAGTTTTTTCGATTAACCTCTCCCCATGTTCGATTATTTTATTGCAATTAGGCCGTGTAAGCGATTTTCTTTGACTAAATTCACGTAATTATGCCCAGAGTTCATCTGGGTTTTTGGTGTTTTTATCCATTACTCAAATATTTAAAAAACCACTTGCATAACGAATACCTGTTCGGTATATAATATGGAAAAACGAATGTATGTTCGCATATGGTGGTGAGAACATGAGTGGTTCATCAAGAGTAGAGACAGAAGAGGATGTTCAAATGATCAAGGAATACACATTGTTGCCGATTTTGCTTGATATGCTGGCAAGAGATATGGAAGAGCTTAAGGTTTATAAAGATAAAATTGTTTATAATCATATTCTTTTCTATCTCAGAGAGGTTGAGATGGGGATTTATCCAGAATTACAACAGTTGAAAAGCAAGATGAAGCAGCGAGAGATTAAGGTAATTCACACGGAAATGAATGCTTTAGGGATTCAAGTCGAATACAAAGTTCGAGGTTACATTCATCATTTCACGATGCTTCGTAGTTTGGTCAAGGCTGAGCTTATGACTATGCTGATGAATATGCGGGGGGAATTGCGATGAGTAAGGGGAACAAGGGTGGGGAACGAACGATCTTCTTGGCGGATTGTCAGAGTTTTTATGCCAGCATCGAGAAGGCCGATCATCCAGGACTAGAGAATAAGCCGGTTGCCGTTGCGGGAGATCCTGCGCTCCGGTCGGGTATTATTTTAGCTGCCTGCCCTGTTGCCAAAGGCTTCGGCGTATCGACAGCCGAGCGGTTGGGTGAAGCGCTGAAGAAGTGCCCTGAGCTGATCGTTATGCGGCCGAGGATGCAGCATTATATTAATATTTCACTGATGATTACTGAGATTTATCAGGAGTTTACGGATCTCGTTGAAATATTTAGTATTGATGAGCAGTTCCTAGACGTCACAGGGAGTCTGTCGCATTACGGGAATGCAGAGAACCTAGCGATGGCCCTGCAGTATAAGGTGCTCAAGCAAACAGGCGTTAAAGTTCGTGTAGGCATTAGCTCAAATAAAATTTTAGCGAAGATCGCGACCGATATTTGGGCGAAAAAGAATGCGAGCGGCATTTTCACACTGCTGCCTTCCGATCTTGCTGAACTGTGGGAGCAGCCTGTTAGCAAAATGTTTGGAGTTGGCTCGCGGATGACCGCCCATTTTGCCAAGTTGGGCATGTATACCGTTGGCGATGTGGCACGAACACCGCTGCCGCAGCTCAAGCAGAAGTTTCGCGCGCGTTTCGGCAAGCAGTCGGACATTCATGCGGAGGTCATGTGGCGAACGGCAAACGGGCTGGATGACAGTCCAGTCACGCCGGGTACGTTCGATACGCCGCCGAAGTCGATCGGGCATATGATGACGCTGCCGAGAGACTATGCAGAATCGTCAGAAGTGAATACGATACTCATGGAGCTGACGGAAGAGGTGTGTCGGGATTGCCGGCGCAAAGGCTATATGGCGTCTATCGTGACGGTGAGTTGCATGTGCAGTCCCTTTGATGCGCCGACAGGCTTCTCGCGACAGATGAAGATGCCGGACCCGACGAATCATACCGGTACTGTATTTCAAGCTGTGAAACAGCTTTTCTATAAATTCTGGGACACGATGCCAGTGCGTCGTGCAGGTGTTATGTTAAGCCAGTTCGTGGACGATGAAACGTATCAGCTCACGCTTTTTGAAGATCAAGTGAAGGCACGTGAATTAGAGAAGGTAACGGATCGCATTAAGGATCGGTTCGGCAATGCGGCAATTGTTCGGGCGTCCTCCTTGACGACAGCTGGCCAAGCGAAGGTTCGCTCGCTCAAAATCGGAGGTCATTACAAATGAGCAAAAAATTGCAGAATAACGGTTTATGGGAGTCAAGCCGCATGATGTTACCCCAACACCGGGAAGCAGCTCAGGGCCAGCGTCATGATAAACCGATTCCTACGAAGCGCCCAACAGCGGACGATATTAGTATTATACGAGAATCTGTGCTGCTGCCAGTCATGCATACGATTATTGTGAGAAGGGCGAGCGAAGTGGAACGCTCCTCCGAGATGCTAAGGACCCTCTATTCGAAGGTAGCTCAGGTGCTGGCCAAGAATATGTACGCCGATTTAGCGAAAGTAAAGCGCTATATGCTCGAGAATGACATGCATGTCGCGGAAGAGGAGAAAGACGATCAGATGATCCGTTACCGGTATCGGTGCCGCGAGCATGAAGATCGATTTACGATGACGAGGGACTATATGCGTGCTGAAATTGGGGCAAGAATCGGCCGCTATGCCGACAGTCTGGTCACAACCATTTATGCGACGGATCCGCGTGTGAGTGTGTTAGAGAAGGAAACGAAGAAAAAATTGTGAATCAGCCTGAATATAACGCTAGCGCTCTTCGCACAGCTTGAAGAATAACGGTTCTTCAGGCTGTGCGAATTGACGTAAGCCTATCTTTTTTCCATAATGGAGAAAGGAGAATGGATAACCGTGTGAAGGAGAAGGATGTTTAGCTATGTGCGGACGCTATACGATCACCGTAACGTTAGAAGAGTTGATGCTGCGCTACGATATGTACGATACTTTTATGCCGAGATATAGTCCTAAATATAACGTTGCGCCCGGTCAGCAGGTGATGGCGATTGTGCATGATGGGCAGCGAAATAAGCTAGGCGAACTGCGCTGGGGACTGATTCCTGAATGGGCCAAAGATGAGAAAGTTGGCTACCAGATGCTTAATGCGCGCTCCGAGACCTTGGCGGACAAGCCTGCCTTCCGCAAGCCATTTGAACGTAAACGCTGCCTAATTCCAGCAGATTCTTTCTATGATTGGAAAGGAAGCGGCAAGCATAAGCAGCCTATGCGCATCATGCTGCGCAGCAAGGAGTTGTTTAGTATGGCAGGGCTTTACGATACATGGACATCTCCCGAAGGAGTGCGCATCTCGACATGCACGGTCATTACCACGGAATCGAACGAGATGATGAAGGATATTCATGAGCGTATGCCGGTTATTTTGCCACGAGAGAAGGAAGCTGTTTGGTTAGACCGCAGTATGAAGAACGTTGATCAACTTCGTCCGCTTCTGAAACCGTACCCCTCAGAGCTCATGATGGCGTATCCAGTGTCAAGTCGAGTAGGGAATGTACGCAATGATGATGAGCAATGTATCGAGCCGATACGTCTGTTGCTTTAAAAGGTTGAGGGAATAGGAGCGTCAAGAAACATGAGAAATGGGATGTGGCTCAGGGTCACGATTATACTTGCTATTGTAGCGGCGATTAACGGCTATATAGGCTGGCACTTGAAGGTTTTTCTATCGCATGTAGGGGGAGCTTTATTTCATCCCTGGTTGTATTGGCCTGTGTTTTGGATCGTTGCGTTCGCCTATGTCATAGGGCGGTTTGGAGCGAAGGTTCTGCCTCCGACGCTAACTCGACTGCTTAACATCATCGGCTCCTACTGGTTGGCTCTCATTCAATTTGGGATCCTTCTTCTGCCGGTAACAGATGTGGTGATTGGTGTGCTGTATGCATCGTCTGTTCCGTCAGCTAGCTATGTGCCTATACTGGTTACAGCCATTGTCCTTATTCTCCTACTAGTAGGCTCTTATCTGGCGCGAACTCCGGTGATCCGCAAATATGAGATTACGATTCCCAAGCAAGCTGGGGACTGGGAAAGCCTTCGGGTCGCTGTCGCTTCGGATATTCATTTGGGGGCTGTCGTTGGCAACCGCCATTTGCGCAAGCTAGTCAAGCAGGTGAAGGCAATGGGGCCTGATTTGATTTTGTTGCCAGGTGATGTCATTGATGATGATATTAAACCTTTTATCCGGTATCACATGGGACAGACCATGCGAGAGCTGCAAGCTCCATTGGGCGTGTATGCTGTGCTTGGCAACCATGAATACTATGGCGGACATATTCCAGCCTTCGTGGAACAAATGGAACAAATCGGCGTTCGTGTGCTGATGGATGAAGTTGTTCATGTTCAAGAGCGCTTATTTATTGTGGGACGTAAAGATAAATCAGCCGAACATGCCGTTGGCGGACGTCAATCGTTAGCCTCCTTGATGGAGGGAGTTGATCTTGCGCAGCCGATTATCGTGATGGACCATCAACCTTACCAGTTAGATGTCGCCGCCGCCGCAGGCGTTGATGTGAATGTGTCAGGCCATACACACCGTGGTCAAATAGCGCCGAACCACCTGTTCACTAGACGTATCTTTGAACTGGATTGGGGCTACTTACGCAAAGGGAATTTACATGCGCTGGTGTCCTCGGGCTTCGGAACGTGGGGACCGCCGATACGGCTAGGCAGCCAATCCGAAATTATTGAGCTGACAATCCATTTTACAAGTCATGACAGAAAAGAGGGGTAACCAATGCAAGAGTTAGAGAAGAAACAAATTACGCCTGCGGAATTGGCGGCAGCGATGATGCAGTTTACGATGAAGGGCATAGAAAATAGCTGGGAAACGCTAAAGCCTGTTATAGTTGCCTACCTACCACAACCTGTCTTAACGATGGCCAAAGAAGATGAACTGTTAAGAGAGATTTATGTAGCGGCGTTGGCGCTAGAGATTTACTGCATCCCGCACGCATTTGAGGAAGAAACAGCACGCTTAGTCAGCTTAGGCATGGGCGAAGTGATGGCTTCAGACAACTTAGCAGAGCATCGACTATCGGAATCAATCGTACAGTTGTATCTCCCTAGATTAGAGGCAGTAACAGAGGAGGATCCAGCAGATTTGGCGCTTAAGCTGGTCCACGAAGCAACGAGAATTCTGTACGACCGCATAGAGTTACCGTTAAAGCCTACAGATCCAAGTACCAGTTTATTGTGGGCAAAGTTATTTCCTTTTTTGGTTGGTATCGTTGGAAAATGGCCTATCTTGGCCACGAAATTTGAAGTAAAGACAGAGTAGTGGGCGTATAAGCCTCACGACGGAGGGGAGCAGCACGAATGGCAAACAAACGGATTCATGTCTATGTGTTATCAGGATTTCTCGGGAGCGGTAAGACGACGTTACTTACCAAGGCCATCGATTATTTCACCGAAGCGGGTCGCAAGCCGGCTGTGATTATGAATGAAATAGGCGAAGTGAATTTGGATGGACAATTAATCGCTAATGAAGTTCCCATGTCGGAGCTGCTTGGCGGATGCATATGTTGTTCGAGTCGTGGTGATCTTGCCACAGCGTTGAACGAATTAGTGACAGGAGAGCAGCCAGATTTAATTTTCGTAGAATCGACAGGAATTGCGAATCCGATGGAAATTATTGATGAGATTACGGATGCCTCGCTCATACTTCCGATAGAGCTTTCAGCCCTGATCACGGTTGTGGATGCTCCGCAGCTGCTAGAATTAAATCGCACAAGTCGCGGTAAAACCTACCGGCTCATGCGGGATCAAATTCGTTGTGCGAACTTGCTTTTGCTCAATAAGACAGATTTGCTGCAGGGGTCGGCGCTTCAAGAAGTGCATGATCTCGTACGGGAATGGAATCCTTATGCGGATTTGCATTATACGGTGTTCAGTCAGATCGATATCAAGCTAATTGAAGACATCCATACAGAGGGTTCTGACGGATCACCTGCTCAGGAACTATCGGACGAAGAGGCAGTTCCACATAGCCACGAGCACCATCATGGGCATGATCATCATCATTCGCATAACCATGTAATGGCGTATACTCATTTCTTTGAACGGGCTGTAGATAGTAACGCATTTGAACAATTCGTGAGTCAACTTCCCCAGGAAGTATATCGTGCCAAAGGGATTCTCAGCTTCTCGGATACCTCAAGTCGGTTCTTATTCCAGTACGCCTATAGAGAGATGGATTTTGTGAAAATAACGCCGAAAGGTGATGTGCCTGATGTCGCGGTATTCATCGGGGAGAACTTTGCTAGGGATGTTATTCGCGCAGAATTGTTGAAATTAGAAGCGGAGTCTGCTACCTAGAAAATCAACTAGTCGAAATGGAAAATCCTAGGGCGAAATAAGTGAGTACAAATTCCGTCATCGTTCTACACTTGACGCAAGTGGCCTATTTGCTGCACTATAATAGGAGGACATTTCAACACAGAGGGGTAATGCAAGTGAGTACGCATACGCATACGGATACGATCGATGAGATGCTAAGGGCAATGTCGCAGAAGGGCTGGCGTATTACAGAACAACGCAGAAGCTTAGCGACTTTATTCGCAGAATCGGGCAGTTACTTATCGCCGAAGGATGTTTATGAACATATGAAAATGAAATATCCAGGCGTAAGCTTCGATACGGTGTATCGTAATCTCCGATTGTTGAGCGAAATGGGTGTTCTGGAGCAATTTCATTTGGCGGATGGTTTGAAGTTTAAAGCGAGCTGTTTGTCTCATCATCATCATCACATGATTTGTGTCAACTGTGAGAAAACGGTGACGTTTGAGTTCTGTCCAATGAAGCTTGTAAAAGATTTGCCAGAGAGCTTTGAAATTCAAAGCCATCGGTTTGAAATATTTGGCTATTGTGCCGATTGTAAATCAGCCATGCCTACCGCTCAAGTGGGCGAGTGAATGGACGTTATACATGTTTGAGAAGGAGCAGTCTGCTGGGGTAGCCCGGCAAGACTGCTTTTTATTATTTGCTTTTGGTAACGTGCAGCAGTTCAGGGACAGTGACGAAAGTGTAGCCTGCTGCTTTAAGCTTCGTAATTAACGGTCCGATTGCTTGCACAGTACCAGATAGATCTTGGCTGTCTGCACCTCCAGAATGCTGGAGAATAATAGACCCTGGCTTCGTCTGCTGTAAGATGTTGTGAAGAACTTGATCGGAATTCAGTGATTTCCAATCTAGAGAATCGACATTCCAGTTCACAATTAAATAGTGATGAGTGGCAATCCATTTGACTTGATCTTCATTAATTGCGCCATAAGGGGGACGAATTAACCTAGGAGCGTAGCCAATGAGGTTCTGCAAAATGCTTTCTGTACTTTCAATTTGGTATTGGAATTTATCCACAGAGAGCTTCGGTAAATTCTCATGGCTGTATGAGTGGTTGCCGATGACATGCCCTTCATTCACAATTCGCTTAATGACGTCGGGATGCGTGTTAGCCATAGCACCGAGTACGAAAAAAGTTGCTTTCACTTGATTGGCTTTTAAAGCATCAAGCACTTTGGGCGTAAACCGAGTATCGGGTCCATCGTCAAAGGTTAAGGCGACTTTCTTCTCCTGACTGGAGCCGCGGAGCTTGAATGTCTCTGGGTATTTAACAACGAGCTGTGAGAGTGTAAGTTTTTTCTGAGAAATTCTGACTTGGCCTTGATTTTTTTGAACGGGCAAGGAAGGCCGCTTGGAGGCCTCAGGTTGTGCAACGGATCTTTTTGGGTTAGTCTTAGGCTTCAGGCTAGGCGTTGGCGTGGGACTTGGTGTAAGGGTATGGCTTGGAGCGCGTGTAGGTGCTGTTGGCAAAGCAGAAGGCGAGGGCATGCTCGCAGGTGGCAACACGCTCAAATGTTTGGAACCCTCTGTTAGAAAAGGAGAATCCGCAACGTCTCTACTAGCCTCCATGGATGTCTGGGTGACATTTGGAGTGGAATGTTGGGTTGAGCTCTGATCTTGAAAAGGCTTCGTTAAAGGCGCACCGCAGCTGGTTACAAGCAGACAAACGATGCTAAAGGACCAAAGCCGTTTGGTCATGGCAATCCCCTCCGAGCAATATGACTATGCTCTAGGTTTTGTAAGGGGAGGCGGAATTATCCCGTGCAAATAACGGAAATAAATTGTTCTTGAGATGGGGAGCGTAACAGGTGAGGCGGATTAAGAAATTATTTTTTGAAACGTAACAATATCTAAAAATTGCCCCCATTTGAAACCAACTTCACGATAGTGTGCACATTGTTGGTAGCC
Source organism: Paenibacillus sp. J22FR83 (assembly GCF_059691955.1). Lineage (NCBI taxonomy): Bacteria > Bacillati > Bacillota > Bacilli > Caryophanales > Paenibacillaceae > Paenibacillus > Paenibacillus sp. J22FR83. Next base: position 38,502 of record NZ_JCAUAM010000005.1, read on the forward strand.
ATTTCGGGTGAACATGTGGATGCTAGCTGAATTATCTGCGCAAACCGTTGCAATTAAGGAATGGAAGCCGCGCTCTTTCGCGAACGCTTCGATATATTGAATAGCAGCAGATCCAATCCCTTTGCCGACGCATGTTGGATGAAGATAGATGGTCACTTCACCAGTTGTATCGTACGCTTGTTTTTTCTTATGGGGCATAACTTGAACATAGCCTTGCAGCTTCTCATCTTGCAGAATGACATACGTGTGATAACGAGGATTAGTGTGGACGACACTTTCTGTGAACTCGGGTAGTGCGACGGGCTCTGTGTGGAAAGAATACGTTGAATGAAGAACGAAATGATTGTAAATATCCATCAATAGTGGAATATCGAGGAGCTCTAATGACTTGAATGTTACGGTTGACATGATGTGGCACCTCGCTGCGTGTAGAAGTCAATGTATAATATGAGTTGGAAGGGGAAAGCCGATTCCTTGATTCGAAATGACATTTTCAAATAGACATTCCGTCCTAATCCATGTATCTTAGATATTATATCTACTAGAATTAGGGGGAGTCACATGTCGGGCAATACAAGTTATATTCTCGTGATCGTTATTGGTATTATCGTACTCGCTGGCCTGACTTACATGAATCTTCGCAAAATAAGCAAATCTACAGCCGATTTGACACAGCTTAAGAAAAGAACGCTTCTCTGGAGCGAGATTTCCCTGGCGTTGTTCGTTGTGCAATTGTTTTTCCGTGATCGAAACGGAGGCTTCTTATTGTTCTTCGGTATACTCACCCTATTCACAGGGGCGCATTACTTAGGGGTCTTATACTATTCACGCAAAAGAAACCGATAAAAGTGAAGAGGCTTCCACGTAGCCAGCTACGGAGGGGGCCTCTATTTTATTATTTACTCCAGCCAGGATGTACTAGTCGTTCCAATTCGTTGGCTTCGTCTTTGTCGGCGTTTTCCATTTCTGATACCATTTCTTCTTCTGCTTCTGTCCCATTAGTGTTCGTAACTGCAACATCACAAGCTTGGCGCGGTCTTCATCGGCATACTTGTCACGTAGATTCTCAAATACAGGCTGATCTTTCATAGCTGACCTTCTTTTCTGACTGTAGGATGAATGCAAAATATAGAGAATGTATGTTCTTGTTTTTTGATTATAGCATAAAATGGAAGAGAGAATCAATCCTAGCAGAAGGAGAGCGTATTGTAAATGTGGAATGTACATAGCAGTCAAACAAATTCTTAACGAGGTGAACAATGAAAAAGTTTATTCTATCTTTATTAGTGCTCTCTGTCCCAATTGGCGTAGCGGGAGCTGCCACATTAAATGGGGATTTTGAAGGCAATCCTATTGTACAAGTAACGTCCGATGGACAAAGTTTAAAAGTCGATGAACTACCTGCGATGATTTATAAAGATCACACGGTTGTGCCCTTGTCGATGTTACGACAACTTGGGGTTCTCGTGACATGGAATCCTACTACGTATAGTGTAAACGTGACAATGCCCCAATCCGCCTCAACCAACCCATCAAACCCTGCCAACCAAGAGTCGGAAAACTTGATGAATGTTTATCAATGGTTGAAAGATACAGATACGGCTTTACTAACTTTCTCCCAACAACTTCAGCTCTATGCTAGTTTAACGAATGGTAGTGAATTTGTGAGTCAGTTAAATATGGATTTTGAAGACTTAATGAAACAATATAATGAATCCATCCAATTGGCACTAAAGCTGCTGGAAACAGTAAGTCATTCAGATGATCTTAAATCCATCATTAAGAGCGAGAGCGATACCTATAACAATGTTCAGCAAACAAAGAATTTGCTCGTGTTCAAACTTACTGGAAACAGCGTGCCTGAATTTGACAAGCAATTTGGCATCAGCCTGCTAAACGCTACGCGCGCAGCACAAAAAAACTTGAACAACACGAATGCTATCATTCACGAACTGCAACGCAAGAACAACGAACTTTTGCAAGTTAAATCAGTGGCTCGATCGGAGCAAAGATTCAATTGAGGATTAACGATGCTGCGGCTACAGTAAATGGGCAGAAAATGACGTTTTCAACACCGCCTGTACTGCTAAATAATACGACAATGGTTCCTCTGCGATTTATTCTAGATTGGACAAGCTTTATCTAATGGCTACCAGTAATTTTTCATCCGACACCAACGTATCCACTGTTATTTATGAGATTGCACCAAATGTTCGAATGATAACCTATGCAATCGGGAAAACGACTTATCACCCAGGCAACATTATGGGGACGCCAGACGGTAAAAGCTTCTACTTCAGTGATATTCTTTATGATCACATCTATGTTGGTGAATCTGGTCAGCAAGCAAATGTATTAAATGTCGTTTACCCCTGATACAGAAAATGTGAAACTGGCAGCTGTTGAAAATGACGGGAAACTGTTTGTTCTAGATGTATCCAAGCAATCTATTTATGAGCTGCAGCAAACAGGAAATTTGAGGTTCGTAGCACCCCTAGACTTAGAGGAAGAAATTTTGAGAGTACATGAGAGTAACGGGGCTTTCTATGTCGAAAGGCAACGGCAGATTTGGGAAGTCAAGACAACAGGGGAAACCCAACCATATGTGGGATTGAAAGATATTGCTGCCTATAACAACGGTCTCTATCTGCCGAAAACGAATACGTACGACGCCAGTGCTTTTGCCAATATGGGGGCTTCGTATGGAGGGATGCTATCTGTAAACGTTTTTGCAATTAATCAACAGGGTAATGTCGTGTTGTATGATGGAGCATACCATTTATTGAGGAGGATTAATGTTTATGGGCAATAGGGGTGAATGAATGTTGGGCCTATTCCTTTCGGAATAGGCTTTTAAAAGCTGTGATTTCATATTAGATTATTCTAACTATAATTGACCTTTTTTTCCTTTTGCGCCTAAATATCTGAGCATGTCGTTACGCGTAAAACCATATTTGATAACAAGAGTATTAATATGGACGACTTGATCGTCTAAACTTTGCTCACTATTAAACTCCGTATCTAGCGTTTTTTGAAGATCTTCTGGAAACTGTGTATTCGCGGCAGCGCCTTGAGAAACAAAAGTCTTATTGATGGTTGCAGGTGTTTCTTTTGGTTTTACTTTATTAGGTGTTTCAGTATCTGTTGGATTTAGTAATCGTTGCTGGTAACGTCGTTCAATAATTTCTTCTTCTTGTGTTGGCGGATACACCTGTTTTGAAAGGCTAGGATGTAAAATAACAGTGATATCATTTTTCTCGATAATATTTTTACCCAACTCCTGCAGACAGGCTCCCCAATGGATATGAGCTTCAGAGGGGATTTTAGAAATGTTTTTAAGCTTCGTTAAAGTATTCACTTGAATGACATGATCTTGAGGATCAATCCACTCATCTTTGTCGGCATCAAGTTTTAATTCGGGTATGTAGTCTCCAGGCTTTATCACCTTAGGAAACTCAGATTCACTGGCATTTTCCCATAAAGCTTTTGTAAACGATTCGCAAACTCCGCCAAATTTATTTTTCAATAAAGCAAAATCGGAATTTGTAATTTCTCTGATACTTCCTGGTGGAAGTGGCCCCTTATCACGAAGCCACTTAGAAACTTCTCTATTTAAAGTGGAGCCATATGGACCGTATAATGTAATTGTTAAATTAGGATTAAATTCACTTTTTTTTAAGTTACTGTAGCCATGTCCGTGTATTACCTTTGAGAGAGGGTCTGAAGTGCTTATTTGAGATTTGATTTCCTTCATTAATTTCATTGCTTCATGCTCATTTGGATGAGTGGCAGTTTTTCCACCATGTTCAAAATACTCATTAGTATCTTCGTTATATCTATGGAAATGGACATCATCAAAATACATACTACGATTTAGTGGATCTTTGACCCATTTACCTTGTATAACATTCTGAGATGATGCTTGAATAGATACGCTCTTCTGATTAGCTTGTGATTGTGATGTGAGCATGCGGCCAACTCTCTGATTGCCTATGCTTCTTTGGAGTTGCATGACCTGGCTGTATAGAGATGAATATTGTGTAGTCAAGTTAGCCTCAGATTGTTTGGGGTTAGATGTCTGCTTACTTGATGTATGGTTGGATACATTTTTAATAAACATCATAAATTTCCTCCTATTTCTCAACGAAAGGGGTAATTTCCTAAATTTAACATTCTCCATAATTTGGTAATTTCCTTTATTTGTTAAGAAGTATATTTTGCGTGATCGTGGTGTCTAGTAAAAAGGAGACTTGATAAGAAACCGTCAATTGTGCACTATTCCATGCGAGGTGTCGTACAGTTGACATATCTTTGACGATGGGTAAAGCGGGTTGATACACCCGTATTTAAGGAATTCATGGAAACGATTACATTAAAGATAAACAAGAGTTAAAATCTTCATCTAAGTATGCTACAATGTCGGTATTAGAATAAAATAAACGGCCAATTGAGATTGTAAAAGACGAAAAATACAGGAACGTACCTTCCCGTACTTATTCATTTGTTGCTCTTAAACCCTGTGTAACTCAAATTTAATTGAAAATATTTTTAATGCTGTTCAGATATAAAAAATTGAAGAATTTTTATTAACATTGAGGGGTTAATGGGTGATATGAGTGGCAGATAAAGTTGTCTTAAAAAAAGCTTTGACAAAACAACCATTCGGAATTATTGGCTATGAAATATTGAATGAAGATCAGATATTCGTTGAATACGCCAGTAAGTATGGATTTAGGACGGCGGTTCGCGATTTAAAGATTGATCGGTTGGAATGGGATAGGTTGATCAAGCTCATGAGAAGTTGATGAAGGGTAGTGGGCAAGAGAGTGTCAGTTCGATCGATCCAAATTTGAATTTTATGTTTGAATCCTCAAGCAAGCCGGTTCATAATCATTGTATCCTGAGGCAATTTTTCGTTTTGATGAAATCTACAATAGAGATTTTATTAGGGTTCCTGAGCTATCAGGAGTCCTTTTTCTAATGCCTAAATAGCGATATAACTTAAGGAGAGCCTAAATGAGAAGTGAAACCATGCGGGAGTGGCTCACGCTAATGACTTGCGAGCAGATGGATAAGACTTGCCGGGCTTTAGAGATGGATTCGGTGTTTTGTGATGTGATTTAAAATAGGAGTTATGAGAGGACGGGGGTTGAGCCAGTACTACTAGTTCGATCTGCAGTTTCTTGGAAATTATGGATCTACTTAAAGTGCAACAATATTTATACCTAATAATATTATTGTATGGTAGTATATTGGGATAAAAAAGGTTTTTTTCCATTTTCTTATTAGCAATGAAATGTTTAATATTTTCATAACCGGAGGTAAATTTATTCATGCAATTAAAAACTAAGCTTATAAAAACTTTATTTGCCTCGGTACTTGTTTTCAGTTTTTCTGAAGGTAGCTTGGTTAATGCTGATTCACAATCATCAGCAAATGATAGTAAGGTTGGCTGGGCAGAAATTGGGGCTTTTAACCTTGCAATTAAACAAGATGGTACAGTATGGGCTTGGAGTGGAAATAGTGATTCAAGACCAATAATTGACTTAGAAGATATAGATAAATCAGATATTATTATGGCTCCCAAACAAGTTAAAGGCATCTCGGATGTCACTGCCGTCGCCTCAGGCCAAGGATTTTCACTCGCATTGAAGAAAGATGGTACTGTCTGGGGTTGGGGTGGCAATCATGATGGTCAACTAGGTGATGGAACCCAAGCTGTTGTAGATCCAAAAACCCATAAGATAATAAAAAGTGCAGATAAGGATATACCAGTACAGGCAATAGGCCTATCCAATGTGGTTGCTATCGCAGCAGATTGGACCACAAGTTATGCAGTTAAAAGTGATGGTACCCTTTGGGCTTGGGGTGGCATCTATTATCGTAAAGCTGATGGAAGTGTAGCCAATTACAATGTCCCGACCCAGCTCAAAAACTTCTCAGATATTGTTTCTGTCTCTCTCGGTTGGGGAAATATGGTTGCATTAAAGAAGGATGGTACGGTATGGATACCTTCACATGGAAATGCTGTTCAAGTCGACGGACTTAGCGATATTAAAGAAGTTGCCGCTGGAGGTCAATATTCATATGGTCTAAAGAAAGATGGGAAGGTTTGGTTTTGGGATTCAAATGGGGAGAGCGGCGCAGTAGTTGATGGGAAACCTACTACTGATAATTCAAAACCGCAATTACTTGAAGGAATTGAAGATGTAGTTTCTGTACAAGCAAGTGCAGGAGGGCCACTTTTATTGAAGGGTGATGGAACGGTCTGGGCTAGTGGAACAAATTCAGGTGGGCAGTTAGGAATTGGTTCTTATGAAGATAGTAATGTCCCTGTTCAAGTAAAGGGATTAACTAGAATTAAAAAAATTGCAGCTTCAGGAACTAATTTTAAATCGATGGCAATAAAAGCAGATCATACACTATGGTCTTGGGGAAATGGTTATGTTGGGGATGGGACGAAGTGGTATAGGACTGTACCAGTTTGGATAAAAAGTTATGATTCTGAAGTATTACATGAAGACCAAATAATTGTGAACTTGGATAATAAAGAATTAGAGTTTGATCAACCACCTATTATTGTCAAAGGATACACATTGGTGCCTTTGCGAAAAATCTTTGAGGCACTTGGTGCAGATATTCAATGGGATAAGGATACATTAACTGTAACAGCCACTAAGGGACAATCAGTCATTAAACTCACAGTAGGTAGCGATATAGCTTATGTAAATGGCATGAGCACAAAGCTGGATTCAGAACCCTTGATTATCGAGGGAAGTACATTGGTCCCGGCACGGTTTATAGTAGAATCTTTTGGAGCCAAGGTTAGTTGGGAAGAAAATTCAAAGACGGTGTTTATTAAAACTAAATAAATATGATTGACTTACCGCCTTTCAAGAGGCGGTTTTTCGTTGAACTCATCTTAAATAATAAAAATAGGACGCACTGACGTCCTCCTTGAGCACCGGACACCCACGGTTCAATTTCTTAAATGAAATGAAGATTATTTTAGTACCAGCAAAATGAAACATTAAAATACGAAATCAAATAAACCCTTATAGAATAAGGGTTATAGAAAACTGTCCTATAAAATAATAACGGCGACTGCTTGCGCAGCCGCCTCATGGGAGAGGAGAAACCGGATGAAGAGCTTATGGGGAAACGTAAGCCTTCTCCGCGGTTGTCTACGACATTCTCTGATGTCGATAGTTCAAGGATGACCGCTTTACGGTAAATTTATACATCGCAGGGATAAATTTTTTGTGTCAGATTAGTGCTTGTGGTACGATAGCAAAAGAATGAACCAGCATGGAAGGGAAACACACAGATGAGAGTGATTTCAGGCACGGCCAAAGGCAGGTCGTTAAAGGCTGTACCCGGTACGAGTACACGACCAACAACAGATAAAGTGAAAGAAGCGATTTTCAGTATGATTGGACCTTATTTTGACGGAGGACAGGTGCTTGATTTGTTCGCTGGCACGGGCGGGCTGGGAATTGAAGCGCTAAGCCGGGGGATGGATAAGGCGGTATTTATTGATATCGAGAAAAAGAGTATCGACACGATTGGGCATAATGTTGAAATGGCCAGGTTAAAGGATCAGGTAGAAATTTACCGGACAGATGCGGCAAGAGCGTTGAAGGTGCTGGCGAAGCGGGCGGAGAAGTTCCAACTTGTATTCCTGGATCCACCATACCGGATGAAAGGAATCGCAGAGCTGATGACAACGATGGAGGAACAAGCCATTGTGGAACCAGACGCCACGATTGTGGTCGAGCACGATGCGAAGGATGTACTGCTAGAAACGATTGGCAGCTTCAAGCAGCTACGTAGAGCAGACTATGGAGATACGGCTGTAACCATATTTAAACGCGACAACGCGTCCATAGAACTGAGTAATTGAAGGAGATGAAGGCATGATGAAGCAAGAACATGGTAAAACAGTTGCGGTATATCCAGGTAGCTTTGATCCGGTTACCTACGGTCATCTTGATATTATACATAGAGCAGCAAAAGTGTTTGATAAACTAATTGTGGCAGTGCTGAACAATACATCCAAAAATGCGTTATTCACCTTGGAAGAACGAATGGAGCTGCTTCGCAAAGTAACGGCGGATCTTCCCAACGTGGAGATTGATGGGTTTCGGGATCTGATGGTTAATTATATGAAACAACGCAATGTCAGATTGATCGTTCGTGGACTTCGGGCTGTATCTGATTTTGAATATGAATTGCAAATGGCATCGACCAATCACAAGCTGAACCCGGATGTGGAGACGTTCTTTATGACTTCGAAGCCGCAGTTTTCGTATTTGAGCTCAAGCATCGTGAAGGAGATTGCCAAATTCCATGGCCCCGTCGAGGATCTAGTACCTGTAGAAGTGGAAGAGGAACTACGCAAAAAATTCCCTCAGACCTAGGAGTTAGATCGAAAGGGAATTTCAAGTTGTGAATTAGTTCATTAGTTTCCGCTGATACAAGCGAAGAACAACCGATATGAGCAGCATAAGGGTGAAAATAAAAAGGAATTGCAACAGCATTGGTCCCCATAGGCCCCATGCATTTTCGCCGTTCAAGGGGAACGGTACCGCGGCAGCTGTATTGCTGGCTAAGTCTAACCGGAGGAAGCTAGGTTCTGTGTCTACTAAGAGCAGCTGCAATGGTTTCCAAAGCAAAACCGTAGTGAATAAGGCAAGTACAGCATGCAGCGCACGGGATTGTAAAAAAAACGCATACCTAGCATCCGTTTTCTGGTGGAAGCCGGCAACTTGTGCATGGGCGGACAATCCTCCCCAACCAAGGAAAGCACTGAGCAGTGCCATTTGCGGTAAAAGTGAGAGATCTTGAGCCTGGCTTAAAGCATAAGCCCCGAGGTGGATTTCCATCAATCCTTTGATCCATTGCGGTGTTGTGTCTGTAAAAATACCCATGAAGCTAAGAAGGAACTGGGTGACGGGTCGAAGAATGTCGGTAAAATGTGTAATTGAGATGACGTTGATTAATACTGAAAATATCATCATGTATCCGCCAATTAACATTAGCGTTTGTACAGCGGAAGTTACTGCATCTCCAAGGAGTTTGCCGAAAGTACGACCATCTTCCCAATAAGCTTGACGCATGGCTATAAGAGCAGATTTCCCAATAGAGATTGATTCTTTCGGCTTGGCTACTGGCGTTTTTGCTTCAGGAGGAGAGATGGCTTGCTTGCTTTGTCGCATCAAGAAAGCTGTTACGAAAGCGGAAATATAATGGATAATCGCAAGTATGATCCCTAGTTTGGCGTTATGAAGAAATCCAATCCCAATAACCATGATGAGGAATAATGGACTGCACAAATGGGAAAGGGCTGTTAACCGTTCTGTTTCTGTCCGTGTAAGCAGGTTTTTTTCACGCAGCGATGCAGTAATTCTGGCTCCCGCAGGAAATCCTACAACAAAGCCGGATGCCAATGCCCAACCGCTAACGCCAGGAAGCCGGAAAATGACGCGCATTAGCGGCTCTAGGAGCACGCCTGTGCCTTGAATAACACCGAATCCAATCAAGAGCTCGGTCATGATAAGGAAAGGCATCAAAGCAGGGAAGACGAGCTTCCACCAAATGGTCAGCCCTTCGAGCGATGACTGAAAAGCTTTGTCGGGAAATAGAATGACAGATATAACGACCAATCCAGCCAAAGCACCTAACACCAACGTGGTGAATTTGGCATGGAATTTTACTTTAGGCATAGCATCACCTCGTCCATCGAACATGCTTCATTGTACGCAAGTAGATAGGCGAATAGACCAAGCTTTCACCCGAGAATAGGTAGGCCAAACAACAAGTGAAAGCAACAGGAAAGGGGAACCTGTATGGATAAGGAAGAAGAGAATACGATACGTACGTGGACGAATGATTCATATCGATATCCGAGAAGCTCGGCAACAAGGCGGTACCTAGTTTCTGCACTGGTCGGGATTATCATTGTATATTTGATGTTTTTTGTGCGGTTGCCCTTCTTTGTTTTTATGCCAGGGACTGCAGAGGAAATTAAGCCGATGGTCTCGATTGCCAAAAGCACGGGCCCAGAAAAAGGGAAGCTTATGCTAACGACCGTTCGCGTAGCTGATGCTAATGTCGTGAACTATATAGTAGGACTCCTTCATCCGTATGAAGAAATTGAGCCCAAAACGGCTGTACTCAAGCAAGGAGAGTCCGAGCAAGAATATTCGCAACGTCAGGAATACGTCATGTTAACCTCGCAGGCTAGTGCGATTCAGGCAGCTTATACGGAGGCTAAGGTTCCTTTTCATATTGATCACGAGGGTGTGATGGTTCTTCAAACTGTTCATGGATTATCAGGTGAGAAGGTGCTTAAACCAGGGGATGTGCTCTTGAAGGCTGGCGACAAAGAGGTGAAAGTAGCGCAAGATCTACTAGACTCACTAGCAGGCAAAAAAGCAGGAGACACCATTTCCATTACGTATAGTAGGAAGAAGACGGAAATGCAGACGACACTTACATTGGGTGCGCTGCCGCTTCAAGAGGGAGAAACCGTACCGCGGGCAGGGATTGGTGTTGTTCCAGCAGGTATGCAATCCGTGAAATCCGATCAGGAAGATCAGCAGGTGACAATCAAGGCTGGAGATATTGGAGGGCCATCAGCTGGCCTCATGTTTTCATTGGAAATATTCAATCAGCTTGTACCTGAGGATATTACGAAGGGGTATCGCATTGCAGGAACGGGTACAATTGAAGCGGATGGTACTGTAGGACCGATCGGTGGCATTCAACACAAAATTATTGCTGCGGATCGGGAAAAGGCGGAAATTTTCTTTGCTCCCAAAAATATGACCTATAAAGACGGAACCAAGATCGAGAATTATTCCGATGCAGTCAAACGAGCGAATCAAATCAAAACGAAGATGAAAATTGTCGAAATCGGCACGATGGAAGATGCTTTGAACTATTTAGCAGCGTTGCCGCCGAAATAAGTCATCTTGACCAAGTAATATTATTTTAAATTGACAAGAAGTATGAGGAATGGATATAATAATCTTTGTTTGTTTGGGGTGATATCATGCAAATTCGTTTTAGAGAACTATCTCTGCAAGGGCGTTCGGTACCCATGAATGAAGTTATGAATTTGACGGAACCTTTCGAAGGTCGTCCTGACATTCTTAATCATGGACCTGTTCATGCGAATCTTCATGCAAAGTATGAAGAAGGAGTAGTTAAAGTTAACGGTACGTTAACGCTAGACTTGGAGTTAAGCTGTTCCCGATGCTTAACGCACACGAACCAAACAATTAAGCTTCCTTTCAAGGAAGTTTTCATGCAGGAACCGGAAGAGGAAGATCCTGAGTTAGACGAGGACATTCATCTTGTGGTTGGGGATAAAGTAGATTTGGAGCCTTACGTTGTAGAGAATGTAGTGGTTGGTTTACCGTACATACCACTTTGTGACGAAGCGTGCAAAGGTCTTTGCCCCGTGTGCGGAGAAAATCGCAATGAGCGTGATTGCGGCTGCAAGACGGACAAGATTGATCCTAGACTTGCAGGTCTCGCGGACTTTTTTAACAAAGAATAAGGCAACATTGAAATTTCGTATAAGGAGGTGTTTTAAAGATGGCAGTACCTCAAAGAAGAACGTCCAAAACTCGTCGCGACAAGCGTCGTACTCACTTTAAATTGGAAGTTCCAGGCATGGTGAAATGTGACCAATGTGCGGAATTGAAGCTAGCACACCACGTGTGCAAGTCTTGCGGAACGTACAAAAGCAGAGAGATCGTAAAAGCATAAGATTGAACATAGTACTTCATCCTAGGTGAGGTGCTATTTTTTTTGCTTTCTTTTTGGTCCTAAATTTAATATACTACAGTTTAGTATCTGGTAATAAGATGAGATCTCACGAGATAAGGTGGTGCTTACCATCGAACGCCTTCCTAAACGACAAAGGCAGCAGCAACTGTTGCAGTCCATTGAAGCGAACCCATTTATGACGGATGAGGAATTGATGCGAACGTTTGGGGTTAGTATCCAAACTGTCCGCTTGGATCGATTAGAACTCGGTATTCCTGAATTGCGGGAACGTATGAAGCATATGGCCGTCAAAACGTACGATCCTGTACGTTCACTTCCAATAGATGAAGTTATTGGGGAAGTCATTGACTTACAGTTGGATCAGAGCGGTATTTCGATTTTTGAAATTAAAGAAGACCATATTTTTTCCAGAACCAAAATTGCCAGGGGACATCATATTTTCTCACAAGCTAATTCATTGGCTGTTGCTGTCATTGACGATCCGATTGCATTAACAGCTTCGGCTGATATTCGATTTGTTCGCTCCGTAAAGCTTGGAGAAAAGTGTGTCGCCAAAGCCTATGTGCGATCTGTTTCCAAAGGAAAAGCACGTGTGGAAGTTTTCACTTATGTGGGCGAAGAAACGGTGTTTCGAGGCAACTTTGTCATCTTTCATTCGAAGAAAGAGCAACATCTAGATAGGGAGGACAAGCTCCATGCGGATCGCGATTGATGCAATGGGCGGAGATCATGCGCCTAAGATCGTAGTTGAGGGTGCTCTCGCAGCGGCCAAAGAGTGGAAGGACGTACATATCATTCTTATCGGAAACAGCGCAGCGATAGAAGCTCACCTCACAGAGAGGCCGGATAACCTAACGATTCGTCATGCGGAAGAAGTCATCGAAGCCGAGGATGAGCCAGTTAAAGCGGTTCGTCGGAAGAAAGATGCTTCCATGGTTGTGGCAGGAAGACTAGTTCGTGAGAAAGAAGCAGAAGCTATGATTTCTGCAGGCAATACGGGAGCATTAATGACGACGGGATTGCTTGTTGTAGGAAGAATTCCTGGTATTGAACGTCCAGCATTAGCACCAATGATCCCAACGATGGATGGTAACGGTGTACTTGCCTTGGACTTAGGGGCGAATATGGATGCAACCCCAGAGCAATTGATCCAATATGCGATTATGGGTAGTATTTATCGTTCCAAAGTACATGGTGTTAATAAACCTCGCGTAGGATTGTTGAATGTAGGGACGGAGTCGGCCAAAGGGAATGAATTAACCAAAACAGCATATCCTTTATTGGAGCAAGCTCCGATTCATTTTGTGGGTAATGTGGAGTCCTCGCAAGTACTGCGTGCACAATGTGACGTCATCGTTTGCGATGGATTTGCTGGAAATATTATGTTGAAAACATTGGAGGGCGCTGCGTCCACCATTTTCTCAGCTTTAAAGCAAGAATTTACGAAATCTATATTTACCAAGCTTGCAGCAGCGGTATTGAAGCCAGGGTTAACGCAATTCCGCAAGAAGCTGGATTATAACGAACATGGAGCTGCTCCATTTCTAGGTATTGATGGACTAGTTCTCAAGAGTCATGGTTCATCCGATGCAAATGCTATTAAGAATGCCGTACGTCAAGCAAGAATCGCGTTACAAAATGATTTGGTTGGCACCATATCTGCCGAAATTAGCCGCGGGAAGCGAGATATAACAACATGAACTTAATACCAGTTGGGGTACTCGGAACGGGTAAATATGTACCAGAACGTATTTTAACCAATCAAGAATTAGAAACAATGGTGGAAACGAACGATGAGTGGATCGTAACGCGAACAGGTATTCGTGAGAGAAGAATCGCAGCAGAAGGACAAGCTACGTCGGATCTGTGTTTTGAAGCTTCCCTAGTAGCGCTGTCTAATGCAGGGATTACTGCTGATCAACTCGACTTGATCATTGTAGCAACCATTACACCAGACATGTCATTCCCATCGACTGCATGTATTCTTCAAGAAAAACTGGGAGCGAAGAAAGCAGCGGCGTTCGACTTATCAGCAGCTTGTTCAGGTTTTGTTTATGGACTAGCTAATGCGGCTAATTTCATCGCTACGGGTACATATAAATACGCGCTTGTCATTGGCGCAGATTGTTTGTCCAAAATTACCGATTACACAGACCGCAATACTTGTATTTTATTTGGAGATGGAGCAGGCGCAGTTGTCATTGGTGAAGTGCCGGAAGAAAGAGGATTCAAATCCTTCGAATTAGGCGCTGATGGTACTGGAGGTCCTCTTCTGAAAATTGAGGGCGGCGGATCCCGTAATCCTGCTTCGCAGAACTCTCTCGACCAACGTTTACATTTCATTTATATGGCTGGTGCTGAGGTATTCAAGTTTGCAGTTCGCATTATGGGCAATGCTGCAGATGAAGCGCTTCGCAAAGCAGGTTGGGAGAAATCCGATATAGACCTGCTTGTACCTCACCAAGCCAACATGAGAATTATTCAATCCTCGCTGAATCGCTTGGAATTGTCGGAAGACAAATGTATGATTAACTTGGATAAGTATGGGAATATGTCTGCTGCTTCCATTCCAGTTGCCTTAGCAGAAGCTGCCGAGCAAGGTAGATTAAACGAAGGTGACCGACTGATCTTAGTTGGATTTGGCGGCGGACTTACTTGGGGTGCAACAGCTTTAGTATGGTAGTAGGCAGCTAGATGAACTTATTTTAATGTGAAAAAATGACTGAATATATCGTGGAAGGGGATCCTTTTCTCGTATGGGTAAAATAGCATTCGTATTTCCTGGCCAAGGCTCTCAATCCGTTGGTATGGGAGCTGACCTGTATAACGCGTTGCCAGCTGCCAAGGACTATTTCGACCGCGCGAATGAAGCGCTAGGTTTCTCTTTGTCTGATCTGATCTTCCAAGGTCCAGAGGACCAATTGAAGATCACGTACCACACGCAGCCAGCGCTGCTCACGACAAGCATCGCTTGTCTGGAAGCGTTCAAGGCTGCTGGCGTTACGCCAGACTATGTCGCAGGACATAGTCTAGGCGAGTACAGCGCGCTCGTCGCAGCCGGCGTGCTCGCGTTCGAGGACGCGGTCCGCACTGTGCGGGCCCGCGGCGAGTTCATGGAACAGGCCGTCCCTGGCGGCCTGGGGGCCATGGCAGCCGTGCTGGGAGCCGAGCGCGAAGCGCTGACGGAGCTTTGCACGGCGATCACAAGCGGCGGCTCCGTCGTGGAGCTCGCCAATGTGAACTGCCCGGGACAGATTGTCGTCTCGGGCAGTAAGGAAGGCGTGCTAGCTGCTGTTGAGCGCTGCAAGGAAGCTGGCGCGAAGCGTGCCATCCCGCTTGAAGTGAGCGGGCCGTTTCACTCGTCCCTCATGAAGCCGGCCTCGGAGCGCCTCGCAGAGGTGCTCGCGTCCATCGAGATGAGCGATGCTGCCGTCCCTGTTGTGGCCAACGTAACGGCACGTCCTGTCACCCAGCCGAGCGATATTCGCGGCTTGTTGGTGGAGCAGGTGTATTCCCCCGTTCTATGGGAAGACACGATTACGTACCTGATCAGCCAAGGCGTTGATACGTTCATCGAGCTAGGCTCGGGAACGGTGCTTGCCGGCTTGATCAAGAAAGTCGACAAAACGGTGAAAACCGTGTCGATCGGCAGCCTGGAAGCGCTGGACAAGTACAAGGAGGAGACTGATGACGGTCATGTTAACGGGTAAAGTGGCGCTAGTCACAGGAGCTTCACGTGGCATTGGGCGGGCAATTGCTTTGCATTTGGCCGAGCATGGGGCCGATGTAGTGGTCAACTACGCAGGTAGTGAAGCTGCTGCTGGGGAAGTTGTAGCTGCGATTGAAGCGATGGGCCGCAAAGCGATCAAATTGCGTGCAGACGTAAGCAGCTATCAAGAGGCTGACGATTTGGTTAAGCAAACGTTAGAAGTTTTTGGTAAAATTGATATTCTCGTGAATAATGCGGGCATAACAAGAGACAATTTAATCATGCGAATGAAAGAAGAAGAATTCGATCAAGTGATCGCTACCAATCTCAAAGGCGTGTTCAACTGTGTCAAAGCCGTTACACGTCCGATGATGAAGCAGCGTTTCGGTCGAATTATCAATATATCTTCTGTAGTTGGTGTGCTCGGTAACCCGGGTCAAGCCAACTATGTAGCAGCCAAAGCAGGTGTTATCGGACTCACGAAAGCTACAGCGAGAGAGTTATCCTCCCGTGGTATTACCGTAAACGCCGTTGCGCCAGGCTTTATTGAAACCGATATGACAGACAAATTGTCTGCTGAGATGCGTGAACACATGCTGAAGCAAATTCCGCTGGAACGTCTTGGACAACCAGAGGAAATTGCGAAGGTAGTTCGCTTCTTAGCTTCTGACGATGCTTCCTACATGACAGGGCAAACGCTCCATGTAGATGGCGGAATGTACATGTAAGTTTCTGGGAAATGAGAATCTCAAATTGCCTACTGGCAATCTGTCAAAGATTCTCGTATAATACCAAATGAGGAGGTGAACCGGATGTCCGACGTATTGGATCGTGTTAAACGAATTGTAGTCGATCGTCTAGGGGTTGATGAAGCTGAAGTCACCCTCGAAGCATCTTTCAAAGAAGACCTAGGTGCTGATTCTCTCGATGTAGTTGAATTAGTAATGGAATTAGAAGATGAGTTCGATTTAGAAATTTCAGATGAAGATGCTGAGAAGATTACGACAGTAGGAGAAGTTACGAATTACATAAAATCTCATACGTAATAGTCTACAGAGTCCCGTTTCTAATAAAGACGGGACTTCTCTCCATTCCTGGCAATAAAAAATATGAATGACTACATAGAAGGTGGTACAAATGAACAGAGTTGTAATTACAGGTATGGGCGTAGTTACTGCCCTTGGTCAAGATTTAGAAACGTTCTGGGGAAATCTCTCTTCAGGTAAATCTGGCGTAGGATTGATCGAGAACTTTGATGTAAGCGAATACCCAACACGGATTGCAGCAGAAATTAAAGATTTCAATATCGAGAACTATGTGGATCGCAAGGAATCTCGCCGGATGGATCGTTTCGTTCAGTTCGCAGTTGCAGGTGCTTTAAATGCACTCAAGGACGCGAATTTGAATGTGAATGAGGATGCGGATCCGGAGCGCGTAGGCGTTTCAGTCGGATCAGGCATTGGCGGTTTGAATACATGGGAAGAGCAACATCGCATTTTGTTAGAAAAGGGGCCTAAACGAGTTTCTCCTTTCTTTATCCCGATGATGATTGCGAACATGGCATCTGGTCATGTGTCGATGGTCACAGGTGCGAAAGGGCCGAACTCCACAGCTGTAACAGCTTGTGCAACAGGTACGCACTCGATTGGTGACTCTTTCAAAATGATTCAACGCGGCGACGCAGACGTGATGATTTGCGGCGGTGCCGAAGCGACGATTACGCCGATTGGTGTAGCAGGTTTCTGCGCACTGCGTGCGATGTCAACGCGCAATGAAGAGCCGCATTTGGCAAGTCGTCCTTTCGATACAGGTCGCGATGGCTTTGTTATGGGAGAAGGCGCTGGTGTTCTCATTCTGGAGTCACTAGAACATGCTCAGAAGCGTGGAGCACGCATCTATGCAGAAGTTATCGGCTACGGTATGAGCGGTGACGCTTATCATATGACAGATCCAGACCCGGATGGTGCTGCACGTTGTATGGTGAAAGCGATCAAGGACGCAGGCATTTCACCTGATGAAATTTCTTACATTAACGCTCACGGCACGTCAACGCCAGTTGGTGATAAATCCGAAACGATTGCCATCAAGAAAGCGCTTGGCGAGCATGCATATAAAGTTGCAGTAAGTTCAACGAAATCGATGACAGGTCATTTGCTTGGTGCTGCCGGCGGTGTAGAAGCTGTCATCTGTGGATTAACGATATCGAATAGCCTGATTGCTCCGACAATCAACTTGGATAATCAAGATCCTGAGTGTGATTTGGATTATGTGCCAAATAAGGCGCGCGAAGCGAACGTTGATATTGCGATGTCGAACTCCTTCGGTTTCGGTGGTCATAATGCAACGATCATTATGAAGAAATTTCAAGCATAATTACCATGCCTGTGACGAAAGATAACGGAATATCATTCTCTCCGGGTGGTGAAGTAAGACATGAATCGTGAAATTAAGGATTTACAGAAGCAAGTAGGTGTTCATTTCCGCAAAATGGAGCTGTTGAAACAAGCTTTCACACATTCTTCCTATGTGAATGAACATCGCATTGCTGGACATAAAGATAATGAACGGCTTGAGTTTCTTGGCGATGCCGTACTAGAGTTAACAGTTTCGGAATTCTTATATGAATCTTATCCTGGGCGTTCAGAAGGTGAATTAACGAAGCTGAGAGCATCGATTGTCTGCGAGCCGTCGCTCGTGACATTTGCCGAAGATCTGGATTTCGGATCTTTTGTCTTGTTAGGCAAGGGCGAAGAGTTAACGGGAGGACGTTCTCGGCCAGCCTTGTTGGCAGATGTATTCGAATCCTTTATTGGCGCTTTATATCTAGACCAAGGCTTGGATACAGTCAAGGCGTTTCTACAGAAGCATGTATTTGCCAAAATTTCCAGTGAGGGCAAGCTGCTTGTAATTGACTACAAGACACAATTGCAAGAGCATACCCAGCATCACAATTTGGGTTCCTTGGAATACCGGATCGTGAATGAACGTGGACCTGCACATGAGCGAGAGTTCGTTGCAGAAGTACACATGGATGGCGAGCTTCTGGGAACTGGTGCAGGTCGTTCTAAGAAAGAGGCGGAACAGCAGGCAGCTGCTGGTGCACTGTCCAAACTAAACGTAACTGTACTACGATAGTAGATTAACCAGAAGAGGCGGCTGCTGCTGCCTTTTTTGTTTTTCTCTCTTATTTTGATAGGCGATATGTTACAATACTTTTTGAGGTGAGACCATGTTTTTGAAACGGATCGAATTATCCGGATTTAAATCATTCGCGGATCGGACGGAACTCGAATTTGTACGAGGTATAACCGCGGTTGTAGGTCCTAACGGGAGTGGGAAGAGTAATATCTCGGACGGGATCCGTTGGGTGTTAGGTGAACAGAGCGCGAAATCTTTGCGTGGGGGCAAGATGGAGGATGTCATTTTCGCTGGCAGTGATGCACGTCGTGCAGTCAATTACGGGGAAGTATCACTGACGCTGGATAATTCTTCACAATCGCTCCCGCTTGAGTTTAATGAAGTTACGGTGACGCGTAGAGTTCATCGTAGCGGAGATAGCGAATATTTGATTAACAAACAACCTTGTCGCTTGAAAGATATCACGGAGTTATTCATGGACACCGGTATCGGGAAAGAAGCGTATTCCATCATTGGACAAGGGCGCATTGAAGAAATTTTGAGTACGAAATCGGAAGATCGTCGAGGCATTTTCGAAGAAGCTTCGGGGATAGTTAAATATAAATCACGTAAGCGCGAAGCGGAGAAGAAATTAAACGATACTGAGCAGAACTTGCTGCGTATTCATGATTTAGTTTCAGAACTTGAGGATCAAGTCGAGCCACTTCGGGACCAGGCGGAGAAAGCGATTCGTTTTAAAGAATTGAAGGAAACACTCAAAAGTAGTGAGATCTCGATGTATGTCCATCAGATTGATCAAATCTATGTAGCATGGAATGACGCTACGCAATTGTTGGAGAAGTTAACGAAAGAGCAAACAGAATTGTCTACAATTGTAAGCAAGCATGATGCGCATTTGGAAAAACATCGCCTAGAAACGCGCCGGTTGGAAGAGGAACTAGAAACGCTGCAAGAGAGTTTATTAGGTTTGAGTGAGGAATTCGAGAAGTGTGAGGGTCACGGAGAAGTTCTCAAGGAACGGAAGAAGAACTATGTGACGAATCATCTCCAATTGAGCACCACAATCGCAATGCAAGAGCAGCGCAAAATAGATAAAGAAGCAGATTTGAGTGAACAGCGTGATAAAATCATTGGAATCGGTGCGCAGCTGTTTGAATTCCAAGCGAAGCTGACTGCGGAAGAACAGCGCTTGCAAGGAGTAAGCGGAGGAATCAGTTCTTCGCCTGAAGAACAGTTGAAGGGTGAGTTGTTGGAAACGCTCAACCGTATGGCACAATCTCGCAATGAGATTCGCTACGCCGAGCAGCAAATCGAAAGCATTGGGCGTCGATTGGAAAGACTGGATGAGGAACGTCAGAAATGGGCGGATCAACGTGAAAGTATTACGCGACGTAAGCAGGAGCTTTCAACTAAATTGCAAGAAACAGTCGGAGACATCGAGCGTGCAAGACAAGAATATGTTGGGTTAACCCAAGCGTTAAAGAGTAAGCAAGGATTGCTGGATGAAGCGCAGTCGATGGTTCGGAAATGGGAGCAAAAGATGGATAGCTTGATTTCCCGCCGCGACACGATGAAAGAAATGGCCAATGATTACGATGGCTTCCAACAAGGTGTTAAGGAAGTGCTTAAAGCGAAAACACGCAAAGATTTGCGGGGCATTCGCGGAGCAGTTGCTGAGCTTGTCAAAGTTCCTGCCAATGTGGAAGTAGCGATAGAAACAGCTTTAGGCGGAGCTTTGCAAAATATCGTCGTAGAGACGGAAGCTGACGGACGAGAAGCGATTGCTTTCCTGAAGCGTCGTCAAATGGGACGAGCAACGTTCTTGCCGATGAATGTCATTCGCGGACGCTCGATATCTGACCACGAAAGTCAGACGTTGAAAGCCTCGAAGGGCTTTGTAGGGATCGCAGTTGATCTCGTTTCTTTCGATTCGACCTATACGAATATATTCTCTAGTTTATTGGGGAATGTCGTCATTGCTGAAAGTCTGGAAGATGCCAATCATATCGCGGCCAAAGCGCAATATCGCTACCGTGTGGTGACGCTTGAGGGAGACGTGGTTAACCCAGGTGGTTCCATGACGGGCGGAAGCTTACAGAAGAAGTCGACGAATCTGTTAGGGCGTCAGCGTCAAATTGAAGAACTCGATGCAGAAATTGCAACTTCGGAAGGGCAACTCAGCGGTTTACGTAGTCAATCCAGTACATTAAAGCGTGAAATAACAGATGAAATGTTAAAAGTTGAACAGCTGCGGCAATTAGGTGAGCAACAACGGATTACGGAGCAGCAAATTCGCGCGGAATTGAATCCGCTTGAATCAGAAAGCCGCACAGTTGAAGAACAGCTGACACTGGATAGCCAAGACAGAGGCGCCCTACTTGGAGAACGAACTGACTTCGGCAACAAGAAGGTCGAAAGTGAAGCAACTCTCGCGCAGCTCCAGGAAGAAGAAGCTTCGTTGCAACAAGCGATTCGTGATGCCGAGAGCTCACGTAAGGCAAGCGAATCACAAAAAGAAGAGCTGCAAAGCCAACTGACGGATTTGAAGGTGAAAGTAGCCTCAACTTCACAAGAGAAACAGTCCCTTCAAGATCAACAAAGACGATTGCAACAAGATCTAAGCGATGTGGAGCGTGAGATCGAAGTCAATCGCGGTCTATTAACTCAATTAGAAAGCGATATGGCAACACTGGAACAAGAAACTGTCCTTCAAATTGAGCAATTGAATGATTTGAAGCTTAAGAAGCAGCAATGTTCCGAAAGTATCGAATTCAAGCGTGCAGAGCGTGTGGATTGGTTACAGAAGCTTGAGCAGGGTGAGAATGAGACGCGTACGCAGCGTATTCAGTTGAAGCAAGTAGAAGAAAATCTTCATCAAACCGAGGTGCGTGTAACGCGTCTTGATGTGGAGCTTGAGAATTTGCTTAAGAAGCTTGCCGAAGAATATGAGTTAAGCTACGAACTGGCGAAAATGCGGTATCCCGTCCCTGAGGATGTTCAGGGTACACAAAGCAAAGTGCGTGAGTTGAAACGTGAAATAACTTCACTAGGAGATGTGAATCTCGGGGCAATTGAGGAGTATGCACGTGTATCTGAACGTTTTGAGTTCTTGAGTTCGCAAAAGGATGATTTGATCGAAGCGAAAACAACTCTATACCAAGTTATTCGTGAGATGGATCAAGAAATGTCCAAACGATTTAAAACGACGTTCGATGCCATTCGCTCTCATTTCGGTGTCGTATTTGCCAAGTTATTCGGTGGAGGTCGTGCAGATTTAATTCTGTCCGAGCCTGAGAATATGCTGGATACTGGCATTGAGATTGTGGCTCAGCCGCCAGGCAAAAAGCTGCAAAACTTGCAATTGCTATCCGGTGGCGAACGCGCATTGACTGCGATTGCGCTTTTGTTCTCTATTATTCGCGTGAAACCTGTGCCATTCTGCGTACTGGATGAGGTAGAAGCCGCGTTAGACGAGGCGAACGTATCTCGCTTTGCTGAGTACTTACGGGAGTTTTCGGAAATGACGCAATTTATTGTGGTTACACACCGCAAAGGAACGATGGAAGAAGCTGATGTGTTGTATGGTGTTACCATGCAAGAAGGCGGCGTTTCCAAGCTTGTTTCGGTCCGATTAGAGGATGAGGAAGCGACAATGACAGCATCATAGTGTGAAATTAACAGTGTTATTTAGGAGGAACTATGAGTTTTTTTAAACGATTGAAAGAGAGTATTTCAGGTAAAGCTGAAGCAGTAACGAATAAATTTAAGGAAGGTTTAACGAAAACGCGGGATGCGTTCGTGAATCGTGTCGATGATTTATTTAGCCGTCGCAAAAAAATTGATGAAGATTTCTATGAAGAATTGGAAGAAATTCTAATTGGTGCAGATGTTGGTGTGAATACGGTTCTGAAATTGATTGATGAGCTTCGTGCTGAGGTTAAAAAGCGCAAAATTGAAGATCCAGCAGAGCTGCAACCGATCCTTTCAGAAAAACTGATTGAGCTGCTAAAAGGGGATGCAGATGCCGGACTGAACATTAATCCGAATGG
The DNA here is from genome assembly GCF_059691955.1 of Paenibacillus sp. J22FR83. Lineage (NCBI taxonomy): Bacteria > Bacillati > Bacillota > Bacilli > Caryophanales > Paenibacillaceae > Paenibacillus > Paenibacillus sp. J22FR83. The sequence continues at coordinate 61,197 of NZ_JCAUAM010000005.1, forward strand.
CTTGACGGTCATCTTGTTCGTTGGCGTTAACGGTGTAGGCAAGACGACGACGATTGGCAAAATGGCTCACATGTTCAAATCGCAAGGGAAGAAGGTGCTGATGGCTGCTGGGGATACGTTCCGTGCTGGCGCCATTGAGCAGCTCGAGACGTGGGGAGAGCGTGTAGGTGTTGATGTCATCAAGCAACAATCTGGTGCAGATCCTGCCGCAGTCATGTACGATGCTGTACAAGCGGCCAAAACGCGCAACGTGGATATTCTTTTATGCGATACAGCGGGTCGTCTGCAGAACAAAGTGAATCTGATGGAAGAGCTCAACAAGATTTATCGTGTCATCCAGCGGGAAGTCCCAGATGCTCCTCATGAAGTCATTCTTGTGCTGGATGCTACGACGGGGCAAAATGCACTTAGCCAAGCTAAGTTATTCGGTGATAAAACAGGTTTGACAGGCTTGGTATTGTCCAAATTAGATGGAACAGCCAAAGGCGGAATCGTCGTGGCTATTCGTCAAGAACTCTCCTTGCCGGTTAAGTTTGTAGGGCTTGGTGAGAAAATGGATGATCTTCAGGCATTCGATTCGGAGCAGTTCGTGCATGCGCTTTTTGGCAAATGGATAGGTGAAAATACTGACAAGGTATAATGCTTGACAATCATCTTGGAATTCAGTATGATAGGTTCTGTTGTGCTGCTGTCAAGTGTGCAACCTTTACGGAGGTAGATTATGACTGTCGATCCTATGTTGGAGAAAACGAATCGCATTAACCTGCTTTTTGATTTCTATGAACCATTGTTGACCGATAAGCAGCGAACATTTCTTGAACTGTACTTCCATGATGATTACTCCCTCGGGGAGATTGCTGAGAACTTCACGATCAGCCGCCAAGCGGTCTATGAGCATATCAAACGTGCGGAATTGACCTTGCAGGAGTATGAGAGTAAGTTGAAGTTGTTACATAAGCACGAACAACGCATGAAGCTGCGTCAAGAATTAGTTGTTGGGTTGAGTGATTGTGATCCAGCGCTAAAGAGGAAAGTGACAGAGCTTTTTGATACAATAGTAGGCATGGATTGAAACCATAGTTTAGAAGCAGGAGGTGAAGCGCATGGCATTTGAAGGATTAGCAAACCGATTGCAGAATGTGTTCGGCAAGCTGAGAAGCAAAGGTAAGCTGACGGAAGAAGATGTAGGCGAAGCGCTTCGCGAAGTTCGATTGGCACTGCTTGAAGCGGACGTTAACTTTAAAGTTGTGAAAGACTTTATTGCGAAGGTGAAAGAGCAATCGATCGGACAAGAAGTTCTGAAATCTTTCACACCTGGCATGGTGGTTATCGATATCGTGAACAAGGAGCTTACTGCCCTTATGGGTGGTACACAAAGTAAGCTAGCGCGTTCGAATCGACCGCCGACGGTTATTATGATGGCGGGCTTGCAAGGGGCTGGTAAAACAACGACCTCAGGCAAGTTAGCTAAAATGTTGGTGAAACAGAATCACCGACCGCTTCTAGTTGCGTGTGACATTTATCGTCCCGCGGCGATTAAGCAGTTGGAAGTGCTGGGTGAACAACTGAAGGTGCCGGTGTTCTCACTAGGGGATAAAGTAAACCCTGTTGAGATTGCCAAAGCGGGTCTTCAACACGCGAAGGATAACGGCAATGACTACGTGATTATCGATACCGCAGGTCGCTTGCACATTGATGAAAACCTCATGGATGAGCTCAAGAATGTTCGTGAAGCGACAAGCCCGGATGAGATTCTGCTAGTTGTCGATGCGATGACGGGGCAAGATGCTGTTAATGTGGCAGAAAGCTTCCATGCGCAGCTTGAATTATCCGGTGTTGTGTTAACCAAACTAGATGGAGATACGCGCGGTGGTGCTGCGTTATCCGTCAAAGCGGTAACAGGTTGTCCGATTAAGTTCGTAGCCAGCGGTGAGAAAATGGATGCTTTAGAGCCATTTTACCCTGACCGTATGGCCTCAAGAATTCTCGGCATGGGCGATATGCTCTCCTTAATCGAGAAGGCGCAAGCTGGTATTGATATGGATAAGGCGAAAGAGATGGAGCGCAAGATGCGCAACGCCGAATTTACCTTCGAGGATTTCATTGAGCAGATGGAGCAAGTGAAGAAGATGGGGCCTCTTGACCAAATTCTTGATATGCTGCCGGGAGCGAACAAGATTAAAGGCATGAAAGACATGAAGGTTGACGAGAAACAGATGGCGCGTGTTGAAGCCATTGTGAAGTCGATGACGACCGAAGAGAAGCGTAAACCTGAGTTGCTGAATGCGAATCGTCGCAAACGGATTGCAGCAGGTAGTGGAAATTCGGTGCAGGAAGTCAATCGTTTCATCAAGCAATTCGACGATATGCGCAAGATGATGAAGCAATTCTCGGGTATGATGGGACCGAAAGGTGCCAAGGGCATGAAGAAGTTAGGTAAGGGATTTAAATTTCCCTTTTAAATCATAGCGTTTATTCTAAGTAGGAGGTGATTTTTCAATGGCAGTACGTATTCGTCTTAAACGTGTAGGCGCTCATAAAGCTCCTTTCTACCGTGTCGTGGTTTCGGATTCCCGTTCCCCGCGTGATGGTCGTTTTATCGAAGAAATCGGTACTTATAATCCAATTGCTGAACCAGCAGCTGTGGTTCTTGATGAGGAAAAAGCGCTTAAATGGCTTCAAACTGGCGCTCAACCGTCCGATACAGTTCGCAGCCTGTTCTCAAAAGCAGGTTTGATGACTAAGTTTCACGAGCTGAAATTACAGAAGTAATCTGTTATCTTTCGGAGGGTGGGTTCATGAAGGATCTTATCACCGTTATTGCTAAGGCTCTTGTCGATCATCCGGAAGAGGTACGTGTCGCTGTGGTGGAGAAAGAGGACAAGATCGAGTACAGGCTTTCTGTTCATCCCGACGATGTCGGTAAAGTGATTGGCAAGCAAGGCAAGATTGCGAAATCGCTCCGTACGGTTGTCACGTCGGCAGCTGTGAAAGAAACGAAACGGGTAGCCGTTGAAATCGTTTCATAAGAAATGAGGTTAGGATTCAATTCCTAGCCTTTTTTCGCATATGAAAAGAAGGTAATTTAATGTGGAGGTTGGGCAAGCGCATATGACGGAGAAATTAGTGACGGTTGGGAAAGTCGTGAATAGCCACGGGATACGTGGAGAGCTAAAGATCGTGCCTGAAACAGATTTCCCAGAACGGTTCGATGTGGGGAATTCATTAATCATTGTAGATTCTCAAAATAAGCAAACGCCGGTGACAGTGAAATCGTCCCGCTTACATAAAAACGTATTTATTGTCTTGTTCAGTCAATTCTCGAACATAAATGATGTTGAGAAGTTTAAAGGGTCCCTGCTGAAGATAGAGGCTAAGGATCAACAGCCGCTAGAAGAGGGAGAGTACTATTACCACGAAATCATCGGCTGTAAGGTCGTTACAGAAGATGAACGAGAACTGGGGCTGATCTCTGAAATACTAACGCCAGGAGCAAACGATGTCTGGGTGGTATCTTTACCGAAAGGCAAGCAACTACTACTTCCAGTGATCGATGATGTCATCCTAAAAGTTGATATTCCAAACAAAACAATTCGTATTCATCTGATGGAAGGGTTAATGGAATGAGAGTGGATGTCTTAACTTTATTCCCAGAAATGTTTGAAGGGGTATTCTCTTCTAGTATTTTAGGGAAGGCACGTGAGAAAGGGATCGTTTCTCTGAGTACGGTTAATTTCCGTGAGTATTCCACGAACAAGCACAATACAGTTGATGATTACCCTTACGGTGGCGGCGGGGGCATGGTGCTGAAGCCAGAACCGATTTTTGGTGCAGTCGAAGCTTTGCCTACGCATCAAACCGCTGAAGGGGTGGCTGTAAAGCCGCGTGTCATCCTGTTATGCCCACAAGGGGAGACCTTCACGCAGAAGAAAGCGGAAGAACTAGCTGGTGAGGAGCATCTTGTTTTTATCTGTGGTCATTACGAGGGCTATGATGAACGGATTAGGCAGTACCTGGTGACGGACGAGCTCTCCGTTGGTGATTATGTACTAACCGGTGGTGAAATACCCGCTATGGTCATTATAGACAGTGTAGTGAGACTTCTACCTGGGGTGCTCGGGAATGAGATGTCCGCTGTGACAGATTCTTTCTCAACGGGACTGCTTGAGTATCCGCATTACACTCGCCCCGCCAAGTTCCGAGATTGGGAAGTTCCTGAGATGCTTCTTTCTGGTCACCATGCTAACGTAAAAAAATGGCGGAACAAGGAGTCGCTCATTCGGACTCTAGAGCGTCGGCCAGATTTGCTGGAGGGCAGAGTATTGTCCAAAGAGGAAAAATTATGGGTGGCTGAATGGAAAAGAGAACAACAAGAACAAAATAGTTAGGCTTGTACAATCTTCTCTATTGAATTAATCTTGGGACTATGATAATATGTATTCTGTTGTGAATTTTTCAACAGTTCGAGTCTGGTGGTCCTCTACGCATAACAACTTAGATTTACTAACAATTAGCGGAATGAACACCTGTGTGGAAGGAGGGAGTCAACTATGAATCTTATTCAAGAGATTACGAAAGAGCAACTCCGTACGGATATTCCTAATTTCCGTCCAGGAGACACACTTAAAGTACACGTAAAAGTTATCGAGGGTACACGTGAGCGTATTCAGCTGTTCGAAGGTGTTGTTATTAAACGCCACGGCGGTGGAATCAGCGAAACGTTTACAGTTCGTAAAATTTCTTACGGTGTGGGTGTGGAAAGAACTTTCCCATTCCATTCTCCGAAGATTGACAAGATTGAAGTGGCTCGCCGTGGTAAAGTTCGTCGTGCGAAACTTTATTACTTGCGTGGTCTTCGTGGTAAAGCAGCAAGAATTAAAGAAATTCGATAGTAAAATGGGGGGCTTGTTCAGTCAAGTCTCCTTTTCATTTTTTCTGTACATAATAGGATATAATAGAGATCACACCAAAACTGGAAGAGAGGCCGTCAGTGATGGAAAATAACGATCAAATGCAACCCAATCAGCCGATCAGTGCTGCTCCAGCAAAGACCGTGCAAACAAAAAGTGAAACGTGGGAATGGATTAAAGCGCTAGTAATCGCAGGAGTACTTGTTATTATTATTCGTTGGTTCCTCTTCTCCCCCTTTATTGTTGATGGAGATTCGATGCATCCGAATTTCTTTACGGGAGAGCGATTGATTGTCAATAAAATTGTGTACGATATTCGTGATCCGAAACGAGGCGAAGTCATCGTTTTCCACGCACCTGAAGGCAAAGATTATATTAAGCGTGTTATCGCCCTGCCTGGAGAAACCGTGAAGGTAGTTGGGGACAAGGTGTACATTAACGGCGAAGAACTGGCTCAGCCTTTTATTCAAGAGGCGATAGATCAGGCTGTTAAAGAAGGCCACCCGTACAACACATTACTGGATTTCCCAGAAACGAAAGTGCCTGAAGGCCAGATTTTTGCGATGGGAGATAATCGTCCGAATTCCAAAGACAGTCGTACGAAAAGTGTAGGCTTTGTGCCGTATAATAAAATTGTAGGCCGTGCAGAAGTGATTTTTTGGCCGGTGAAGAAAATTAGTTTCATACATTTTTGAGGTGAAGAGAAATGACCATTCAATGGTTTCCCGGTCACATGACCAAGGCTCGCAGACAGATCGAAGATAAGCTTAAGCTGATTGACGTCGTGATTGAGCTCTTGGATGCCCGAATCCCGCTATCCAGCCGGAACCCGATGGTTGATGAGATTTTGAAAGGCAAGCCGCGTCTGGTATTGCTTAATAAGAACGATCTGGCTGACCCGCAGGTAACCGCAGAATGGGTTAAATATTTTGGAGATCAAGGCTTACCTGCCTTGCCAATTGACGCTGCGAACGGAACGAATGTCAAAGAGATTCTGCCCCGCGTGAAACAACTTTGGGCTCATAAGATTGAGACAATGCTGCGTAAAGGGATTAATCCCCGTGCGATAAGAGCACTCATCGTTGGGATTCCGAATGTGGGTAAATCTACACTGATTAATCAATTGGCAGGTAAGAAGATTGCCGCGACTGGTGATAAGCCAGGTGTGACCAAAGGTCAGCAATGGATCAAGGTGGGCACTGAGATGGATCTGCTCGATACACCAGGTATTTTGTGGCCTAAATTTGAAGATCAGTTGGTTGGCATGCGTTTGGCTGCCACTGGGGCTATCAAGGAAGAGCTTTTGCATTTAGATGAAGTAGCCCTGTTTACCATCAAATATATGGTTCAGCATTATGGAGCTGGTATTCAGGAACGCTTTGGTGTTCAGGAATTACCGGAAGATATGGATAACATTCAAGAAATGGTGAAGGTCATGGAAGCGATTGGGCGTAAGCGCGGCGCTATTGTAAGCGGGGGGAAAGTCGATTTGGACAAAGCTTCCCTTATTATTATTCGTGATCTAAGAGCAGGGAAAATGGGTCGTATCTCGTTAGAAAAACCATATTGATGATAATGAATCAGGAAGAACCTGGGGCTGAGCCTTGGGTTTTTCTTTTTGGTATAGGGTTAAAGTTGTAAAAAATGGGTGTGGCTTGACGAAGTGTCGATCTTATATAATGAAGGCACAGGAAGGGGCGGAACAAGTGCTAGATCATGAGAAAGACATATGGCAACAAGGTTTTACTGCGATAGCAGGTATTGATGAAGTTGGGCGTGGCTGTTTGTTTGGAGATGTCGTAGCTGCGGCTGTTATTCTTCCGATGGGACATGTTCTTGAAGGGGTTAATGATTCCAAGAAATTATCGGAGAAGAAACGCGAACTGCTTTTTGATCAGATCATGAATGAGGCAATTTCGGTGGGGGTTGGCATTGTTGATGTGGAAGGCATAGAAATATGGAATATTAAACAGGCATCCAGACTTGCTATGAAGCAAGCGGTTGAGAAACTGGATCAAGCACCAGATTATTTGCTAGTTGATGCTGAAAATGTGGACATAGATCTACCTCAATCGGCTATTATTCATGGAGATGTGTTAAGTCAATCCATCGCAGCTGCTTCCATTATCGCCAAAGTGACGAGAGATCGTATGTGTGCGGAATGGGACGAGCTTTATCCAGAGTATGGAATTGCCGTACATAAGGGGTATGCAACCAAGCACCATCGTGAGATGCTTTTGAAATATGGGCCGACGCCGTTACATAGGAAATTATTTATCCGTAAAATTATGGCGCAGCTGGATGCGCAAGAGAATGAAGCGCAGACGGAACAACTGCTATTTGATTTCATATAACGAAAATGGCTGGAGACGCCGATAATATACATATGTGTAATCAGATTTGAGGTGAGCTGTGTGAATATAAGTGGATTAATTCGTAATTTGGTCGGCGATTTGACAGCTGCCGATTCGAAGACGCTCGAATTAAAAGTTGGACAAATTATCAAAGGTGTCGTGCTTCAGCTTCTGAGTGACCAAGAAGCATTATTAAATATAGGTGGAACGCAGGTTCGTGCAAAGTTGGAAACTCCGCTTAAACAAGGTGATGTTACCATGTTGCAGGTTCAACCGGAATCTAAAGGCGGTCAAATTATTTTGAAACCGCTGCTTGCTTCGGACGTACAGATTGCGGATGATTCGCTAGGCGAGCTTTTGAAAGCATTTGAGATTAAAGATACAGCAGTCAATCGTCAAATGGTTCAGCACATACAGCAAGAAGGCATTCCAGTGTCTAAGGAAAATGTGAAAGCATTTGAGTCTGTGATGCGTGAGATGCCAAAGGGCGTGAATCAAGAAGAATGGCTGCAAGCGGCTATCCTCACATCGAAAAAAGGGTTGCCGCTTACCCCTGCGACCGTGGATGCCATCAAACAAGTGACGACCGGCCCGGCGGCGGGCCAGGTGTTAGAGCAGCTCGAGCAGCAAGCGAACGCGCTGCTTGAGCAAGACCCGACACACCCTGCGGCAGATACCGCCAAGCAGGTTGTGTCGCTGCTCAAGGAGCTGCGGGCTACCGCCGCAGCTGTACGGCCTGCGGAGCCGGCTGCGCCAGCCTCCGCCGCGGATGAGCCTGCGGCTGCGCCGCCGCAGGCAGGTTCGTCTGCACCAGCTGCTGCGCAGGCTGGTGCTGTGACGCGTGGCAGCGAGCCTGCGGCCGCTGCCATTGCAGCCCCGCCCGCCGCGGCAGCAGCGGGCGAAGCCCCTCCCGCGCCGCCAACTGCTGGCGCGGCGACTGTGGCCGCCTCGGCGAAGCCGGCGGCCGACGCTCACGCGGCTCAGGCGCCCAGCGCTGAGCCTGTGAGGCAAGGCGGCGAACCGCTGCAAGCGGGTTCGCCGGTGCCTGTACAAGCCCCTCCTGCGAAGCAGGAGGGCGGGCTTGCTCCTACAGTGGCGCGTGGCGAAGCAGCGCCTCCGCAAGCGCAAGCTGATCCAGTAGAAACGAACTGGATCAGCAAGATGCTCAAAGCCGTTGGCGTCGAGCATGAAACGCATGTCGCCGCCAAGCTAGACGAGCGCGGCAATCCTGTTTCGGTGCGCCAACAAGCGACGGATAGCTCTTTTTCAATCATAAGCACCAACACACCTGAGCAACAAGGCGATATCGCGAAGCCAGCTACAGAAACCTTGAAAAGCCTATTGCTTCAACTTACAGCATCTGACGATACGCCTGCGCCGCTGAAAGAAGCGGCACAGCAAGCGGTTAGTCAAATTACGGGCCAGCAGCTTATGCTGACGAATGATAAGAACGCCATGTTTACCCAAATGACGATGTTTGTGCCATTTCTGGACAGCACAGGTCAACAAACAGCAGCTATTCATATTCAATCCCGCAAAGGGAGCCGTGGGGAAGTAGATGCTAGCAACTGTCGACTCTTATTTGATCTTCAGATGAAGGTCATGGGAAATACATTACTGGATGTTCAAGTAGTGAACAAAATTGTTTCGTTAACGATTCACAATGACCATCCGGCTCTAGCTATGCTGATGGAGTCATCCAAAGATGAGATTGCCACTGCCATGAATAGTGTGGGTTATCAGTTTATTTCGTTAAAATGCTCTCCATATCCCAAACCGCTAGAAATTCAAGACGGTAAGGACGGAGGGGCTAGAATGGGTGCTTTGGATGGACGTGTAGATTTAAGTGAGCTTTATCGTCCTAGGACATATAAAGGGGTTGATGTTCGCGCATGAGTCCCTCCAAGAAAACACCTGAGGAAACAGGGCTTAATCCGATTAAGAAGGCAGTAGCCCTGCGCTATTCACCTGAATCACAGAAAGCTCCGACCCTCATTGCCAAAGGGAAAGGGCATGTAGCTGAAGCCATTTTGCAAAAGGCGAAGGACAGCGGTATTCCGATTCAAGAGGATAAATCCTTAGTTGAAGTACTCTCCAAACTTGATTTGGATCAAGAAATACCGCCAGAGCTTTATCAATTAGTGGCCGAGGTGCTAAGTTTCATATATCGTTCTGATCAACGGATGAAGCCTACGCGAGGCTTAGAATGATGAACAACATGCATAAAGATGATCGTAAAATGCTGGGAAAACAAGGTGAAGACCTGGCATGCAATTATTTGGTCGAGCAAGCGTATCAAATTGTTGCGCGGAATTGGCGCTGTCGTTCAGGTGAGATTGATATCATTGCAGAGAACGCAAATAAGCTCATTTTTATTGAGGTGCGAACGAGGCGTCCGTCTAACCGATTCGGTACCGCCAAAGAATCGGTAGACTACCGTAAACAAGCGAAGGTTCGAGAAATTGCACAAGTGTATATGCATCGCTTTCATAAATACGAGCAACCCATACAATTCGATGTCATTACCATTGAAATGATTGATCTACATACAGAACCGAAGATCGTACACATACAAGAAGCCTTTTGACAGTCAGTAATCTGATGACATGTCAAAGGGCTTTTCGCATTTAGCGAGACACGAAGTCTCAATCCATTTAGATCACAATTTCATCGATGCGCTGGTTTTTATCTAAATTCCGATATTGGATGGCTTCTGCAAGATGAGCAGGAAGAATATCATCACAACCATCTAAATCCGATATGGTGAGCGCAAGCCGCAAAATTCGATCATGTGCGCGTGCGCTTAATCCCAATGCGTCGAATGAAATGCGAAGAAGCTGATCACATTCAGGTGTTAATTGACAGATGTCGCGCATTAATCTTCCACTCAATTCATTATTATGCTGAATATCTGTGCCTGCATAACGTTGCTGCTGACGCATATGAGCATGCAAGACCCTAGCTCGCATTTCACTAGAGGATAAATTAGAAGTATTGTCTTTCAGTTGCGCATAGCTAGGTTTAGGGACTTCAACATGGAGATCAATGCGATCGAGAAGTGGCCCTGAAATTTTGGAACGATAATGAACGATCTTAGCGGGGCTGCAAATGCAAGCGTTTGTTTCTGTTTCAGCACCATAATAACCGCAAGGGCAAGGATTCATAGCTGCGGCTAATATAAAATGGGACGGAAACGTGTACACAGCCCTTGCTCTGGCAATCATGACGTAACGATCTTCAAGGGGCTGCCTGAGTACCTCAAGCGCATTACGTGTAAACTCCGGGAGCTCGTCTAAGAAGAGAATACCACGATGAGATAAACTCACTTCACCGGGTTTGGGGATGCTTCCGCCACCGACGAGACCGGCAGCTGAGATGGAGTGGTGTGGAGCGCGGAATGTTCTTGCACGCATCAATGTGGAATGGTCTGTCAACTTGCCAGAAGCACTGTAAATCTTCGTAACTTCGAGTGCTTCTCGGTCTGTTAAAGGGGGAAGTATAGAAGGCAAGCGTTTGATAAGCATCGTTTTCCCAGTGCCTGGTGGACCAAGGAGAAGCCTAATATGTGACATTACCAAGCAGGTATATAGGGGTAGTTATATGATTTTATACTAGATATAGTATAGTGTAACTCATAAATCATTTCAACTTACAACAGTTGGGATCATTTTACGTTGCATTATCTCTCAACACCTCATAAAACTCATCAGAAGACCCTCTAACAGGTTTCAGTAGTAAATCCACTCAACTAGTATCATCTTACCCTTCAATATCCATGCAAGCCAATTAAACTCCTAATTTCACAGGGAATAATTGTATTGCCTTCCATAGTTCAGCACATGTAAAATAGTCCTAATGCACTATATTCTCTAGATGATATATGTAACCGTATCAAGGGTTGTTTTATCTAAATTTGTTTTGGTAGTTAGTAAATACTGACTTTCATTTCACTTATTACATAAAAGTGTACCAAGGAGATTGGTTGCATTCTTGTTGTCCATTTACAAGAAGGTAGAGATAATTAAAGAACATAGAGGATGTCAGATTAAGGAATAGGTTCTTGAATGTTGGTTAGGTGTATGTGATTGAACAGTAATAATAAAAATAATTTATTCTGTAGTTAATACTTAGGAGGAATGAAAAGTATGGAAGAGAGAGCAACTTTAAAATTTTGCGATATTGATGTATTTGATTTTGATACTGTGGATGGATTCGATGGTGGACATTATCAATATAATAATGTGAATTTCTATTTATTTGAACTAAGAATGTATGATGAGTGTAATGTTGAAGTGCACCAAGACTGGAAATTTGTTGTGTTGGATAAAGAAGGTAAGATAATTAAAGAACTTTATATAATGGAGAATGAAGAATTTAAACGTAAGCTTTTTGAGGCATACCCAATTATTGATTAATTTTTTATGATAAAAGGATAGTTTCATTGGGAGGCATTGTGAGACATGCATGAGATTAAGTCTGTTGAATTTTTTCATATTCAACGAAATAAAAGATGGGGATTAAGCGATAATTGGGAAATTGGAGATACAATTGAAATTGGAAATAAGCATAATAAATTTATGGAGAGCAGATACGACAAGGATTATAACATGAATCCTGAATTAGACTTTGAAAAAGAATTCGTTAGATTGCAGCAGAAGCATTTGGATCAAAGTGATTTACAACATTTAAAGAATATGAGTATTGTTTGGAAGGAATATATTATTAAAACAAGAGAGTACATTTTTGAATTAGAAAGATTACGATTAGATCCAGAGTTACCTTCGAGATTTAATTGTTTGTTTGTTACTGACTTGGCGGGAATTAACTATTGGAAACCGCTTTTAGGAAATCTTAATAGTCAAACAATTTATAAACTTTCTTTGTCTGGTAAGATCCATAAAGCCAATGAAAAGTTTGTTAGACTCAATACAGACAGCCAAGCTATTAATCATGAGCAAGCGAGAAAATACTGGGCTGGAGATGATTCTGATGAACAGGGATATGAATATTTATTTGAGGGGTCAGCAAGAGTTTTAGAAATAGTCTAATAAAAGGTTAATTTTATAAAAAGGAATGTGGAGTATTGAATGCTGAATTTTGTGGATCAATTGTATCATGATATCGGCAGCAAGGTCAGAACGATGAGCTGTGATGACTTGCATAAGTACAAAAGAGATTTCTATGAAGCATGTTATAAGTATATGGGACATACGAGGGATTTAACAGGAATTACAGAATTGCTCATTAGTATATTTTTTAAAAATTATCTGCGGATTATTGGCTCAAATGATCTTGAAATTGTTACAAATTATTCTGACAGTGGGCGTAACTCCAAAGAAAATCAATTGGATCTGGCATTACTGTCAACAGATTCTAAGTTAGTTGTTTTAGGTTGTTCAATTAAGCACAAATATGGTGGGGCTGACTGGAAACCGCATGAAAGAGATTCTGAAGATTGCCGTAAACTTATGTCTAACTTTGGTAAAAGCAACATTACGCAAGACTTGTTCAGAATATCAAATATAAAGGATAACTGCACCGAGATTTATCCAACTGTAACTTTTATTTTTGACAAATTGGAAAATAGTAACCAAGAACGCAATCTTGAAAAAATTGAATCTAACAAGGACTACAATCACAGTTATATAGTACTTGAGGGTAACGAAAAAACGCTTTATGACTTAATTAATGATGCAATAAAAAGATAATTTTATGAGGAGTGTGCTTAACTTGAAAGAAATGAATATGGAAGACAAAAATTATATTATTTCAGTCTTACAAAGAGTCAGTGAGTCCACAAAACCAGCTGTAGAGTTCCTGAAAGAGGTTGAAAAACAACCTGATAAAAAATGGGAGCCAGAAAAACGCTTAATAAATCTTAAACAAGAGTTGGCATCTTACCTTAAATGCCAAAATGAAGTCTTATCTGTAAGTCCACCAGTATCTTTTAAAGAAGAACATGGACTGCTTGTGGATGCTTTTAAGGATATTGTTGACGGAACCGAATATATGATTGATAGTTTTGAAGTCGCAGAGAAAAGATTACATCCTCATCCATATGATTTTGGTTATTTTGTACAGAAAAATGGTATAGGCAACATTTCAAAAGTCATGCAATTGATAATGTCAAAACTTCAATGAGTTAATCCAATGAAACAACAATTTGAATAGAAAAGAGCGGTGTTCCTATGTTGAAGGTTATGTTTATGAATCCTGAAGGAGACAACTTAAACTGCCGCGACATGTCATTGGAGCAATTATATGCACTCAAATTCGTAGATAAAGTCGATGTAGGGTCTTTCTCTTACACCATTGTTGATATGGCTTACAATGTGGATCTGAATGAGATTTATGTTTGGTTAGAAGGAGTTAGGTAGATTGGATGAAGGGATTACAGAAAGGGTGTAAAACTCTTTCTGGATACATAAAACAAATAACCTATGAGGGAGTTTGCCAATGTTAAATGTTTTTCAGAACCTCTATCAGATAATTAGATCTGTAGAATTATGTATTGAAAATAAATTAATTACTCCTTCCTTGATATTAATATATAGCGGAATTGACATTGTGGCATCACTAACTGTCGGTGAAAACAAAGATGTTCAAAAGAAAGACTTTATTTCTTGGACTGAGAAGTATCTAATTCCCCGACTTTCGGTCAAGTGTAGAGGTGAAGATCTGTACGCTGCAAGATGTGCTGTAGTTCATTCACTAGCAGCAGAATCGAATATGTCACGGAAAGGGCAAGCAGATCCTATAGTTTATTCATGGGGGAATCCGCTTTTACATGAGGATTTGAAGGAATCTTTGAAATTTTTTCGGGATGGAAATGCAATTGCTTTGGAAATAGAAAACCTTTTATCTAGTTTTAGATTTGGTGTATCTGAGTTTATAGAAGATTTAGACAAAGATGCAAATAAGAAGACATTGGTGGAAATCAAAGCTAAACACATGTTCGGATTTAATGACTTGAATATAAAATAATACTTTCATAGGGGGGAGAAAGAATTGAATAGAGACATTAAATTATTATTTAAAGAACAAATCAAAGTGCTAACTACTTCAAATTGGAATATATTATTTGAGCCAAATACATGGAGTACTAAGATAACTAATAATCGTGGTGAAGAAATTGATGGAAAGACACTTGCATTTATTTCAGAGCAAATTCAAAATTACTCCGAAATGAAACATGAGGAACGCTTTGGTGAACGTAGAAAAGCTCCATTAGATGAGTTTACAAGAAAGAGACGTGGAGTTGAAGATTATTTGTTAATAAGGCACGAAATGAGAGACACTTACGAGTCAGTTTTTGAAGTTTATCACGATGAAAATTCTATCTTTTGTTTGGAGAGTTTTGGTGTGTCTAAGCGTAATAATCTTCTATATAACGAAATGAGCATGTATTTAGGTATTAATGATGCAGAAAAGGTCTTGGAATCACTACAGAAATTTGTAGATAAGCATAAGAAAACAGAATGCAAATAAAACAATTCTTTTAAATCATTCACAACAGGAGTGATAAACATCAGTTTATATAATTCATTGTTTAGGAATGCATCACTTATTTTATTTGGATTAATAATTTTACAAACATCTCGACTTTTTTCAAGCTATAACTTGCAATTATCGATTATTACTATATCTTATTTTATTATAGTTGTGGGACTGTTAGGGCTCATAATTTCGATGATTAGGTATAATTGGATTTATCTCAGAAATCCTTATTCAGAATATTACTACACTAAAATGGTTAATGGAGAAAAAAACAGATATTACGAAATTCACACTCCAATACCGAAAAGAAAGAGTAATCACCCAAAGAAGATGATCGAATCTTCTTATCGAATTTTATTCGCAGCAATCAAAGACACTAGTAATGAAAAAATTAACGTTGAGATAGTAAGCAGTCATATAGACGAAAATAAAATCCCATCAAAATTGAGAGATAGAGTTGTGTATTTAAAACCATCCTATTCTGATTACATCTTCTGTTGGTTTTTTGAATTTACATATTCTTTAATAATCTTTAAATTGAGGAGGAAAAGTTTAATCAAAAAAATCCGAATTAACTTAAGCGATTTAAATGAATCCATAGTTTCTGACGTAGTGCGGAGATCGAAAAAGATTAAACCTGTAAATAGAATTAAAGTAACCAGTATCTTTATACTAATGTACATCGTATGTTTTTGTCTTTTGTATATGCTTGTATATTCATATTTGATTAATTTCAAATAAAATGAATTATTTATTAGATTGGATGTGCCTACGATAGCGCGGATAAAGATAATTCATGATAACTCAATATGCACTACGGATAACTGTGGGAATCCAGTTAAAGCAAAAGGACTATGTTCAAAACATCATCAAAGACAATTTAGAACTGGCTCCACGAAGTTGAGATCAGAAATGAAGCAGCAACAGACTCTTCAGCGTGAGTGTAGGGCAGTTGGATGTACTGTTGCGAGTGATAGACTAGGCTTGTGCCTAGAACACTTGGTTGAATTTCAATTGGATCATATCAAAATATAATGGAGTTAGAATTTAGGCTTCATTAAACAATTGAAGGAGCGTAATGTTATGTCGAAGAAAAACAAAACCCGAGAGCTGACCGAAGTAGAAAAAGAGTTTTTGGTTAAGGTTGAAGAGATAGCATACAAAGCTATAGAACTGGGGACATTTACTGATAAGAATATTGAATTTGCATTAAATGCTGCGAAGTTATTATTGAACCCTGATACAACAATGGTGGTCGATGTAGAGAAAGAATATAACATAGAAGAAAGTAAGGATGAAATATTTGTGAAAATCCCAGTGTCTAAGAAGTTTAGATGAAAGATAATGAAACCTAACCTCCCTAACAAGGAGTTTTTTTGTCAACATTTACCCGAATCATTTTCACTCAATAGAGGTTTAACATTGTGGCTTCTGTCCTATACTTGTTGTGAGGTGGTTTGATGGAGTATAGCCAAACTAAGAACGAAGTTGCAGAACAACAAAAACTCAAATATGCTGATCATGAATACTTTAAAGGATGCAGATTACTCCCAATAGAAAATGAAACATATTTAAATAAATTTGAATTAAAAGATTACATAATTAATAAAGTTTTAACAGAAATTAGAAAATAGAATCAACGTGTATTAAAGTCATAATAAGTGTGATAGGCGACTTTAAATTCGTAATTCAGAATTATATTAACAAAATTCTTACTGTTTTAAAAAAGACACCTGAGTGATTAGGTGTGGATGATATTTATAGGAGAAAACATGAAAGTGATTTTCCTATACTTACTTTTGGAGGTGACTGATGGAAGAGAATAAAAAGAGAGGTAGGCCTGATCGTATTGTACCCGATGAAGAAGGTTACCACATTTTTTTTATTGATGATATACAGGTTAAGATTAAATTAGAAGGTGCCAGAATCTTTGAGGAATTTATGAAGACTAATCCTAGCGCAGAAGAAATAAAGTTATTTGGAGAAAAAGTAGTACAATGTTACGAAAGTGTTAGTTACTAAGGTTCAGAATGAAGAAAGCACCTGATCATTTGTCGGGTGCTTTTTCTTTGGTATCTGTTGGTATATGTTCAATAACGTCCTCAATTTTGACATTATAAGTGTTACAAATCTTATCCAGTACTTCCATTGATACGAATTCACCTTTGCCCATTTTTGCAATTGTAGCTGATGATGTCTTAATTGCCAATCTCAACTCTTCTTTAGTTTTATTCTTATCAACTAGTATTTTCCATAGCGGTTTATACGAAAAACCCATACAACACCTCCCTTAATCCAATTATAGGTTATTTCTTTAAAAAGTAAAAGATATTCTTCTTGACATAATCTTTTATAAAGTATAGAATAACTTTAGAAAGTTAAAGAAATTGAAGGAGTGATGACGAATGTTCGAAAATACAAAAGCAGGATTGCTCAAGTTGCTTCAAGAAACAGCCGAGATTGACAAAAACACTGGTGAGATCGATGAGGAACAACAATCTGCCTGTGAATGCGTCGAACAACAGTACACCGAAGAGGATGCACAAGGTTTTTTTAGATACTTTAGTTGGAATTTGGCGGAATTTATACATAGTAATATTTGGACTTATGACAACAAAGTAAGACTTAAACTAGTGTAGTTGCTCAGGCGACTCTAAAAAGACTTTAAGCCTGATGCGTTTACTCCTCAAAATTGGGGAGTGAGGTGGTATAAAATTCTAAAACAAAGGTGATGAAAAATGGATCAGATGTATCGAAGAGGAGACGTTTTTATATGCGACCTATCGGGATCGGTGGGGTCTGAATATTCAGGACTTCAGAGGCCTGTGGTCATAGTTCAGTGTGAGGCAGGTAATCGTCATTCGCCTACGGTTCAAATTTGTCCAATAACTTCATCTAAATCGAAAAAGCGGCTGCCAACACATGTAGATTTATCTGCTGAATTCCATGGATTAAACAGAGACAGTTTCGTATCCTGTGAGCAGCAGAGGGTGGCCGATAAGTTCCGACTTATGCGCAAAGTAGCAACATTAGATAAGGAAACTATGGATAAAATTGATATTGCATTGTTAATAAGTAACGGCCTGTACGAGAAATTCATTTACAGAAGGGATGTGATGACATGTACGCGGTAATAGGCAAAGGCTTGTTTACCAAAGATGCATTTATTCAATTTCTAGTCAAAATCGGTCTGCTGGAACATGATAGCATCATTAAAGAGGTCGAGCGAAACGGTCGCTTGCAGATGGGTTCTTATCGCTTCATGCTCGTTAGATAGTGGTAGGGGATGTAACTAACTAGTGCGAAGGATGTCTGGAGGAAGAAAATAAGAGTCAAAGCATAAATAAATCGTAAAATCAAGTGTCAGTTATAGCGTGTAAGTGTATATTTACTGATGGTTTGGTGAGTGGTACGATTTGATTAAGGAATTCCTTTGTAAACAGGTACTAGAGATACAGTATAAATATTTTGTTGACGGATTTTGAAAAGCATGTGAAGATAGTAGCGGAGACTCGATTTTTGGGCTGAATGCAAAAATTGCACAGTATAATTAACTGTACTTGAATTTTGAGCCTCATATTTTATTATGTAAAAAAGGAGGTTGTGTTTCCTGTTCCTTGAAAACTTGATACCAGTTTACCTCATTTGGCGATGAGGGATTTAGTGTGTTTAAAACTTTTCTTTTATTAGAATACCATCCTACTTAACATCTGTAAAGCAAAACCTTATAAAAGTGAAATTTTAATGGGAAAGGAATATCAAATGGATATTGTAACTGTTCATTCTGCTCGTATGGCAGGATGGCTCATGTTTAATGGAGTCATATACATCCAAACAACTCGGAAACTGGATGATCCGAACAAAATTGTGTTTAAATTCGTGAACACACCTAGACTACAGCAACTAATGGAAGCTATCAGTAAAATTTAACATCTTGGACGCTTTCGTCCAACATTATTTATTAGAAAATAATCATGGACGCTTTTGTCCAACATTTTTTAACATCTTGGACGCTTTCGTCCAACATTATAGCAACATCTTGGACGTTTTCTAGCCTGTGGCACCAAGACAGTATCTTTATAGAAAGATTTAAATAAATTAATACTTTAATAGCCAAAGGGTAAGGTGACTGAATTGGTCGCTATCGCTCGAAGGTCAAAACCAGCCTTGAACAGGATTATTTATTGTCTAATATTTAAATTTAAAATTCAGAAAGAGGTTATTCATTATACATGATTATTAGGATTCCAAACGTTGCTTTATTTATTGAAGGTGAGAGGAAGTTGTCACCCGATGAGACGATTGTATTTGCTTGGTTACATAAGTATCATAACGCAGATTCAATATTTGTCACTAGCATTGATTTGATTAGCGCAGTGTTCAAATTTCAGAGTGGTCGAGATCGGAGAAATAAAACTCACGTTAGAGAGATACTCGTTTCTCTGGAACAGAAGCAATATATCCAATCAAATGTTACTGAGTTTACAGAGTACGACGATTTGATTACTGGAGTAATCCTCAATTTAAAGGAAGACTATAGCGGCATAGATAGTTCAATTTTAGATGAGTTGTTAAGGGAAGATTTAACCAAGGCAAAGTTAAAGTTTTATATTTATGCCGATGCGAATAGATACCAGCGTGGTAACAGATTAAGCTATTCCATTATTTCAGATAAGTGTAATTACTTCAATAGTTGTAAGAATCATTCAGTGTCAGTAATACAGGAAGTCGTTAATGAGATGGATGGTAAGCTCATTTATCGGTTTAGTGGCGACAGACATGAAGGCAGTCCGAGACAGGATGAGAATACATACATTAGCTCTAAATACATAACCGAGGATTTGAAGAGAAGTTATGTTAAGCACATTGAAAACAAAGCGATTAAGAAAGCTGCATTCAGGAAAGATACTGAATTAGTCAAGTCTAACACACATTGGGGTGATGACATGACTGTTAAAGAGCTGAGGGAACATCTCCGTGATTCAAATTGGGGTAAACGTAATCCATACAGTGGTGCGCTTGAAGAGTTGGAGTATGATGATTATTTCTACTATCGTTTGGCGAAGGACGAGAAAGTAGCAACTACTTTTATTTATAAATTGGACAGAGCAATTGAAGCAATGAGGGATAATATCGAACTTCCTTATGACTTTGAGCAGTGGGAACAACAGTACTTAGATGACACTCGTGAAGATGAAAATGAAGCGGAGGCTATTTAATTAATGAAAATGAACGTCAAAGGAAGCCTCAATAAACAAATTAGAATCTTGTCTGTAGATAGTTCGGCGTTTTACACTGAATCTGAACACGAGATTGGTAAAAAATTATCAGAGCTTTATCTTCAACGTAAATTCATTCGTGATGAAATAGAGAAGGAAGAGAAGCAAATTGAGAAGGGTTCAAGAAAAGTAATTACTGATAAATTGTTAGTACAAAGAAAAGACGCTAATCGTAAAATAAAGAAATATAAGCAGGACAAGTTATTTCCTGAGTTCAACAAGAATATTGATGTTCGTCAGTTACGTGAAGATGCTATAACTTATCCAGTTAAAGATTCAAATGGGCAAGAAACAGAGCAACGCAAATTCAAGAAGAAAGTCGTAATCAGTGTATTTGATTCCGAGTTGACGCGCACTTTTAAAATAATAGAAGCGAATGCATTTACAGATTCAATTATTATTGTTGAGCAATATTATGCCGCTGTATCGAAACAACTTATTGACGATGGATTCATTTTTAGAGGGAAGTCCTACCAATACTATTCGTCATCAAGTGGTCAAATTCGCGATAAGAAGATGGTTTTCGTGGAAACTAACCTGTGGGGAGAATTTGGAAAGACTTTAATGTGCGGATTGAATGAAGATATTATTAATGACCATGATGGTGCAAATGTTAACAAGTTGTTGGCTTATAAATCATTGCAAATGACAGCCAGCACTCGTTGGTCCAGCTTTGATATTGATCGTGTAATTATATGTCCAGATTTCGAATTTGATATTGTGGCTGATGTTGACTATATCGATTATAAAACATTTGATATTACTCGTAAGGTTATGGCAATAAGTATGACCCCAACAGATGGCGCAGGGATGTGTTTGCCTGAAGTCAGTAAAAAAGGTTTCCAGTTCAGGATGCCATATACGAAGGGCTATGTTTCTGCGTTTAACTTTAGACAATGGGCAATTGATCATAATAAAACAAAGGTAATAGATATAGATGGTGTAGAACGTGACATTATCGCTGAAAATATACAGATGATACTTTGTAAGTCCATGTTTAAAATGGGTGGATACTATGATACCTGGGACGAATTTAAGAAGGCATTTAAAGAAAACAAATGTCATGCTGCTATTGTTCAAGTTGAGTCTGAAGTTAAAAATACGGTTGAACTTGGGTACCAGATGCTTCAGAGCCTTGACAAGATGGATAATGACCAAATTGAAGCTCTGTGTGAACGAACAGTTAAAGACATCAAATTATTAGGTAGAGACAAAGATACTATGCTTAAGGTTCTTGGTGTTACTGACAATCACCAACAAAAAAATTACTATCAACAAGCGCTAGAGTTGACACCTTCATTACTAACTGATACTTACTCTCAGGAAATAATCAAAGAGACAAAGAAATCTATGGTAGATGATTCTCGTGCAGGTAAAATCGAGGTATCAGGTCGATATGTGTTTGTTTGTCCTGATTGGTGGGCATATTGTTCATGGCTTATTGGTGGGGTAAAGAAAAGTAAGGTTAAAGGTTTGTTAGGTGAGAACGAAGTGTATTGCAAGTACTTTAATGATAATGAGAAAATAAATATTCTCCGATCACCGTCACTCTACCGCGAACATGGGTTGGTTAGAAATAAAAAAACGGAATTGTTGGAGAAATGGTTGCTGGGTGGAAATGTCTACCTGAGTCATAAGTCAATGCTTCCTAAACTTTTAATGCTGGATTGGGACGGAGACCAACTAGCCTGTGTTAATGAACCGACTCTCGTCAGTTGTGCTGAGACACATATGAAAGGTGTCGTACCGCTGCACTACAAAATGAAAAAGGCTGAAGTTGTGAAGATAACTAATGAGAGTATATTCCAAGGCCTGCAAGATGCATTTAAAGCTAATATTGGGCTTATTTCAAATGATGTGGCTCGTGTTTGGGATAGTGAGGATATAAACGTAAATGTTTTGAAATATCTCACCATGATCAACAATTTTGAAATCGACTATGCCAAGACCCTTTTTAGAGTCACCCCCCCAGAACATGTTAAAAATGAGATTAAAGCAGCCACAAAAGGGAAGCTGCCTCATCTGTTTAGATATGCGAAGGATAAATCGAAAAAGGAAGTAAAATCGGATGGGAATCCCAGCACAATGAATAGATTAGCAAGACTTATTCCTAACAAACGTATTCACTTCTTTAATGTCGCTGGAGAATTTGATTATCGTATGTTGATGAGAAAAAGTGAGGTTGATTGTGTTAGTCCTAGTGTGCTTGTTAAATACAATAAGTTAGATTTGAAGAAGTGGACAATGAGTATGCAAGCAAATGACAAGGATTCTTCTGGAGATTATTTATTTGAATATATGGAGATTCGCGATGACTTACTGAAGCCGATTCATGGCGAGTCATTTGATATTCATGAGATTGTAGATATGCTCATTTACTATCTATACAAGGAAAAAGAGTCAGACTATAAATGTACATTATGGAGTTCATTCGGGGATATCATTATAGAAAACATTAAGAGGAATCAAGCAATTGAGAAGAAGAACCTTCATTTCTGCGTAACGTGCACCACTGAATTTGTTAAGACCAAGCAGAGACAAGACAAATGTTTAGGATGCTTAGATAAAGCTAAGAAGGAAAATCACGCAAAAAGACAGTTGAAATATATGAACGGTAAGACAGGATTAGCTATAGCAAAATGACGCTGAGTTATAGAAAGCCAAGCTCAATAAACCCTTTAATATCAAGGTTTATTAGACTTGGCTTGTTTGCGTTAAGAGTCTTTTAAGGGAGTAATATTTAGTAGTCTCAAAAGTAGGAATATTGCTTTTCTTTTTTCTTAAATACGAACAGAGTTATCCTATATTGATATATTAGCATAGATATCAGGATTGGTCAAATATTTTTTCTAATTTGGTTAAATTTATCCTTATTATAAAATATACATCAAGAACATATATAAAACAAGTGTTTTTACCCGTATCCATCTGAGATATTGGGCTAATGGAGCTAGTTACTCCTTTTTATTTAGTCGAGCTGAGATGATGCATAGCAAATAGAGCCGCCTAGAAAATAGGTTGAAGGCTCTTTTTGGCTTGCACGTAAACAGAGATAGATAAAAAAGAGGAGAATGAAAAAGGTATGAGTCAACGATTTGAAGAGGAAATTTATCTAAACGATGGAACAGTATTAACTCAAGTGCCAAATTATCCAGACTATTATTGTGATATCAATAATGGAAAAGTTTATAGCGCGCGCACAGGAAATAAAATAAGAAAACTTAAATTATATGAGAGGCCACTTCCTCACAACTATGTGACAACCACGATTATTGATGAGAATGGAGTTTCGCAATGTCTTGGCGTACATGAGATTTGTATGGCTGCAAGAGAAGGCACATGGAAATGGAAAGACGAAGGATTAGAAGTAAATCACATAGACGATAACCACAAGGAAAATAACAGAGCTGAAAACTTAGAATTAATTACGCATGATGCTCAATACACAAAATCTGTAAGGCTTAAGATGGCTAAGAAGAAGCAAGGATCTGCTCACCCACTTAGTAGGTTAAATGAAGATGATGTAATTGAGATCAGGCAGCGTTACAAAGAATTTGAGTCAGGATTAAAGTGTGAGTTTGTTGAACAATTGGCAAATGAGTACGGAGTAAGTGAAAGTTGCATCAACAGTGTGATTTACAATTATACCTGGAGCCATTTAGTTTAAAGTGTTTGTGTGATGAGGAGAAAATGAGTGGATAAGAAAAATAAAAATGCAGACAGATGCATTCGATATCATTTCGGTATTGAAAATTAGTTGCCTAAAGGCGCATATATTTTTTTACATGTCAGCAAAGTCTATGGTAATATTTTCTTAACTTGCTATGTTGAGGTGCTGCACATATGTTTACTCATGAGAAGAAATCGCAAAGTAATATTGTAAATCAAAATATTAATATGCCAACTGTTTCAAACAATATTAATTCCATTATGCAATTGCAGAGGACTATTGGAAATCGTGCTATTGGACAGTTTATAAGTAATAATTCAGCAACAATACAGAGAGTTATTAGCGATGATGATAAATTAAAGGTGAGAGAAGATCTCGTAAACTTCTATAATACTAATAAGAAGAAGGATCTGTTTATGTCAGTTGCTAAAGATATAGCAGCCAAAAATAATGTTACCGCAAACGATTTGCGAGACTATTATAAAAATGTAATTTATAAAGAGTTGAGCTCAAGTTCTAAAGTAGTAGCCCCAAAAGACGGAAAGTTGTCATTAACTAAAATTAACAGCAATCCCTTTTCTGGTGGTACTGGCGGTCAAAGATATCTGGAAAATGGTTATTACGGAAATTATGAAGAGCATATTTCTGTTTCATTTTCGGTTATGAACACGCAGACAGTATCTGTTAATAGCATTCATGTAAGCTTTAAAGATAACACTCATGATATTAAAATTTGGTATTTAGTCAATAGCGGTACTGTTTCTAGAAGACCTTACGATAACCCCACTGGTGCGAGAAATGTTGACGCTTTAACGGTTCAAAATTTAGAGGCTAGAGCGCTTCAACTAATGCAAAGAAGAGTATCAACAATAAACTGCACCTTAGAATGATTTTCATTCAAAGTGATTACATAATGTGGCTCCTCATTGAATTGGAGGAGCTTTAAACTTTATGTCCTACTGAAGTACGTGTTTAGTTACTCTTTGTGCAACAAGAGCGGTAGCGAATAAACCACCAATGATTTTTAATAGGGTATTGCCTGTAAATTCAAAACCCGTATAAGTTGAAAATAAAATGATAGCTGTAATTCCAATTAACGATACTAGGTAAAAAGCAATTTTAGGGTTCATATGCAGAAGCTCTCCATTGTTAGATATTTTTAATGAATAGTACGATGGAAATTTATGGATGGTTTCAATTTATTTAATACTAAAGAACTGGCAGTTTTCTTTTGCATACCTTGTACCATCTTTACTAATAACATATTCGAGATCATGATTATCAATCATTACGTTTGAATCCAGTAAATGACCATCTTGATATATATTTATCCTTTGACTGAAGACTCTCATTCTCTCTATATCTTCGTAAGAGAGCAATTGTTTTGGTTTAGGCATGAGGATCTCCTTTAATAAGCTATGTTATGATACTATATTACAAAATAGTGGAAGAAATTACAAATCTATTGTAGAATGTTAATAGGACTTTAGAAGGATATCATAGCTAATCGGAGGTTTTCCCTTTGTCAAAATTCGAACAATATAAACGTCTTGCAGACACTAGAGAAGCATATAAACTTCTAGTTGAAGAAATCAACAATGAAATTAATTCTATTACTTCTAACCTCGCATCATTAAATACTAAAACTTTTGTAAATTACTTTACTTCAAGAGGCATGAAGGATGGTTATAATGGTAATCTAGCAGTTGTAAGTTACAAGGGTTTTGTGGTTAGATTTCAACCTATAGGTACAGAGTCTAATGGAGTTCAGTCATATAAATTTGAATTTCCTATGGAAACTGGAGTATATCTAATAAAAGTGACTCCTTCTATAGACTTAACTAAAATCGAATATAATGCTAATGACTATAGTGATTTTCAATCAGATAATATTAATGCAATAATAGAGCAATACAGTTATAACACTAGAGTTAGTAATAAAAAACAAATGGGATTAAAAGATATCTCGTGGGAATATTCTATTTCTAATAATATTGCAAATGCTCCCTCAATTCTTAAAACAAATAACTTTAATGATATTCTCGATCATTTCTTTGGCTAATATTAAAATAAATTAAATTATTAGGTAAACACTAAACCCTTAATGACGATCGCGGGTTTGGTGTTTTTTTGTTTTTAGATCATTAAATATAAAATAAAAACCACCAGTCCGTAAAATCATGGTTGGTGGTTTAAGAACTAATTAAGGTTGCGTTGCAGGAATAAGAAGCATGGAGTATACACAATAATTTCTGTTTAGAAACTAAAAGGTTGATTCCTTTTGGGTATCGTAGGGACTTTATGTAATAGATTTGGTTTCAACGGATTAGTTCTTAATAAATTGTTGTTAAGTAAGACACTAACTGGTCTTTGTAATTGATTAAGAGGTGTGCTTTTAGGGATGCCAATATTATAAAGAGTTTCGTTTATTAAATTAATAGTAGCTTGCGGCAAATTCTTGTTACACTGCATGTCTTTTATTTCAATTACCTGTAATCCATCATTTGCATCAATGTATTTAGAAGCTAATTCGTTGTAAACATCGTTTGCTGTACGATTGGTTTGGAGGAACCACGATGATTTTAGACCCTTAGAAACTCTTCCTAATTTTAGAATTTTGTCGATTAGGTATCTATAATCTTGAGATGTTTCTTCTTTACCATTCAAATCATACGAAATTTCTAATAGTTTCATTGTTATGCACCTCTCACATTTGTTTTTGTATTTAGCACTCGATAAATAAGAGTGCTGATAGAATCATTATAATATGGTTCACGGATGATTGCAAGTGTAAAAAATAAAATTCACAATAGAGAATCACAACATCTTGATATATCAACAATTAAATGTGCACTATATGTTGTGTCTTGGTGTCATTATAGCATTTATTTGAGAAATTTTGGAAGTAGTGTTGATAGTGTGTTTTTGGTATGGTTTACAGTCTTTTAATGAAAATTTGATGAAAACCAATCTCTCTGTATACAATGGGAATAAATGTTACTATGATGGTGAATGGCGAGATATAGTTTCAGCTACAGCAGCTGTTGGAAATAGTATGAAACTATTTATAGACTCATATCGTAGTGGTTGGTAAGATATAGGAGATTATCTATCCATGAAACTGCGGTGAGTGTTTACACATTGAAAAAGAAACTATTAATTGCATTAGGACTTAGCGGAGTAATTGCATCATCAGTAGCTGTAGGTGCATTTGCAGCTAGCGATATTAAACTATTTATTAATGGAAAGAGTGTTAGCTCAGATTTGATTCAAGTAATTGACGGATCGACCTACGTTCCTCTTCGAGTCGTCAGTGAGAGTTTGGGCGCTGAAGTTAAATGGGATGGTGATAAGCGAGAGATTAATATTGCTGGTAAAGTTCCAGAGCTACCAAAGGATGGAGTATATAAAGCGGATGATCTAACTTTTTATGATGTGCAAGCAGCGAAGAATAGTTTTGGAGGGTCAGTTAGTGCCGAGGTTAAAAACATCGGTACAAAGACACTTAAAGGTGTAACCTTTACAGCAGTATTTTATGGAGAAGATGGTAAGCGTATTGGAACAGCACAAGGAAGCACGAGCAATTTGAATGTATCAGACGTTAAGACAGAGAAGCTTATTACTACTGACGATTTGACAGGTTATAAAACGATTAAGTTTCAATTGGATATGTCGTATTAATATAAGCAATTAATGAATGAGTCAGCCTAATTTAGGGCTGGCTTTTTTGTAATGTTCAGGAGTTGAATTAATGGCTAGACAATTTGCTAAATCCTTCTACGCATCTGCTCGTTGGAAGCGAACACGGTTGGCATATATAGAGAGCGTAGGTGGATTATGTGAGGTGTGTCAGGAGAAGGGGCATATTAATCCCGGCTATATTGTGCATCACATGACTGAGTTGAATGAGAGTAATATCAATGATCCATATATAACAACACACTGGGAAAGTCTACAATATGTTTGTTTACAGTGTCATAACGATATACATAATCCAAGTGTTCCAGTGTTAAGGGATGATGTGATGTTCAATGAGTATGGTGAATTAGTGCAGAGAGTGAGTGAGTAATGGTGAAGGCATGTAAGGTAATGATTAGTCAAGACTTACTGTTTAGTTTATTAAAGTTAGATGGAGCAGATAAGTTAACTATCTATAATGCAGATGTTGATGTTGTTGGTACATTATCACTTTATCACTGGTGAACACTCAGTATTACCAATTGTCGGAGAAGGCTGTGTTGTACCAGAAGCTTATATAGTATGTGATGGTGTTAAATCAGAGATTAGGATTTAAACGGAAGTAATTTAAAGTAAACCCCCCCATATAAAAATTGAAATATACTCCTGCTGAGTACCGTAGGTGAGCACGAATTTTACCGCGTGATATATCACACGAGGTGGGTATAACGAGAGAAGGTAAAGTATGGAAGAAGTTACTAATAAATACGATAAGAAACTTAAAGAAAAGTTGATTAAGAAAGAGATCAAGGAACTTACAGAATTATTCGCAAACATCGACGAGGAACAAAGAAACTATGTCAATCGGCTCATAAATCAGGTTGCATTTATGAGCGTTACCCTACAGGAGTTGCAGGACATATTGAATAGTGATGGTTCAATTGAGTTGTATGTTAATGGTTCACAGAAGATGTTGCGAGAACATCCAGCTGCTAAGACTTATAATACGACGATTAAAAACTATTCTGCATTGATTAAGCAATTGTCAGAAATCACTCCATCAAGTGGCACTGATCCGCTTGATGAATATTTGAAGAGAAAAGCAGCTGAGAATGCATGATTTGGTTAGAAGAATATGCAACAAAAGTAATCAGCGGAGAAATAGTTGCGTGCCATCGTATTAAGCAGGTTTACACGTTACTTCTTGATAAGTTAAATCATCCTGAAAAGTATGAGCCATGGGTATTTGATATTAACAAGGCAAATGATCCAATTGACTTTATCGAGACTTTTTGTAAGATGGCGCAAGGTAAAACAGGGGTTCCTTTTGTCATGGAGTTATTCCAAAAAGCTAAGTATCAAGCTCTTTTTGGATTTGTACATAAGGATACAGGTGTCAGGCAATTTACGGAATGCTTAGATATAAGAGGTCGTAAGAATGGTAAGACCACCGAGCTGGCCGCTGTTGCACTGTTCATGGACGTTGGGGATGGGGAAGGTTCACCTGAGACATATTTTATTGCTACAAAGCTCGACCAAGCCAAAAAGGGCTTTGACGAGACGCATAAAATGGTACAACAAAGCCCTAGTTTACGAAAGTTTTTACGGAAGCGTCAATCTGACTTATACTCTAAATTCAACTTTGGAATTATTAAACCTTTAGCAAGCAACAGTAACTCACTTGACGGTCTAAATGCATCATGTGTGGTTATCGACGAGCTTGCAGCCATTAAGAACCGTGACTTATACGACTTGATGAAACAATCAATGTCCGCACGAAGGATGCCATTGCTGACAACCATATCGACCAACGGTTTTGTTCGAAATGGAATCTTTGACGCTCAATATAATTATGCATGTGATGTTTTAGACGGTAAAAAGAAGGATGAGGTTAGGTTCCTTCCACTGATTTACGAACTGGATAGTAAGGATGAGTGGGATAAGGAAGAGATGTGGATTAAGGCAAATCCAGGATTGGGGACTATTAAATCCCTTGAATTCTTGCGTGATGTTGTAAACAAAGCTAAAGGTGACCCAGCCTTTAAACCAACTGTTATGGTTAAAGATTTCAATATGAAGGAAAATGATGCTGCAAGTTGGCTAACTTGGAGTGCGATTGAGAACAAAGAGTCATTTAACTTTACTGAGATGGGTTTTAAATATGGAATCGGAGGATTCGATGCGGCAGATAGTGTCGATTTGAACTCAGCTAAAGTGCTGTGCATGAAGCCTAACGATGACAAAATTTATGTGAAGTCAATGTACTGGATTCCTGAGGATGTCTTAAACAAAATGACCAAAAATGGAAATCGAAGGGAGCGAGATTCTGCGCCCTATTTACTATGGGAAAAACAAGGGTTACTTCGCACATGGCCAGGAAACAAAGTAGACAAGATATGCTTCTTACATTGGTTTCAGGAGTTAAGGGATACTGAAGACTTGTACATTACACAGATCGGTTATGATCCGTGGCATATTGATGATTCTCTTCTAAGGCAGTTTAAGAGCGAATTTGGAGAGAAGGCAATGATTCCTGTTAGGCAAGGACCATATACATTAAGTCAACCTATGAGGGATCTTAAGTCTGATTTAGAAGCTAATAAAATCATGTTAAATTCTCACCCAATTGACATGTGGTGCTTATCAAACACAAGTGTCAAAGAAGATATCAACTCTAACATCCAACCAGTTAAAAAGACGGATGAAACACAGCGGATCGATGGCACCATTAGTTTGTTATGTGGATACAAAGTTCTTCATGACAACATGGACGAATACCAAAGTTTAATTTAATGATGAGGAGGTGAGGAATTGGAGAAAAGAAGTTGGTATCAGAAAATATTTGGTAGTACTGTACAAGAATCATATCAGGAATCATCGAACTTTACTCACATGCAGATGATGGACGGTTATACACCAACGTTTACGATGTACAATGATAATCTTTATGAGTCAGATGTTGTCAGAACGTGTGTTGACGCAATTGCAAGGAATTCTGCTAAATTACAGCCTAAACATATTCGAAGGTTAGACGGTAATATCGTTAACATCAACGGTAATTTGCAGAGAATTCTTAATTTGCAACCAAATCCATATATGAATGCGTATGCTTTCAAATACAAAGTTGTAACACAGTTATTCATGCGGAATAATGCTTTTATTTTCATGGACTGGGATAGTACTGGTCAACTGCGAGGGTTATATCCAATTGATTCTTCGACAGCTGAACTTGTGGAGTTAAGAGATGATCCGACTAAAGAAGTGTATGTAAGGTTTAGATTTCTTAATGGGGCTACTAAAACTTTACCGTATAGTGAGTTAATCCATCTGCGAAGACACTTCTACAAACATGATTTCTTTGGAGACAATAATGATGCTCCATTGAAGCCGACCGTTGAAATGATCAATACAAGTAATGATAGTATCGTGAATGCTACTAAGAAGTCAGCGAATTTACGCGGATGGTTAAAGTTTACGTCTTCTTTGCGGCCTGAAGATATCAAGAAACAAAAGGATGACTTCGTAAAGGATTACTTTGGTGTTGAAAACAATGGTGGAGTAGGCGCAACTGACAATAAGATGGAATTTGTAGAATCTAAGTCTGTTCCAGTAATGGTTGATGATAAACAGATGAAACTTATCAATGATAAAGTATATAACTACTTTGGAATCAATGAAAAGATCGTTACATCTAGCTATAACGAAGACGAGTGGGATGCGTTCTATGAATCAATTCTCGAGCCTATTGCAATTCAAATGAGTCAAGAATTTACTATTAAATTATTTACAGATAAAGAACGCGGACACGGACAGGAAGTTGTATTCGAAGCTAATAAACTTGCTTATGCATCGAATAAGACCAAAATAAGCCTTGCTAAGGAATTAATGCCTCTAGGTGTTTTCACTGTGAATGAAATTAGAGATGTATTTAATCTTGCTCCCGTTGAAGATGGAGATAAAAGATTGCAAACGCTCAATGTGGTGAATGCTCAGAACGCTGATAAGTATCAGGGAACGGGAGGTGATGAAATTGACAAAACAGACGAACCCACAACTGAAGAGTGATAGAGAATACCGTAACTTTGCTAACTTTGAAATTCGTGCTGCATCGCTTGGTGGAGAAGACAGTCAAAATGAAATGTACATAGAAGGATACGCATGTGTATTTGATAGCCCTACAGTTATCTGGGAATATGATGGGATTGAATATAAGGAGACTATCGACACTAAAGCATTTTCTGAATGTGATATGTCTGATGTGATACTTAACTTTGATCATTCTGGAAAAGTATTCGCTCGTACTCGTAACAAAACACTTCAATTAACTGTAGATGAAAAAGGCTTATACATCAAGGCTCGTCTTGATCAGACCGAAGCGGGAAGACAACTTTATGAGGAAGTTCGCGGTGGCTTTATTGATAAAATGAGTTTTGCTTTCTCAGTTAAGGAAGAGGCTTACGATAGAGAAAATCATACACGAATTCTACGTAGGTTTAAGAAACTATACGATGTATCATGTGTATCGATTCCTGCTTATCAAGATACTTCGGTATCTGCTCGTTCTTACTTTGAATCACAAATTGAAATGCAAAAGCTAACTGAAGCTGAAGAAGTTCAAAAGGCAGTAAGTCAAGAGCAACGTAAGAAGTTGTTATTGATGACTTACTGCTAATTTTATAACTATACTGTAATTAAAATAGTTACAGATAAATCACAAATGGAGAGTGTATATCAATATGAAACGTATCAAAGAAATCGAAACTCGTAAATTAGAAATCCGTGGTCTGCTGGAAGGTGAAGGGGAAGTTAATCTGGAGGAATTGGAAACAGAACTTCGAGCATTAGACACAGAAAAACAGCAAATTGAGAAGCGTAAAAGCATGATGGAAAGCATTAGCGAAAATAAAGTTGAAGTGAGAAAGGTTGATGAAAACAAAATGGAAATTCAAGGACAAGATGTAGAAACTCGTACTAAAATGGGTAAAGATTTGCTTGAAAAACGTGCTGTTACTGTAGCTTCAACAGGTGTAATTTTACCGCAACATAAAGCGACTGATATTAAACCAACTTTTGAACAAGTTTCAAGCCTCATTGATGCAGTAAACACAATGGAATTACAAGGTGGAGAAAGCTTTGAACAACCGTACGAAGTTTCCAATCCAGATGGTGGATATACTGCTGAAGGTGTAGCTTATACAACTACAGATCCTGTATTTGGTAAGGCAACCGTTACTAAAACTAAAATTACATCGTATAGCGAAGTTAGCGAAGAGTTAGAAAAGCTCCCTGCAGTTGGTTATGCTAATGCAGTTGTAGCAGGAATGACTAAGTCTGTTCGTAAGAAACTTGCAAAAGAAATCCTAATTGGTGATGGTACAACTGGGCATCTGACAGGTATCTTTGATGATGGCGCTACAGCGATTAATGCATCTACTGATATTGCAATTGCAGATATTACTACTACAACCCTCAATGAAATCATTTTCAGTTATGGTGGCGATGAGTCAACAGAAGATGATGCTGTATTGATTTTAAACAAGAAAGATTTGAAGAAATTTGCAGCGCTCCGCGATGGTAACAACAACAAATTCCACGATATTGTATTGAAAGGTACTACTGGTACTATTGATGGGACTCCGTTTATCATTAACTCTGCTTGTATTCCAACCGCTACAGCAACAGCTGGACAGTTTATGATGGCCTATGGTTCGTTGAGTCATTATACTTTGGCTGTATTCTCTCCTATTGATGTACAACGATCCACAGATTTCAAATTCTCTACAGGTATGATTGCACATAAAGCAAGTGTATTTGCTGGTGGTAATGTAACATCTTCCAACGGCTTCTTGCGTGTTAAGAAATCTGTTTAATAGGTAATAATTAGATGATTGAACGTAAAGTAAAGCAATACATTCTGTGTAGACTAGATGGTAGAGAATATCAAGTTGGAGAAGTATACTCTGGAACTAAAGAGCGCATCGACGAGTTGACTAAACTTGGCTATCTAGAAGCAGAAGCTAAAAAAGGAAAATAGATTAGATTGGTTGTGATGCGATGTGCTTAATGACATGAAAGGGATGTTGCGCGTCACCAATTCAGCTTTCGATTCTGAGATTATTGACCTTATAAGTGCAGCCAGACAGGATTTAATCTTGTCTGGTGTACTACCATTGAGAGCAGACAGTGATACGGATGCATTAATTAAACGAGCAATCTCAATATATTGCAAGTTGAATTTTGGCTATGATAACTCTGATTATGATAGGTTGTTGAACTCATATGAGATGCTAAAAAGGCATCTTTGTTTGTCTTCTGAATATACGGTGGTGGAATAGATGCTGTGGCGTGATGTGATTGAGCTATTGTCGGTGACGGAAAGTGAAAATGATATTGGGGATACAGTTAGTGAACCAGTATCTGTTCAAGTTTACGCAAACAAGAAGAGTATTCGTCAATCCGAGTTTTATCAAAGCATGGCTAATGGCCTTAGACCAGAATTGATGTTTGAAATTCGTCAGATGGATTACTCAGATCAAGAGAACTTGGAATACAACAGTAAGACATACGCTATCCTTAGAACATACTCTAAGAACGATGAAATTTTAGAATTGATTTGCCAAGGGTTGGTTAACAATGCCTCTACCTAGATCAGTAACAAGAGTCACTAGAAATGGAATTGAATTTACCAGTAATGTAGACAGGGTTAACTATACGTTAAATGAGTTATGCCGAGCGGCATTGCGGGATGTTGCTAAGTTCCTACGTAAGCGAATGGTTGCGAAGTTCAAAAAGCTCCCTGGCATGGGAAGAAGTAAACGAATCTATAACTCAACTCAATATTGGGTTCGAAAAAATGAAGCCGATTTACTCGTTGGACTAAAGCATAATTCATGGTATGGAGCAATGCAAGAATTAGGTACTAAAAATCAACCGAAAAGAAACATACTACGTGATACTGTGTATGAGAATATTGACCAAATTAGGCTAATTCAAAGCCAATATATTAAAGCAATCGAAGATGAATTGAGGGCTAGAGAGCTAATTAGTGATGATGAGTATACGCCAGAGGAAGGAGATGAATCATGATTAAGATGATCGAGTTGCGCAAGTCAATATCTTCGTTATTAAAGAGTAAGCATCCGAGAGTTTATTATGAAGATGCTCCAAAGAATGCTGTATATCCTTATGTTGTTTATAGTCTTAGCAATTCAATAAATACTACGATATCATACGAGCAATTTGTGCTTGATGTTGATGGCTGGGATACTCCTGCCAAGGGAGATACGACTGTAATTGAGACACTGATGGACAATGTGGATATAGGTATCAATGAGAAGACATTCATGATTAACGATGTCTATGCAGTCACTATATATCGTGAGAATCGATTAGTAGTAAGAGATGAAGATAAACAGATTAAACGAAGGAAATATGTTTATCAAATGAGAGTACACGGGAAATAAAGGAGATGAAATGATTTGGCAGCGAATAACATTGTTTTAGGTGATGGAGTTTTTGCAATTGGTAGTACTAATGTTGGTTTAACTCGTGGTGGTGGCCAATTTACAATTGAGCGAGAGTATAAAGAGATAAGTGCAGACGGAGATTTTGGCCTTGTAAAGGGACGGGTTAAGAAAACTAAGAGTGTTGCAAAGTTAGTGGTAAATGCATTGGAGATTTTACCAGCAAATCTTACTAAGTTTTATCCGGCCATGAAAGTAACAACTGCATCAGGGGTAGATACTTTGACTGCTGAAACTGATATTCAAACAACTGATTATAATACTGTTACATGGACAGGACGGACTAAAGGTGGGCGAGATGTTGTAATTACACTCCAAAACGCCATAAATCTTGAGAATTTAGACTGGGGTCTGGTCGATAAGGACGAGGTTGTACAAAGTCTAACATTCACAGCAACATATGATGAAACTACGCGTACAGTTGAGCCGTGGGATATCGAATTTGCAGATTAATAAACAAGGGCGTACTCTAGTGTGCGTCCTATTTTTACCATTACTATAAGGGATGTGTGATGATAATATATGAAACTAATGACTAAACACCTATTTCCGTTCCTAAAAATGTTCGGAAAATTGGATATTAAAAAAGAAATTAAAGGTTTGTTTTTAACAAAAGCAAACGATAGTAATATGAAGGCAGAGGATATTGAAAGGCTAAAGGATGAAAAAGGTATGGACTTCGTATTCTTGCTTGTCGAGAAGTTACCTAATGCCGAAAAAGAATTCTACGACTTCTTTGCCTTATATACTGGTAAATCAGTTAATGAATTGAAGGAACAAGAGATTAGCCAAACTATTGAGATGATTACTCGGTTGTTTCACGATGATGCTTTTGCAAGTTTTTTAAAGTCTGCTACAAAGTAGAGAGTTACGGTGAGTTGTTGGATGCTCTGCTTTGTAGGTACTCAAATTTAGAGACAATATATGACCTGTCTGCAGATGATGTTTGTGATTTGCTTGATGTAATATTTGAGAAACAGCAAGAAGAACGTGCATGGGAAATGTGGGTATCTGTATATCCAAACATGACGAAGGACAATTTTAAGCCGTTTAGTGACTTTTACAAGAAGCAGACACAACCAGTTACGACTAAATCAGCAGAGGACATACTAAGAGAAGCACAAGAGATA
This sequence comes from Paenibacillus sp. J22FR83, assembly GCF_059691955.1. Lineage (NCBI taxonomy): Bacteria > Bacillati > Bacillota > Bacilli > Caryophanales > Paenibacillaceae > Paenibacillus > Paenibacillus sp. J22FR83. The sequence goes on from NZ_JCAUAM010000005.1 coordinate 97,238, forward strand.
CAGAAGAAAATATTGCATAAAAAACAGGCTGCTTCGTCAACGTGATGGAACGGTCTATTTTTTATGCAATATTAGGAAGGAGGGATTATTATCGAACTGTTTAAGCTTTTTGGGCGCATTATGATTGATAACGATGAAGCTAATCAATCAATAAATGACACAGATAAGAAAGCTTCAAGTCTTGGGGATAAGATCGGTTCAATGATTGGTACAGCGGCTAAATGGGGAGCGGGACTAGCAGCAGGAGCGGGTGTAGCGGCAGCTGGATTGGGAATGCTCGTTGGTAAAACACTTGAAACTACTGCAGAGATTAACAAGTTTTCGCAGGTGGCAGGCTTCTCCACTACTGGATTCCAACAATGGGATTCTGTTATGAAGAGTTTCGGATTCTCGATGGAGCAAGCTGGCGGAGACATGGCAGCTTTAGCTGAGAAAGCACTTGATGCAACTAGTGGAGTAGGTGAGAATGCTGAGATATTTAAGACACTTGGTGTTAATATCAATGATACAAATGGACATCTCAAATCTCAAGAACAGTTATTCAATGAAGTCATCACTGGATTGCAAGGGATGGAAGATGTAACACAGCGAAACGCAATTGCTACTATGTTCCTGAGTACCACTGGAGAAGAACTAGCTCCAGTTCTTAATATGACCAACGAAGAATTAGCAAAAATGAAAGCAAATGTGAATGTCATTCCAGAAGAATCCATTCAGCAAGCTGAGAAATTTAGACTAGGAATGGATCAACTCAAAGGTTCATTTTCAAGCGTTGTCACAGAAATCGGAATCAAGTTATTGCCAATGCTTCAGTCAATGATGGATTGGACAATGCAATACATGCCACAAATACAAGCTGGCATTCAAGTCGCAATGAAAGCTATAGGTTCTGCATTCGATTTTGTTGTCGAATGGATACAGAAGGTTATCCAATGGATTAAGACAATGGCATCCGATAGTGATAGTACACTTTCTCAGTTACAAACAGCATTTTCAGACTTATTTAGTGGAATCACTAACCTTGTGAAGATTTTTATTGAAGGGTTCCAATTACTGTGGAGAAAATACGGAGACGATATTTTATCAATCCTAAAGAGCGCTTGGGATTTAATTTCGACAACCATCAAGGTTGCATTAACGATCATTACCGATATTATCAAGATATTTGCTGCTGCATTTAAAGGCGATTGGTCGGCAGTGTGGGAATATACCAAGAAATTACTATCCGATACTTGGGATGGGATATGGAGTATTCTGGATAAATCTCTAAAGCTTATTTCAGAAGGAATGACTCTCGCCTTTAAGGGACTGAAAGATACGATACTTTCAATTTGGGACGGTATCAGAACAGGCATCAAAAACTCCATTAATTATGTTATTGAAACGATAAACGGGTTTATTCGCAAGATTAACTCTATCAAGATAACGATACCTGCTGTCAATATTCCAATGGTAGGTGTTGTTGGTGGTGGCACAATTGGTATGCCGCAAATACCAGAAATACCGATGCTTGCAGAAGGTGGAGACATTACAAAGGCAGGTAGGGTGTTAGTTGGAGAAGAAGGAGTAGAGATACTAGATTTACCCACTGGCGCTAAGGTTACTCCACTCGACAAAGTTGGGGGAGTTACATTTGAACGTGGAGCATTTGAAGGTGCAATCATTATGGATGATTACTCTGTAGACAGACTAATGGACAGAGTCATGATGAGGCTCCAAGGGTTGGTGAGAACATGAGGACTTACACGATTGGCGGTAATGAGTTTGTTGTACAGAAAAACAGTCTGAATTACAGCGACAAAATTAACGAGAGGACAACATGTTCATTCACTGCAATTCAGACTAATTCACACCCAGTTGAAACAGGAATGGAGGTATCTATCGATGATGAAAATGGAAACATTTTTAGAGGGTCGGTAGATAATACAACACTAAGTGCGGACAATGCATTTACCTATATTCAGGTTCAATGTGTGGACTTTTCACAGCTTATAGATAAGCGCATTGTCTTTGACACGGCATCAAATGAATCTGCGGGTGAAATTGTCAGAATACTATTGGACGACTTCTTCAGTATCGAAGGAATTACTGAGGGAGTTATTCAGGATGGGCCGATTATTGCTCAAGCTGTCTTCAATTATGATAACGGCAATATTGCTATGAATTATCTAGCTGAAGTAACTGGATTTAACTGGTACATAGACAGGGATAAAAAGTTGCACTTCTTTAACCGTTCTACCTTTTCATCTCCATTTACTTTAACGGATTCGAGTGGAAACTACAGTGGCATGGTTGTTCAGAGAACACGTAGTCAATACAGAAACAAACAATATATTAGAGCTGGACTTGATACAACTGAGGAATTACCAAAGGAGAATCCATCACCTAAACCTGATGGAGTTTCTAGAACATTCATCGTTCGTCTTCCTGTTGCTCAGAAGCCTCGCATCTTTATCAATGATATTGAACTTGATCCAAATGAAATCGGGGTTAATGGTCTTGATAAAGATAGGAAGTTTTACTTTAGTTATAACTCTAATGTAATTACACAGGATTCAAGCGAGACTGTGCTATCTGCTACGGAAAATATTGAAGTCAGTTACAAAGGATTATATCCAATTATCGTTGTTTCGGAGAACACTGATGAGATTTTAGAGCGTAAAAGTATTGAAGGTGGAACTGGAATTTATGAGAATGTAATCGAGGAACAGAATCTCAATACTCGTCAAGCTGCGTTTGACTTTGCTTTCGGTAAACTTGAAAAGTTTGGCTTCATATCAAATGTCGTGACATTTCAAACTTACAATAGAGGCCTTTCTGCTGGACAGTTACTGTCTATCTCCAACACTAAATTTGAGTTGTCTGGGAATTTCCTAATTGAATCCGTTAATGCAAGAGATGATAACGGTATTACTAAGTATGCAGTAAAGTGCCTAGATGGTTCTTCATTAGGTGGATGGGAACAGTTCTTCAAGAACTTAGTTCAAGGTAATCGTAAACTTGTTATTCGTGAAAATGAAGTGCTCGTACTTGTTCAAAATACAAGTGAAAATCAAGGTTGGAACGAAGAAACAATACAGACTGTATTTACATGTCCAATTCCTACAAACGATATGTCTTCAATATTTCTAACACCTTTTCAGATTATTGAAACAAAAGGGTTATTTCCGTCAGTAAACTTATTACCGTGTTAAGGTGGCTTGATATAAGATGAGAGAAAATTTATTAATGGGGTGGTTAGGTGAGTATGAGATTCTAATCACCCATATTGATGGAACAAAAGAACGACAACAGATAAAGAATCGAATAACAAATGCTGGATTAAATATGATTCGCGATGCTCTTAAAGGAACTGTATCCGATGTGGAATTAAAGTATTTAGCGGTAGGAACATCTAATATTGCAGTAAATGATTCACAGACTCAATTAGGTGCAGAAGGGTTTAGGACAACGTTCGTAAGTAAATCTGAACTTAGTGTAGGACAATTGAGATCTACGGCATTGGTATTAGATTCGGAGGCAGTTTTTCATATTAAGGAGATTGGCATATTCGCAGGAGCTACGGCAACAAGTACAGCGAATTCAGGAATTATGATAAGTCGTATTCTTTATGACCGCAACAAAACAAATCTGGAAAGTATTCAATTCGTCCGAACAGATTCAATTTTAAGAGGGTGAAATAGTGGCTTACGAAAAAACAATATGGAATGCAGGAGGTGCTCCTGGTATTTCAGCAGAGAAATTAAATAAGATTGAGGCAGGTATTGCATCCGCACATACTACAGCTGATGCGGCTCTTGCTAGAAGTGGTGGAGCTATGACAGGAGCTTTAGGTGCTGCCGCTACAACTGGCGCTATCGGAGTAGCTATAGGTAACTCAAAACTAGAAGTTAAAAACAATGGCACAGCATCTGATGCAGCATATATGTCATTCCACAGACAAGGGCTTTATGCGGCTCATTTTGGTATCGATACTGATAACAAATGGAAAGTCGGCGGTTGGAGCATGGGAGCAACTGCATATGAGTTATGGCATGATAACAGGATGCGGGTACATTCAAGCGGCTTGTACTTAGAATGGTATAACACAACATTAGGAGGGTGGTATCCAGTGGGTGGAGGTTCAGCAATACAAGCAACATATACACGAACAGCTACATTTGGAGGTGTTAAGGCAAAAGGCGTTTGGCATACCGCATTAGATATCCAAAACAAAAGAGGAATTCTAATGTACGCTCAAGCGCAAGGTGCTACGGGTACTACGAGTTCGGGAGACGATACTTACTACATGGGAAGTACCCTAAAGGCTAGACTTACGATTGATGATCAAGTAGAGACAGCAACAGTTGTTTTACCACCTAACTCCAGTTACTACTCCTCATTTCCACTCGGTATGATATTTATTTCAGATCAGTTCGGTACTGGTGGAGACACCTATTATTTAGCAACTCAACGTACAGATCCTATTTACTTCATGAAAAACTGCAAAATAGAAGTTTATGGTGAGGTTACTGAGGCTCCTTGGACAGCAACACAGCCAACTTTTAGCGTTGTTGCTCGTTACGCTTTACATATCGGAACATAGGAGGAAGTATTGTGCCTAAATTATATTCAGTAGTTGATTCTGATGTTGTAGTCAAAGAAGTTGATGACAATGACGAAACGAGTTATATAAGCTACACAATTGGTGCTTTAAGTAAAACAGAAACAATAAGAATTGATAATCTGAATGTTGAAGATATCAATTATTCCTTTGATTTGGAATTAGGTGAGTATGTTGAACTAGCAAGATCGCAGAGATATTTCCCTGATCCTGATGCCGTTTCACCAGTCACAAAGATAGCAGAGCTTAATGCAGCATGTAATGCGGCAATCCTAGCAGGTTTCACATCGAATGCATTAGGAACTCCTCATACGTATGATTTTGATTATGAAGCCCAGATCAATTTCATCGGTACAAAAGATGCTTTCAAAGACGGTGTAATTACTGAAATAAAGTGGAAGACTGACGCAGGTGAAATTCTGCATAATCAAGTGCAATTTACAATTGTCTATTATGATGGATTCGCGCACAAGAATACAAATATTCAACGATATAAGACACTGAAGGCTGCTGTCCTTGACGCAACTACTGACGAAGAACGTGAATCGATACATTGGTGAAACATGTTATGAAAAGATACATTTGGAATCTTCTCATCTCCATCGATCAACTAATAAACACACTGTTAGGAGGCTACCCAGACGAAACAATCTCCTCAAGAATGGGAAAGCGCACCGATTGTAAGGTGTGCTTTTTTATTTGCAGATTTTTGGATTTTTTTGATAAGGAGCATTGCAAAAGGTCAATTGAAACAGACGAGGGAAATAGAAGTGAATAAGGAAGTGATTTTAGATGGCTTGGTTTGATAAAATATTAAAACGAAATTCAGCAGGAGAAGCAGTACCCCAATATTTTAATTCATCCATAAATGACAATGAGCCACTACAAGGTTCGAACGGGTCTGCTTTTATGCAATTAACAGGAAGTAATGTTTTAAAAGGTTCGCTACAAAACGTCACTACAGCGGGAACGAGAGTACAACTTCCGCCCTACGCCTGTCGTGAAGTAACTGTTATCTCTAAAGATACAAATACTGGGATTATCTATGCTGGAGGTAGTGATGTTTCTTCAACTGTATATGGCGTTAAATTAAAGAGAGATGGGAGTTTTACCTTTACAGTTTCGAACACCAATCTAATATGGATAGACGCATCTGTGAGCGGAGAGGGTGTTAGTTATGTCGCGGTATAATCCTAATGTTGAAGATCTTCACAGCATATTAAGCCCTAAAGCATTCGGAGCTAAAGGTGATGGAGTTACAGATGATACAGCAGCGATGCAAGCTTGCTTTGATAGTGTCACCTCTCATTCTTCAATTTTTATTCCTGATGGAATCTATATAGTGAGTGGATTAAAACTCTTTGGTAAGGATCATGTAAACATCTATAGTAATGGTGCAACTCTTAAGTTAAAGGCCAATAGTAATAAAGATGTGCTACTAATGGAACAGTGTCCATATTCTTCTATCGTTGGGTTAAAAATAGATGGAAACAAGGGAAATCAAACAACCATTGTCTCAGGGATTAAGTTTAAAGCTGTGTACTTTTCATTCATTCTGAATTGTCGAATTACTGATGTTTATGGAGATGGACTTCAAGTTGTCGGCTACTTCGATCCAATAGACACAACACTTTTCAGGGGTAATGATGAGGTTCATATCAATCACTGCTTCATTCAATCTAACACTCGTCATGCTATATTTATTGATTCTGTAGCAGATGTAAATGTCACGACATGTAACCTAGAATTTAACGGTGGAAATGGCCTAACAGTAACAAATACAACACCAATTGCATCGGGTAATTTAGGTGTATCTGATAGTCAAATTCTATCCAATGAAGGTTTTGGTATTGAGATTGACCAAGGAAGTGCGAGAGTTCTAATTGGATTTAATCATATACGTAACAACGGTAAATCAGGAATAAGATATGTTGGTGGTAAGCAATACAGTATCACGAATAACAACATTCACCTTAACGGTAGGGTGAATGTCTATTCAGCTGGGATTATTATCGGCTACAACCGTAGAGGGATTATTTCTGGAAATATGATCTCATGTACAGATTTCTCACCGACTCAAGGTTATGGAATTGAGGCATACGCGGTTAGTGGACTAATCGTTAATAATAACATAATTGAAGATAATCTCAGCACAGGAATCATGATTGATGGTGATTGTACACTTGTGAAAGTAAGTAATAATATTGGTGCCGCGGATTTAACGAGAGCATAAAGAAAAGTCACTCATATGTAGGGTGACTTTTTTGATATGTCAATAAAAGCATAGTTTTATTGGATATTCACCTTAGAAATACGGAGGAAACAGTAGTATATTTGAGTATTTGAAAGGTGTGAAAAATGTGGGAAATGAGTTAACTATTGAAGAACGTATTATGAGGCTGGAAACTCGTGTTGAAACTGAGTTAGTGGCCATTAAAGAAGCTATATATGATTTAAAGAAAATTGTAATGCTTCGGGAAGAAACTTATGTTACTAAAGATGTGCTTGAAAGTAAACTTGAGATACGTGACCGTGAAATAGCGAGTTTGAAAGCAGATAAACAATCCAACAAAAATAACCTACCTATTTGGTTAGGGTTAATGCCATCTTTTGCCGCGGTGATTGTTGCTATGGTGGCTTTGTGGAAGTGATATTTATTATATCGCAATTATAACTTGCGCAATTATTCTTTGCGGTATTTTAAATATCTGAGAAAAGAGGAGAAAAAACTATGGGAATGGTTATGCCTAAAACACTACATAAAGCAGATGTTCCAACTGGTTGGAAACGTATGAAACAGATCGCTGATAAGGCAATGAAGCATGGTAACTTTGATGCGAAGGATCTTAAAAAAGATTTATCAAATTTAAGAGACACATACAAATAGGATGGATCTATTAGTTGTAGATACTAATATCTTTATTAATGCAATATTCTCTAATGGATTTAAAAGTGATGAAAGAATATTAGGGTAAAATCACCGCAAAAACTTGAAAATTTATCTTGGGATAGAGGGGATCAGCCATTCATTGAGTTGGCAGTTTCCTCTGGAGCTAACCATTTAATAACTAATGATTTTCAAAATGGACTTTTAGATTTAAAAAAGTATCGTGATGTTAATATTATCACTGCTAGTAGTTACATGAAAGAACATGATAAGAAATTGCGACAAAAACAATTTAGACGGTAAACAGTCACAATGCATTTTTTTGTAATATATATTCCACTCCACTAAAAACGGAATGACTTTTTTGTTTTGTCTACAATCATACATAATAAAGGAGAAGAATGAAAAAATGAATATTGATAAGACCAAGGTGCTACGCTATGTATCGCTTATTTTTGCTGTTTTCGGAATCGGAAATATGATCGCATCTAGATACGGTCACGGGATTCCTGACTCTGAGATCGATTTTTATGCTGATGTCATAAGCTACGCTGCTTCAATTATATTTGGGGTGACTTTTGAAGCATCTTCTTTAAAAAGTTTATTCAAGGGAAAGAAAGTCTAATGCTAAACATTGCTCAGATGCTATATAAGAGTGAAGCAAGAGTGACAAAGTTGTATCCAACCGTAGCACATCTGACTAGACAGCTTATTACCATTGCATATAATGAGGGCATTAATATTGTCATTGTTCAAGGGCTACGAACTATGGAAGAGCAGGCAGCCTTATATGCCCAAGGACGAACCATTTCAGGAGCTATTGTAACGAACGCAAAGGCAGGATATAGCTATCACAACTATGGTTTGGCTATAGACTTCGCCTTACTTTCTGATGATGGTTATAGCATATTATGGACAGTAAATAGCAAGTGGAAAAGAGTAGTGGAGATTGGCAAGAGTCTAGGATTCTCATGGGGAGGAGATTGGACTGGGTTTGTTGATTATCCACATCTAGAGATGACATTTGGACTTAGTATTAATGATTTGCTGGCAGGTAAGAAACCACCAGAACAAGAGGTGTTAGATATGAGAAGTGAAGACGTAGAGTTTATCTTAGCTATTATGAGCAAGTATTGGCATGACATGGATGGGAATATGGACATTCAAAATGAGACTCATCGAGTGGCCAATGTATTGAGAGTTGCTGTAGGTAGGGAAGAGGAGTAGTTACCCTGAGAAAAGCGAGATAATTGTTATAGTCTTATCATCTGTTGGTATGAGAAAAGTGGGAAATCTTCTTGAATAAAAAATAAATGGAAAGGAACATTAAAAATGTAAAATAAATCAAATAAAAGTAATTGGAGGAATTGTTTGTGACAATAGCAACTATTGACATGATAGCAGCAAGAAAAGCTGTAGACGATGTAAAAGACATGACATTAAAGATTCATCAGCATTATCAAAAGTATGATCATACGGCATACGTCAAATTTCATGCAAGACTTTTGGAAGATCAAGCGCTTCTAGATGAGTTTATTATGAACCCCACAGAAGTTACAGAAAGAGAGACAGGGATTCCGACGATTGAAGGATCACATTACCATCTTATGAAAGGTGAAAATGAGTTCTATCCACCTGAAGGTAATATAGAACAAGAATATATGTCATCGGGAAATGGGGATGGCCCTTGGTCAAGAATAGAAGTCAGGCTAAGTTCCAACAAAGGTTCATCGTTCGCAACTTGCATACTAATTTGCGCTAGATGTGAAGATTGAATAAAAGAAATTGGGAGAGACATTTTTGTTATTTTGAATTTCATGAATTCCAAATTTGAAAATAAAGCCTCGTTCTAATAAGAGATAAGATGAGCTTGTGCAAATTATTGCATGGGCTTCTTGCTATTTTACAGAGCTCATACCACGACATGAAATGTATGTGTAAGATGTCTCTTGACTTTATATTGGAATGCAATAGAGGTAAAACCCAGAAAGGCTCAAAGTTTGACGAAAAAGTCTCTTCCTGTAAGTGCAGGAGAGATTAGTATCCATGGTGAACCCGAAATTGGGGCTTAATCTTTATTAATCTAGATGGTATCTTGGTTCATTCAGTGTCCTATTCCATATAAGACTTATACTGGAAAATGTTTTATGGATTTCGCTATCAAGTAAATCAGTGCTAATATTACTTAATTTTTCAAATAAATTGAAATAATAATCAATTAGAAGTAAATCATCTCCACTATCTGCACACTCAGCTTGCTGAATAACTATCTTATCAATCATACCTATAGTTTCTTCTCGCGTATAATCGTCTCTAGCCTTAAAATTAGTGATGGTTGGAATTACTCCATTAATATTGGTAATCTGTTTAAGTATGTCTTCATTTGACATTACAGCTTCTTCTAATTGAATATTTAAGTCATTTTGTTCTAAAGTAATTTCTTCCATTAGTTCATCTAATTCAGATTCCATAAATTTGCCTTTAGTATATTCTTTCAATAAGTTTTTGCGCTGCACCTTTAGTTCATCGAGTCTAAATCTTATTGAATCAGCTTTATCCTCCTGTTGGTTATCAACTTTTTCTAAGAGTTTTACTTTTACTCGTTCAAGGTCAAGAATATACTCTTCTTTTAAACTTTCAAGACTTGACTTGATCCCATCCTCAGCCCACGATAGCAATGACCATTCTAGTACATTTTCATATAAATGTATCGCATTACATGCTTTGACACCTTTCTTTTTCTTGATGCTACAAATATAGAATGGTTTCCCTCTATCAACGTTTCGAACATAACTTGAACCACATTTTCCACATTTAATTTTTCCTGCAAATTCGCTTGTTCCTTTATAAATCCCACGTTGCCCATCGCCTTTTTCTTTTCGTAAGGCTTGTGCTAATTCGAAAGTTTCTTTGCTGATAATAGCAGGGATTACATCCTCATTTACTTTCCATTCTGATTTGTCTCTAATTCTAGGTGAGTGCTTGCTAAATACAACTCCATCTGTCCATTTGTTTCTTACAAGGCAACCATAATACTTTTCATTGTTCAGTATACTTTTGATGCCTGAAATCGTGAATTGTTTACCGTTTCGAGTTTTGAGATCATAATTTTCTGAAATGCGTCGGAAACCTTCTCCAGCGGTATACAATTCGAATATCCTATTAACAGTTTTAGCTTCTTCTATATTAATAGTTAATTCTTTGCTTCCATTAACATAGTCATACCCAAACAGTTTGCCATTAGTCATAAGTGTGCCGCGTGATGCTGTTCTTTTTAGTGCATCTTTCATCTTAATACTCTTGTCACGTGATTCATTAGCTGCAAAAGTAAACATCAGATCAATGTACATAGCATCTGAATCATTCTCAGTTGATTTTCCTGAGTCAAGGAAGATAACGTAAACGCCTTTACGTTTAAGTTCCTCAAGTGGATCAGCGATTCCCGTTTGCCTTGCAAATCGAGAAAGATTGGACACTAAGATATATTTATACTTAGGTACAGAATGATGATCATGGTCGAAGTGAATCTTCTTTGACTTGTTATCAATAGTAACTCTGACTCCTGCATCCTCAATCATTTCAAGAAAACCTTGACGCTTAAATTTGGTAGCTGTTTTCTTGTCACTGTACACATGTATTAAGTTAAAGTGGGGATAACGTTCTTTGATTACTTCTTCAATGTTTAATTTTTGTGATTCAAAGCTACCCTCTTGCTCATTTTTCTCTGTCGAAACTCTTACGTATCCGACAACATTTATAGGTTTCATTTGGTATTCTCCTCATGTTAATTATAATAAATTTTACCATCCATAAATTCACTTGGCAACGTGCCATAATAGAAGCAAATTGTGCATCCCTGCGGCAGCGATCATCATGGCACGCTTTACCTGATGCTGCCCATTTACATCGGCATAATCTTCAACATAAGTGGGGAGAGAATTGACAGAGTTGGAAAATGCAGTAGATTCACGCTCGGCAGCTTGGTAAATAAATTCAACGTGAGAACATTTGTTCCATTTATTGAAATCAGATAGGTTCGTAATCACACAAACCTCTACACCTGCTATTAAAGCAGCTTCTTGTGCATTCGCAGTTGATAGACAGACTCGTTTAATACCCATCTTCTTGGCTGCATGAACCATAGATAGAACGCCGGGAATAGGACGAAGAGAACCATCTAATGCTAATTCTCCTAGAAATAAGGTGGAGGCGAAGTCTTCCACATGGACTTGGCCAGTAGTAACGAGAATACCAACTGCAATGGCGAGATCGAATGATGAACCTTCCTTGCGCAAATCTGCTGGGGCGAGATTTACTGTAATCCGATCCATAGGGAAGGTGAAACCACAATTTTTAATCGATGATCGAACGCGTTCAACAGATTCACGAATAGCTGAATCCGGTAACCCAACTAAGTTTATTTGAGGTAGACCACTTGAAATATCGACTTCAACTTCAATCGTGCGTCCCTCAATTCCTTGTAAACAAGCACTCATCACTTTGCCATACATAGAAAAACACCTTCTTCTCCATGGAATACACAGTCGGAAGACTGAGCTTCGAATTGGATAAAAGGTGCTTCCTCATTGATCCGATTGATTTCTTTTATTATAATCGCAATTGGTAAAATTACGCAAATACGGTATAGAACTTTCACGGTTTAAAAATGTGCGACATGCACATACTGGAAGATGAGGTGATGATATGCAGGAAAAACCATATTTTTGTCCCAATTGCCGTTCCAATCGTATTAAATTTAATGTAATCACGAGCTATTCGCAGTCTTTTTTGAAAGATGCGCTTTCTGGGAGTATTACCGAATTCCATGATCCAGGCGTCATACCAGAGCCGGAGCCAACGATTCAATGCCTAATCTGTAACTATTCAGGCAATGAAATGCGTTTTATTAAACAAGCAGAGCGTGAACCCCGGGTAAATACAGCACCAACATCGTATTCTTAATCAATTGAAGCAAGACGTATTTTTCAGTAATATGAGAAATACGTTTTTTATTTTGACGTGATAGTTAAAATTTTTCAGTGTGAAAGATAAATTTGAATGAATTCACGAAAAAAATAAAGAAACTGTCGAAAATAATGTGATACAATGGTTAGGGCTTGCGAAGAAGTGTGATACTAATTCCGGTAGCAAGATCGTTTCTCGTGCGCAACGTCAATTGGAAATTACACTTTTCCCTGTATAGCACGTATAGAAAGTCCATACTGATAGGAGGATTTAGGAAATGAATATCCATGAGTATCAAGGCAAAGAAGTCCTGAGACAGTACGGAGTCAGCGTTCCTAACGGAAAGGTTGCATTTACTGTTGATGAGGCAGTTGAAGCAGCAAAAGAACTTGGAACATCTGTTGTCGTTGTTAAGGCGCAAATTCATGCCGGTGGTCGCGGTAAAGCAGGCGGCGTTAAGGTAGCCAAAAACCTCGATGAAGTGCGTACATATGCTAGCGAAATTCTAGGTAAAGTACTTGTCACTCACCAAACAGGTCCAGAAGGTAAAGAAGTAAAACGCCTTTTGATCGAAGAGGGCTGTGACATTAAAAAAGAATATTACGTAGGTGTAGTTGTTGACCGTGCTACAGGCAGCGTCGTTTTGATGGCTTCCGAAGAAGGCGGTACGGAAATTGAAGAAGTAGCTGAACACTCTCCTGAGAAAATTTTCAAAGAAGTGGTTGACCCAGCAATCGGTCTTCAATCTTTCCAAGCACGTAGACTTGCTTATGCAATCAATATCCCGAATGAGCTTGTAAACAAAGCAGTTAAGTTCATGCTTGCGCTTTACAAAGCATTCGTTGAGAAAGACGCTTCCATTGCTGAAATCAACCCATTGGTTGTAACTGGTTCTGGCGACGTTATGGCTCTTGATGCGAAATTAAACTTTGATTCTAACGCTCTTTTCCGTCATAAAGACATCGTAGATCTTCGTGATCTTGAAGAAGAAGATGCGAAAGAAATCGAAGCTTCCAAATATGACCTAAGCTACATCGCACTTGATGGCAATATCGGTTGTATGGTTAACGGCGCTGGACTTGCTATGGCCACTATGGACATTATCAAGCACTACGGCGGAGACCCTGCTAACTTCCTAGACGTAGGGGGCGGTGCGACGAAAGAGAAAGTTACAGAAGCTTTCAAAATCATCCTTTCCGACGAGCAAGTTAAAGGGATTTTCGTTAACATTTTCGGTGGTATCATGCGTTGTGACGTTATCGCTGAGGGCGTTATCGCTGCGGCTAGAGAGCTTGGACTTTCCCGTCCGCTTGTAGTACGTCTTGAAGGTACGAACGTTGAGCTTGGCAAAAAGCTTCTTAACGAATCCGGTTTGAACATTGTTGCTGCTGATTCGATGGCTGATGGCGCACAAAAAATCGTTGCACTAGTTAAATAGTAGAACCAGAGCGGTTTTAATAATAGATAAGGGATGTGAACAATCGATCATGAGTATTTTGGTCAATAAACATACAAAAGTCATTACTCAAGGGATTACCGGCGCTACGGGTTTGTTTCATACCAAAGGCGGTCTAGACTACGGCACGCAAATGGTGGGTGGCGTAACTCCTGGTAAAGGCGGCACTACTGTAGATATCACATTGGAAAATGGTGAGCTTGTTAAGCTGCCTGTTTTCAACACAGTTGTAGAAGCGAAAAAAGTAACAGGTGCTACGGCATCCGTTATTTATGTACCTCCAGCATTTGCTGCAGAATCCATCATCGAAGCGATTGAAGCTGAGCTTGAATTGGTTATCTGTATCACAGAAGGTATTCCTGTTCTTGATATGGTACGCGTTAAGCGTTACCTAGAAGGTAAAAATACCGTTCTTATCGGACCTAACTGCCCAGGTGTTATTACACCAGGCGAGTGCAAAATCGGTATTATGCCAGGATACATCCACACACCAGGTCACGTAGGTGTTGTTTCACGTTCTGGAACATTGACTTACGAGGCTGTACACCAATTGACAACGCGCGGAATTGGACAATCCTCCGCAGTTGGTATCGGTGGAGATCCGGTTAAAGGATCCGAGTTCATCGACATCCTCAAACGTTTTAACGAAGATCCAGATACGTACGCGGTTATTATGATTGGTGAAATCGGCGGAACGGCTGAAGAAGAAGCAGCGGAGTGGGTTGCGGCAAACATGACGAAACCAGTCGTTGGTTTCATCGGCGGTAAAACAGCGCCTCCAGGAAAACGTATGGGCCATGCTGGTGCCATTATTTCTGGTGGTAAAGGTACGGCTGCTGAGAAAGTTGCAACGATGGAAAGATGTGGTATTCGCGTAGCGGCTACACCATCTGAAATGGGTTCAACTCTTGTTAGTGTACTTGAAGAAAAAGGTATGCTTGATAAAGTTATCACAAAAAAATAAGCTTCGTTTCACGAAGGTAAGCAACCTTCCATTTCCCTTAATTGGGATTTGGGAGGTTTTTTTATTTTCAGCTAGATGCATAGATTTGTCATTCTTGGAAGGAGTGTATATACTAATGGATAATCGTCGTTGTTTAATTGGCTTGCATGAGCTAGAGGGAGTAGGGTGGAAAACGATTCACCAGCTCTTGCATTGTTTCCCTGAACTGTATGTTTTGATCGGGAAGAGTGCAGGGGAGATCGCTGCATGTGGAATTCGGAGAACCGTAGCAGAAACGATTGCCACACGATTGACGCCTGTCTTTATTGAACAAAAGATACACCAATATAAAAGTCAGTCTATCCGGATCATGACACGATTCGATGAAGATTATCCGTCGATTCTGCAAGAAATTGCTCAGCCCCCATGGGTGTTATATGTGAAAGGAGATTCATCTCTTTTGCATGGACGCTTGCTTGGTATTGTGGGAACTCGAACCCCGACCCTCTATGGGAAGAAAATAGCTGAGGAATGGGCAGCATCGCTTTCACGAGCAGGATTTGGGATTGTAAGCGGGTTAGCAAGAGGAATAGATAGCAAGGCCCATATTGGAGCCCTGCAAGGGAAGGCCAAAACGGTGGCGGTTCTTGGATGCGCGATTAATACAATCTATCCGCGAGAGAATGCCCTGTTATTTCGCAACATAGAGCAAGAAGGTGTTATTATTTCAGAATACCCAATAGGAACAGGGATGAGACCAGGCATGTTTCCTCAGAGGAATCGAATTATCGCTGGATTATCATTGGGTGTTACAGTAGTAGAGGCGGCACAAGATAGTGGCTCTTTAATCACGGTTGAGTGTGCATTAGATTCTTCACGAGATGTGTTCGCGGTTCCAGGTCCAATTAATTCACGACAAAGCAGTGGTGTACATAAGCTTTTGAAGGATGGCGCGAAATTAGTCACCTGTGCCCAAGAGATTGTCGAAGAATATAAACACATTGTAAATATAGATGAAATTAAGTCCGTATTACAGCAAAAAACGACTTTTATTTTAACGGAAGATGAGGTCGAAATTGTACAAAAGTTATCAGATGATCCAGTCTCAATTGACACTTTATTAGAAGAGACGCAATTTACGTTTGGACATTTGCATGGAGTTCTGTTATCTTTGGTATTGAAAAAGGCGATTAAACAGCTTCCGGGTTCAACATACATTCGAGCATAGGCTAATCACGAAGTTTTGCTTCTCGCCAAATAAACTTACCTTGAAACCAAGAGGGGAGGAAGGACGAACCATGGCAGATTCGTTAGTCATTGTTGAGTCACCAGCTAAAGCCAAAACCATCGGCAAATATCTAGGCAGTAAGTTCATCGTTAAAGCATCGATGGGTCATATTCGTGACCTTCCGAAAAGCCAAATTGGCGTTGAAGTCGATCGTAACTTTGAGCCTAAATACATAACAATACGTGGTAAGGGTTCTATCCTTAAAGAACTCAAAGACGCAAGTAAAAAAGTTAAGAAAATATATCTAGCGGCGGATCCGGATCGCGAAGGTGAAGCGATTGCTTGGCATTTGGCTCATTATCTCGACGTAGGTTCAGATGAACTTTGTCGTGTTGTATTTAATGAAATTACGAAGGATGCTGTTAAGGATGCTTTCAAAACGCCTAGACGCATCAATCAAGATTTAGTCAATGCGCAACAAGCGCGTCGGATTTTGGATCGACTTGTTGGCTACAAAATCAGTCCTTTACTTTGGAAAAAAGTGAAGAAAGGACTTTCAGCAGGTCGTGTGCAATCGGTAGCGGTCAAGTTAATTCAAGACCGTGAGAATGAAATCAAAGCGTTTGAACCAGAAGAGTACTGGTCAATTACAGCCGTACTTGATGCGGGTAAAACCGTTTTTGAAGCTAAATACCATAGTCATAACGGTGAGAAAAAAGAACTTCACTCACAAGAGGATGTCGATGTAATTCTTGCTGCTATGGGTAATGAAGCGTTTGTTGTGAAAGAAGTGAAGGAGAAAGAACGTGGGCGCAACCCTTCACCACCTTTTATTACAAGCTCAATGCAACAGGAAGCAGCTCGCAAACTAAACTTCCGTGCTTCCAAGACGATGTCTGTGGCGCAGCAGCTATATGAAGGTATTGATTTGGGTAAAGAAGGTACCGTCGGTTTAATTACGTATATGCGTACGGATTCAACGCGGATTTCTCCTGTTGCTCAAGAAGAAGCCAAAGATTTTATTATATCGAAATACGGCCCAGCTTTCTATCCAGAAACACCTCGTCAGTACCTGAAGAAAAATGCGAATGCACAAGATGCGCATGAAGGGATTCGGCCTACTTCTGTATTGCGTGAACCTGATCAAATGAAAGCGTTCTTGAGTAAAGATCAATTCCGATTGTACAAGCTAGTATGGGATCGCTTCGTTGCAAGCCAAATGTCATCCGCGATTTTGGATACCATGACGATTGATTTGAACGCAGGAGAGACCATATTTAGAGCGAATGGATCCAAAATGAAGTTTGCTGGTTTCATGAAAGTATACGTCGAAAGCAATGATGACGGGACGACAGAAGAAGATAAACTGTTGCCCCCTCTATCGAAAGGCGATTCACTGGCCAAGCAAAGCGTAGAACCGAAGCAACACTTTACACAACCACCTCCAAGGTATACAGAGGCACGCTTAGTACGTGCGCTTGAGGAAATGGGTATTGGGCGACCAAGTACTTACGCACCAACGTTAGAAACGATACAGAAGCGTGGCTATGTGGCGATCGAAGAGAAGAAATTCGTACCAACAGAGCTCGGCGAGCTCGTGATCCAACTTATGCAAGAATTTTTCCCGGAAATTCTGGATATTGAGTTCACTGCTCATATGGAAGAAGAGTTGGACTTTGTTGAAGAAGGGAAAGAGGATTGGGTCCGCGTACTGGATACCTTCTATACTTCGTTTGAGAAGCGGCTAGAGTTTGCAGAAGAAGAAATGAAAGAAATTGAAATTCAAGATGAAGTTTCAGATGAAATATGCGAGAAATGCGGTAAGCACCTTGTATATAAAATGGGACGTTTCGGTAAATTCCTTGCATGTTCTGGTTTCCCAGACTGCCGAAATACGAAGCCGATCATTAAGGATATCGGTGTTACTTGCCCAACTTGTCACGCTGGTAAAATTGTAGAGCGTAGAAGCAAAAAGGGCCGTGTATTCTATGGTTGCGATCAATATCCAACCTGTGACTTCGTTTCCTGGGATAAACCAGTCCATCGACCATGTCCAGCTTGCAGTTCTCTGATGATTGAGAAGAGAAGCAAGAATGGGGTTATGATTCAATGTACACAATGTGATCATAAGGAAGAAGCCGTTGACGAATCCGATCACATAGAAGATATGAAAGATTAGAGGTGTCTGATTTTGCCGGAAAATCAAAGAGTAACAGTCATCGGCGCAGGATTAGCAGGCAGTGAAGCCGCATGGCAAATTGCCCGTCAAGGCGTGCCTGTTACTTTATATGAAATGCGTAACGTAAGGAAAACACCTGCACACATTACTGATCAGTTCGCTGAACTTGTATGCAGCAACTCACTACGCTCCAATGGTCTAACGAATGCTGTTGGGGTTCTCAAAGAAGAGATGAGACGAATGGACTCTCTCATTCTTGCATGTGCTGACCAGCATGCCGTACCTGCTGGAGGCGCTCTAGCGGTCGATCGAGATGGATTCTCTCAAGCTGTGACTAACACATTACGTAACCACCCACTGATTGAGGTTCGTAACGAAGAACTTCAGGCACTGCCAGAAGGAATCACAGTTGTTGCTACAGGACCATTGACATCTCCCGACTTAGCTGCTGAACTCAAAGCACTAATGGGTGAGGAGTATTTATACTTTTATGATGCGGCTGCACCTATCGTTGAGAAAGATTCCATAGATATGAATAAGGTATACTTGGCTTCACGTTATGATAAAGGGGAAGCAGCCTACTTGAACTGTCCGATGACAGAAGAAGAGTTCAACGTATTCTACGAGGCTCTTATCACAGCGGAAGTCGCAGAATTAAAGGAATTTGAGAAAGAAATTTATTTCGAAGGCTGTATGCCGCTAGAAGTGATGGCGAAACGTGGTAAACAAACCGTGTTATTCGGACCTATGAAACCTGTTGGCTTGATCAATCCACACACAGGTAAAATGCCACACGCAGTTGTGCAACTCCGTCAAGATAATGCGGCAGGTACCCTGTACAACTTGGTAGGTTTCCAAACGCATTTGAAATGGGGAGAGCAGAAACGTGTGTTGCAGCTTATCCCTGGGTTAGAGCAGGCTGAATTCGTTCGTTATGGTGTTATGCACCGTAACACATTCATTAATTCACCTAAGCTGCTTGAACCTACTTACCAATACAAGCACCGTGAGAATCTGTTCTTTGCGGGTCAAATGACAGGTGTTGAAGGGTATGTGGAATCGGCTGCTTCTGGCTTAATTGCGGGACTAAATGCAGGTCGAATGGCGAAGGGTCAAGATTGCGTAGTATTGCCTGCAGAAACAACATTAGGGAGTATGGCACAGTATATTACGGCGGCAGAGTCTAAGCATTTTCAACCGATGAATGCGAATTTCGGATTGCTACCAGCACTGCCAGAACGTATTCGAAACAAAAAAGAGAAATATGAACAACTGGCTAACCGTGCTTTAGAGAGTATTCAGAATTTTGTGAATACTGTATCCGTATAAGTTGTCATGAGCTGATCCACTGTGTTAGTATAAATTAATGTTTATTGCATTTTTCATTCGTTTGATCATACATTTACCTCTAGATGCGGTCTGCTCAACCTTTAGACCTCGCTAGAGGTTTCTCTCATTTTTGCGACCCAACTGCAAGGGAGAGAACTCTTGAACGGAATTAATTCTTATAGAGGGGTGAATCGAAATGGAGCCCAATCAAGCAACGTTTCATGCAACAACCATATTCGCAATTCGTCATCAAGGTAAGGGAGCTATAGCCGGTGATGGTCAAGTGACATTTGGCAATAGTATGATCATGAAGAGCACGGCCAAAAAAGTACGGCGTTTACATAGAGGGAAAGTCATTGCTGGATTCGCCGGTTCCGTTGCTGATGCGATAACACTATTTGAAAAGTTCGAAGGAAAGCTAGAAGAGCACCATGGCAACCTTCAACGTGCTGCGGTTGAGTTAACGAAAGATTGGCGGCAAGATCGTGTGCTTCGCAGATTAGAGGCGATGATGATTGTTATGGATGCAACAGGACTATTGTTGCTTTCTGGCAATGGAGAAGTCATTGAACCGGATGATGGCATATTGGCAATTGGTTCAGGCGGAAGTTTTGCACTATCAGCAGGAAGAGCGTTGCATCGACATGCACCTCAGCTTAGTGCGAAGGAAATTGCGCACGCCGCGCTGACGACGGCAGCAGAAATTTGTGTGTTTACCAACCATAATATTATTGTTGAAGAGATTGAATAGACTAGAACGTATGTTTACATAGGAACATTAGCACACGCTCTCAATTGATCAATTAGCTTTAGCCTACATTATAAGGAGGGTATCACATATGGCAAACAGCTCTCTAACCCCAAAGCAAATTGTCCATGAACTGGATCGCTACATTGTGGGGCAGAAAAAAGCGAAGAAATCCGTTGCAATTGCATTGCGGAACCGATACCGGAGAAATCTCGTTGAGGAAAGCATGAGAGATGAAATTGTGCCCAAGAATATCCTAATGATTGGACCTACGGGTGTTGGGAAAACAGAAATCGCACGTAGACTTGCGAAGTTGGTTGGCGCACCTTTTATTAAAGTTGAAGCGACGAAATTTACTGAAGTTGGCTATGTGGGCCGTGATGTAGAATCAATGGTCCGTGATTTAGTGGAGACATCTGTACGTATGGTCAAAGCAGAGCGTATGGAGAAGGTCAAGGATCGTGCAGAGAAGCTCGCTAATGAGCGATTAGTTACTTTGCTTGCTCCAAGTCCTACTCGTACCAAAACACAGCGTAATCCGCTTGAGATGTTGTTTGGCGGGCAAAATAAAGATGAGCAAGAAGAGACGCCGCCTGATTCCAATCTGGCTTCTAAAAGAGCTCAAGTCGCAGAACAATTATCCAATGGTAAATTAGAAAACGAACATGTTGAAATTGAAGTGGAAGATGCAACTCCCTCTATGCTCGATATGCTTGGTGGTCAAGGTAATGAACAAGCAGGCATGAATATGCAAGAAATGTTCGGAAGTTTGTTGCCTAAGAAGACGAAAAGACGTAAACTGCTTGTGAAAGAAGCTAGAAAAGTTTTAACACAAGAAGAAGCACAGAAATTAATCGATATGGATGATGTTATCCAGGAGTCCATTAACCGTGCGGAACAAAGTGGGATTATTTTTATAGATGAAATTGATAAAATAGCAAGCAGTAGCCGCGGTGGAAGTGGACCGGATATTTCGCGAGAGGGTGTTCAAAGAGATATCTTACCTATTGTGGAAGGGTCTACTGTCGTGACGAAGTACGGTCCTGTTAAGACGGACTATGTGTTGTTTATCGGGGCAGGAGCATTTCATATTGCAAAGCCATCAGATCTTATCCCAGAGTTGCAGGGCAGGTTCCCTATTCGTGTCGAGTTAAGCGATTTAACTTTAGAAGACTTTGTTTCGATTTTAACAGAGCCTAAGAATGCATTGACTAAACAATATACAGCCTTATTGCAAACGGAAGGTATAACAGTTGAGTTTGCAGACGAAGCTATTCATGAAATTGCTCGTATTGCTGTTGAAGTCAATCAACAAACAGAGAATATTGGAGCTCGTCGTTTACATACAATTTTAGAGAAATTGTTGGAAGATTTATCTTTTGAAGCGCCAGAAATCACATTAGAGTCACTCGTGATTAATCCAGCTTATGTTCGCGAGAAACTAAGCAGTATTGTCCAGAACAGAGATTTAAGTCAGTACATCTTATAAGAAATAAGCAGGTTGCAGGTAGTAGGAGGCAGTTAGATGAGTTTATTAAATAAAACAAGAAGGCTGAATCGTTTGCTCCAAAAAGAAGCGGGCAATGCGGTAAGCTTTATGGATATGGCGGAAGTATTAAGAGATGTCGTAATCGCAAATATATATGTGGTTAGCCGCAAGGGTAAAATTTTGGGCTACGCGGTTACGAATGATCCTGTTTCTCCAGAAATGAATCAAACGATTCTAATTGAGCGCAGATTTCCAATTGAATCTAATAATTTATTGTTAAAAATTGAGGAGACTTCATCGACGTCGGAACCTGATAGTCCGTATTTCTACTACACCGATCAGATGAAAGATATGTTTCCAGCTACGCATACAACGCTAGTGCCAATTATTGGTGGAGGCGATCGTTTGGGCACTTTGATTCTAAGTCGAAGCGAAGGTCACTTTATTGATGATGATTTGGTTCTCGCAGAGTATGGATCAACGGTTATTGCCATGGAAATATTAAGAGAGCGCGCGGAAGAAATTGAAGAGGAAGCACGCAGCAAAGCAGTTGTTCAAGTCGCAATTGGCTCATTGTCTTTCAGCGAAATGGAAGCTGTTGAACATATATTTGAAGAGTTGGATGGCAAGGAAGGATTGCTGGTGGCGAGTAAAATTGCAGATCGTGTGGGTATAACGCGTTCCGTTATTGTAAATGCGCTGCGTAAATTGGAAAGTGCTGGCGTGATTGAAACGCGATCACTTGGCATGAAAGGCACTTATATCCGTATTCTAAATGAACAACTTATGCAAAGTATTGAACAAATGAAGTCCAAACTATAATGAATTACAGGTTAAGCCCTATCTGGTAAAAAGATAGGGCTTTTTTCTTATTGAAACTTAACGTAATATCTTAGATGATAAAGAGTATAAGTCAAAGGTTTACATAATTCTACATATAGAACTATTTTGTATCGGAAATTGAGAATAATGTCGAAACAAGAAGGAATCAAATCTTCCGATGTTGAAATAGTTACTGAATATTTTTTTGTGTGAAGGGGAATCGTTTATGTCTTTATTAGACAAGCCTATTTGGAATATGATGGAGCGTTCGTTGGATGCATCGACGCTAAGGCAAAAAGTAGTAGCGAATAACATTGCTAATGCGGATACTCCTAACTTTAAACGTGCTGATGTTGTGTTTGAAGAGCTACTGCAAAATCAGATGAGTTCGGGAACACCAGCTATATCGGGATATCGCACAGACCCCAGGCATTTCGTTATAGGTAATTCTTCAAAGTTACCGTATTCCGAGGTGAAAACAGACGAATCGACAGCAATCAACATCAACATGAACAATGTCGACATGGACTATGAAATGTCATTAATGGCTAAAAACCAACTTAAATACAATGCTTTGGTTCAACAATTGAACAGCGATTTCAAAAAAATGCACACAGTCTTAGGGGGTAAGTAATAAGAAATGAGACTTACTAACGGATTTGACATTAGTTCATCCGCATTAACTGCACAGCGACTTCGTATGGACGTTGTATCTTCCAATATAGCTAATGCCGATACTACGAGAGCGAAATTTGTAGATGGGAAATGGGTGCCATATACGAGGAAGTTAGTATCATTTGAAACAAAATCCCAACCGAGTTTCGCGCAATCACTTAACTCTGCTATGGCGGATGGAACGGGCGAAGGTGTCAGAGTTAATAAAATATTTGAAGATAATTCTCCAGTAAAGCAAGTTTATAATCCTTCACATCCCGATGCAGACACGAATGGGTTTGTGTATATGCCAAATGTAGATATTGCCAAAGAAATGGTTGATATGATCTCGGCTACACGATCTTATGAAGCCAATGTAACAGCACTGAATGCAAGTAAAGCTTTGATTACTAAGGCATTGGAAATCGGTAGATAGGAGGTTGTGGGATGATTGACAAAATTAGTTATAGTCCGATAAATATAATGAGTTCCATTCAACCGAAAGATAACTCGGGTGAGGGAGCAGATGATCTTGGCAAGAGATTTGGTTCATTTCTGAATGATGCCATGACTAATTTAAATGCGCAGCAAAAGCAGGTTGATCAGTTGAACGAAAGCTTCATTAAAGGGGAACTTTCCGATGTTCATCAATTGACAATTGCCTCTGAAAAAGCTTCATTGGGACTTGAAATTACAGTTCAAGTTCGAAATAAAGTTTTAGAGGCGTACCAAGAAATTATGAGAATGCAGCTGTAACTTTAGAGATGCTGCTAAATTTGGGTCAATGAGGTGACAGAGTGAACGAGAACCTGCTCCAGTACTGGGAAAAGGTGAAGCAATACTGGAATCGTTATAATCGTACGACGAAAATAATTTTTATAGCTACTGTGTTCCTTCTGGTTCTAACAGCCGCCATTATTAGTGTTAATTTATCCAAGACTGATTATTCACTGGCCTATACAGAACTTCAACCAAGTGATGCAGCTAATATTAAATCATATTTGGATACAGCCAAAATTCCCTATCACTTGAGTGCAGATGGTAAAAGTATTGAAGTGCCTACAAGTGAAGTCGCCAATGTCAAACTGGCAGTTGAATCACAAGGGTTGAACAAGAACGGATCCTTAGGGTTTGAAGTATTTAGTGGAAGCAGTTCCTTCGGTATCACGGATAATGAATTCAAAGTGAAATATTTGAGTGCCATTCAAGGAGAGCTTCAACAACTAATTAATGCAAATCAAGCTATTTCAAGCTCTAAGGTAAATATTTCACTTCCTGAAGAAGGTCCATTCTTACAACAACAAGCGGAGAAAGCTACGGCTTCAGTAGTTCTTCAAGTGAAACAAGGTTACACGCTAGATCAAGCTAAAGTGGATACGATTTACAATTTAGTATCACATAGTATTAAGAATCTACCGATTGAGAATATTTCCATTTCAGATCAAAATTTGCTCTCCTACAAGTTTAGTGGTGAAGCTAATAACACACCGAGAGATACAGATATTAATAACCAGTTCAGAAATGATTTGCAGAAGAACATCAACTCCATGCTAAGCACGATGTTTGGACGCGATAAAGTGAGCGTCAGTGTATTTACAACGATGAATTTTGATCAGAAGAAAACGAAGGAACAACTTGTACGGGCCCCAAATCAAGTTGACCAAAAGGGGATTGAAATATCCCTGCAAGAAGCGAATGAATCTTATCAAAATAAAGGCACTGAAACAGGCGGTGTACCTGGTACTGGCGAAACGGATGTGCCTGGTTATCCAGGAGCCTCTAACAATGGGAACTCCACATCAGAGAAAAATAGCAAAACAGTAAACTATGAAGTGGACCGCATTACCAATGACATTATTTCAACGCCGTATGTAGTAAAAGATGTCAGTATTAATGTCGGAATTGAGCCTCCAGTAAGAGATGATCCAAATTCGTTAACTGCAGAAACGAAAACAGCTATTCAGAATGCGCTAGTGAATATCGTGAGAACAGCACTAGCTGATAATAAGACTACTTATACAGACGAAGACTTACAGAAAAAAGTTACGGTTTTTGCTCATTCATTTGCAAGAACTTCCGATGCGAGTACGACGAAGACATCTACTTACTTGACGTATGGTGCACTTGCGTTAGCGGCACTTGCAATTGGCGCATTGATTGGATTTGTAATTAGAAAACGTAAGAAAGCAGCGCAACAATTACAAGACCAGGAAATGAATCTTGCATCTCAAAAAGCAGAGCTTCCAACGATTGATATTGAAAGTGTAACGAATGACAATCAAGTACGTAAGCAGCTCGAAACGCTTGCAAAAAAACGGCCGGAAGAATTTGTGAACTTGCTGCGTACTTGGTTAGTAGACGAATAGAGGTGCACCTGAATGGCCAGAGCCGCTTTACAAGGGTTAACCGGACGACAAAAGGCAGCTATTCTTTTGATCAGTTTAGGCCCAGAGGTTTCTGCACAAATTTTCAAGCATTTACGTGAAGAAGAGATTGAACAATTAACACTTGAGATCGCGAATGTGCGTAAGGTCGATACCTTAGAAAAGGATTCAATTCTAGCCGAATTTCATCAGATTTGTTTGGCACAAGAATTTATTTCTCAAGGTGGTATCGCCTATGCCAAAGATATTTTGGAGAAAGCACTAGGATCACAAAAAGCGCTTGATATTATCAATCGTTTAACAGCTACACTCCAAGTAAGGCCTTTTGACTTTGCACGGAAAGCGGACCCTGCACAAATTCTCAACTTTATTCAGAATGAGAATTCACAGACGATTGCACTTGTTTTGTCCTATCTGCAAGCCGAGCAAGCATCTATCATTCTGTCTTCACTGCCTCAGGAGAAACAAGCTGATGTTGCTAAACGGATTGCTCTCATGGATAGTACATCACCAGAAGTTATTTCACAGGTTGAACGGGTATTAGAACAGAAACTTTCATCCACTGTCACGCAGGATTACACGAATGCTGGTGGTATCGCATCTATCGTTCAAATCTTGAATGGCGTCGATCGTGGAACGGAACGTACCATTCTGGACTCTTTAGAAATTCAAGATCCAGAACTCGCTGAGGAAATTAAGAAACGGATGTTCGTATTTGAGGATATTGTTAATATCGATAATCGTTCCATTCAACGAATCATTCGTGATATTGAAAATGCCGATTTGCAACTTGCTCTTAAAGTTGCGAGTGAAGAAGTGCGCGATGTGTTGTTCAAAAACATGTCCAAACGTATGGCCGAAACCTTCAAAGAAGAGATGGAATTCATGGGACCCGTTCGATTGCGTGATGTGGAAGAAGCACAAACCCGCATCGTGGCTACGATTCGTCGTTTAGAAGAGTCAGGTGAAATCATCATCGCACGTGGTGGAGGAGATGATATTATTGTCTAATGTCATTAAATCATTCGCATATTATCCTCTTGAAGATAAGAAGATTGTTGAAACATTTTCAGCTCTTTCTTCATTAATACTTACAACGGACTCGCCACCTGTTGATGAAGGTATTTCAGCGGAAATGCAAACGGAGATCAATGATGCAACCTCACTCAAGAACCAAATAATAGAGGATGCCGAAGCATTTGCAAGTGAACAGATCGAAGAGGCCAAACGTGAATGTGCCTTAATCCGTGAAGAAACAGAGCGTGATATTGCGAGTTGGTGGGAAAGTAAGCGAGCTGATGATATCGAGGTAGTAAATGCGTCTAAGCAGTCAGGATATGATGATGGTTATCATCAAGGTCTAGCTCAAGCAGAGAGTACACTTCGTAAAGAATATGAAGATATGCTCGCTGAAGCTCGTTCCATTCTTGAACAATCCTACAAACTGAAGCAGCAAATCATCCAAGAGTCAGAACCTTTTCTTATCGATTTAAGTACCTCTATTGCAGAAAAAATTATAGTGCGTCAACTATCTCTCGAACCTGGTTGGGTGATTGAATTCATTCAAAAAGTACTTGCACGCAGACGTGAAAAAGGAATTATTACTTTATGTGTAGCTCCTTCTCAATTTGCATATATTCAAGATGCGAGGGAAGAATTGATCACTTCAATTGATTCACAGGCTGAACTCGAGATCATTCCAGATTCATCAGTACAAGATCAAGGCTGTGTCATTCGTTCTTCATACGGGAGCATTGATGCTAGACTCGATACGCAACTGAAAGAAATTAAGTCAGCGCTCCAACTGGCCTTACAAAGTGAGGAAGCATAATGGAACCGATATCGATCCCGAAGGTGGATAAATACAAGGAAGTCTTACAAACGATTGATCCAATTAGGGTGAACGGTAAAGTGACGCAAGTCATTGGACTTACAGTTGAATCTGAAGGTCCTGATGTCAGTATAGGTGATCTCTGTTATATCTATCCGCACAAATCAAATAAACCATTAAAAGCGGAAGTAGTCGGTTTCCGAAGCAACAAAGTTATTCTTATGCCACTTGGTGATCTTGATGCCATTGGCCCTGGTTGTGATGTTGTTGGGACAGGAAAACCGTTAACCGTTCAGGTGGGACATGAGTTATTAGGAAAAGTTCTAGACGGTCTTGGTCAACCGTTAGACGGCTCGTATTTGCCTTCAAGGATGGCGCAGTATTCGACAAATAATTTACCGAGTAATCCTTTATCGCGTCCCCGTGTACTTCATCCCATTTCTGTTGGTGTTCGGTGTATTGATGGATTATTGACAATTGGTAAAGGTCAACGTGTTGGTATTTTTGCTGGATCTGGTGTTGGTAAAAGTACGTTGATGGGAATGATTGCCCGTAATACTTCAGCTGATGTCAATGTCATTGCACTGATTGGTGAGCGCGGTAGAGAAGTTCTCGATTTCATTGAACGTGATCTCGGACCAGAAGGCTTGGCGAGATCGGTTGTTATTGTGGCGACTTCCGACCAACCTGCTTTAATTCGGATTAAAGGCGCTATGATTGCGACCAGTATTGCTGAGTATTTTAGAGACCGCGGCTTAAATGTCATGATGATGATGGATTCTGTAACACGATTTGCTATGGCACAACGTGAAGTCGGACTGGCTGTTGGTGAACCGCCAGCAACACGTGGTTATACACCATCTGTGTTCGCAATGCTGCCTAGGCTGTTGGAGCGGTCAGGAACAGGTGCTAAGGGCTCTATTACAGCTTTTTACACTGTGCTTGTTGATGGTGATGATATGAACGAGCCCATTGCAGATGCGGTCCGTGGTATCTTGGATGGTCATATCGTCTTAAATCGTAGTATCGCCAACAGGGGACATTATCCTGCGATCGATGTTTTATCAAGTGTAAGTCGTGTCATGAAAGAAATTGTACCGACAGAGCATATGGAAGCAGCGGATCAACTTAAGCGTCTTCTCTCTATATATAAAGATTCGGAAGATCTTATCAATATCGGGGCGTATCAGAAAGGTTCTAATCCAAATATTGATATTGCGATGGATAACATCGAAGCCATTTGGGATTTTACGAAACAACGAACAAGTGAAAAGCTGACCTACGAAGAAGCTCAAGCGCGATTAATTCAAGAATTTTATAAGGGATGAGGGTCCTAAATGAGTTTTCGCTATTCTTTCCAGCAAATTGTCGATTTGAAGAATAATGAACGTACACAAGCAGAATGGATTTTATCTGAGGCAATGGGTCAGTTAAGGATTGAAGAAACGAGCTTAAATGGATTGTTCGAACAGAAGGAAAACTTACACAATGAAATGATTCAAGCAACTAGCGATTCCGTGTCGATATCGAATATGCTTCTCATGCAGAACTATATGAACCATGTGGATAAACAAATAGCACGCAAACATCAAGATGTTAAACATGCTATGCATATCGTAACGGAGAAGC
The DNA here is from genome assembly GCF_059691955.1 of Paenibacillus sp. J22FR83. Classification (NCBI taxonomy): domain Bacteria; kingdom Bacillati; phylum Bacillota; class Bacilli; order Caryophanales; family Paenibacillaceae; genus Paenibacillus; species Paenibacillus sp. J22FR83. The sequence goes on from NZ_JCAUAM010000005.1 coordinate 126,385, forward strand.
AAGAACATTTATCTGTGAAAATGATCGATGAAAAAGTGTGGACCAAAGCAAGAGAAAAGGCACATAACCAATTCCAGCTTATGATTGCGAAAAAAGAGCAGGATGCACTAGATGAAATGGCTACAAATCGTTTCAGACGTTTATCGTATTAAGCTAGAAAAGGAGGGACGAAGAGATGGCCGATACAAGCGTAGAGGGTGCATCTTATAGTGCACTGGAGCGATTTTTGATATGGTTTGTCATCCCCTTTGTGTTCACGGCGGTGTTACTCTTCGTGCTGCTTTCCATTTTTGATTATGATATCAAAAGTAGTATTCAAAAAGCACTGCACAATACACCTGTCGTTGGATTAATAGTCCCAGCTCCAAAAGAAGCTGCGCCCGCGACAACAGATAGTAAAGCTGTATCATCTGAGCAAAGTGTAAAGTTGAAAGAAGATGAAATTGCGAAGCTGAACGCCCGTGTAAATGAGTTGACAACAGCATTACAAAAAGCAGATTCGACGACTGAGAGTAAGGATGCTTCTCTTAAGGCGGCAGTTGCGAAAGTAACGGAACTTGAAGAGAAGTTAAAAGATAAAACGCAATCGGAAGAAGAGTACACGAATCAAATTACACAACTTGCGAATATGTATGCCAAAATGACACCTAGTAAAGTTGCTCCAATCATTGAAGCATTGACGCCAAATGAAATGGTATTAGTATTCTCTATGATGAAACCTGATAACCGCGGAGCAATTCTTGAAAAAATGGATGCTGCTAAAGCAGCCGCTGCTTCCATTGGACTAAAGGATATCGTACCCGTGCGTGACAAAGAAATAGCAGCATTACAAGAAAGATTAGCCACGAATAATACGACGGATACCAAAGCAGCGACAAGTACGGTAAGCAATTCAGATCTTGGACAAACTTTTGCCAATATGACACCAAAAAGCGCTTCTAATGTTCTGCTAGAGATGAATAAATCTAATCCGACAAAAGTGTTGTCTATTTTAAGTGGGATGGATAATTCTTCACGCTCTAAGGTGATGTCTGCGCTGTCAGATGCGAATAAGGAAGTTGCTGCTTCAATCACTGCAAAGCTTGTACCGTAATTTGCTGGGGATTTAAGAAGGGAGGTGAGAAAAATGGATGTACAGATGACGTCAGTACCAGTCGCACTACCAGGGGCAACAGTAGCAGGTAAAGGGAATTCCAAAGCAACTGGAACGACGGATAGCTTTTCAGCACTTCTTTCTGACCAAACCGCACAAGAGAATGCACCCATGGTTGAAGGACAACCATCAGAAACTGAGATTTCCATGAGTATGATGTTGCAAATGCTTCAGAACTTGGTAATGCCGATTCAAACGGATAAGGCTCAAGAATCAGAAGTATCTTCGGCGGATAGTACTTTGCCTGAAATACTTATTGAAGCAATGAATAGCAATCCTGAACTTGCTGACAAATTACTGCAAGATCCGAAAGTGAAAAAGTGGTTTGAAAATGCAGAAGATATACTGGCTGCGCTAAGTAACACATCAAACCCACTCGCGTCCGGAAATCTTGCAATGTGGCAGCAACCAACAAGCAATTCACTGAGTCTGAAAGCACAGAATACATTGTTAACACTGTCTACTTTATCCAAGCAGCAACCTGACAATTCGATTCTAAAATTTTTGAATTCAGAGCTTGCAAGTACAATTCAACCTTTACTTCCAGAGATTCTAGCAGAAGTGGGAAAAGCTCAGAAGGTAACTGTCGGTGATGTTGCTGCTACTGCAATTGGGACTACTGCACCTGTGACTGGAGCCAAGGAGCACATTTCATCAAATGGGAGATTAACTTCTAGTAAGTACATAAATAAACGTGAAAATGATTCAGTAGATAATAGTCTTTCAGTAAATTTGCTATCATTGCAGCCTAAACAAGAGAAGTTTGCAATAAAGCACATTCCCTTAGTTGTTAGTGAGCAGTCAAGTGACTTGCCCGAATCGACAATTGGACAACTAGTTGATTTGCCGATCGAGACAGCTACAGGAACAAATTCGATCGTTACGATCGGTGATCTTCAGAAATCACAGCAATTGATGAATGCGGCAGATAAAACACAAGCACCCGTGCTAACTTCAGCTAATTTCGCGGACGAGATGACAACGCATGTTCTCAAAAACATGAAAATTACGATGTCTGAAGGTTTCTCAGAGGCTAAGTTATCTTTGTTTCCAAAGAATTTAGGACACGTAGATGTGAAAATTTCCATGCATGATGGACAACTATTTGCCCAGTTTGCAGCCGATACTTTAGCAGGTAAACAAATGCTAGAAAGCCAGTTGCCTCAATTACGTCAAGCACTCCTTACGCAGGGCTTACAAGTTGAGAAACTAGAAGTTACGCAAAGCCAAAATATGTCTTCAAGCATGTTCCAAGAACAACGTCAACCGCAAACCTTCAATCAATCACAACAACAGTCCAAGAATCGCTCAGGTGAAATTGAAATGGATGCTATTGAATTTAAAGAGGATATGGAGCAAATCGCACAGATTCGCAATCATACAAATGGTAATTCCTTCGATGTCATTGCCTAAATGAGTAGAATGAAGTGGTGGAGGTGAACGTATGGCTACTAATCCAATCGTTGGCAATGTAACTGACCTGATTAATCAAGGGACTAGCGCGAAAACCAAGGAGAAGGACAGTACTACCCTGGGTAAGGATGATTTCCTTAAAATTTTGATTACACAGCTTCAGAATCAAGATCCTACACAGCCTTTGCAAGACAAAGAGTTTATCGCTCAAATGGCACAATTTACATCTGTTGAGCAATTGACGAACATGGCTAGTGAAATGAAGCTAATGAGACAATCGTTAGGTTTCGTGTCAGGATTAATTGGTAAGTCAATTTCATGGACTGGAACAGATGCATCAGGGGTTTCAACTGAGATGTCTGGCGTAGTAGATTCGATAACTTTTAAAGATGGGAATCAATTTGCCACTGTGAATGGTGTGGAAGTTTCCCTCGATAAGTTAAAGAAAATTGAAAACGCTGGAGATTCAGAATGACAGAGCGAGTATCCATAGGCCAACTTTATCCAAATCCTGTTTCACCCACATCAACGAGAAGAGTTCCATCGCATCAGGTACCGGTTACTGGAAATGGTAATCCTACTTTTCAAAAACTTTTTCAAGATCAATTTGTAAAATTTAGTCATCATGCTGAGGTTAGATTGAAAGAACGAGGTATTCAACTCAAACCTGAGCAAATTGAGAAAATGAACAATGCCATTGATAAAGCTGCATCCAAAGGTGCCAAAGACGCGCTCCTGATCTTAGCAGGGAATGGATATATCGTAAATGTACCCAATCGAACTGTAGTGACTGCGCTAGATGGCCAAGCTATGAATGATCATGTGTTTACACAGATCGATAGCGCAATGATAATATCATAGATTTATAGGGCTCGACCGTTTAGGAAGCCTGGAGTTGTGGAACGAAAGAAGCAACTCACATTCAAATTCATATTCTTACATCCGATTTAGGAGGCCATTTCATGTTAAGATCTTTGTACTCAGGCGTTTCAGGTATGCGTGGTTTTCAAACAAAGTTAGACGTTATTGGTAATAATATCGCTAACGTTAATACCATCGGATTTAAAGGTAGCCGAGTTATGTTTAAAGACATTCTTAGCCAGACGGTCGCTGGCGTTAGTGCGCCAGACGAAAACCGAGGCGGCGTTAATGCCCAGCAAGTTGGTTTGGGTGTAAGTTTGGCTGCTATCGATACTGTGCACACAGCTGGTAGTGCAATGACGACTAACGTTGTAACTGATCTACGTGTGAATGGCGATGGGTTCTTCGCAGTAGGAACTCTCGATCAAGTTGATGCTCCATTTTTGACAAGAGCTGGTAACTTCACAGTGGATCCGACTCGGAATCTGGTAAATGCTGAAGGGCTTCATGTTATGGGCGCTGATAATGCAGGCCCCATCGTAATTCCAGATGATATCGTCTCTTTCTCGATTTCACAAAATGGTGACATTATTGGCGTAAATGCAGATGGTGAAACGGTTAATACCGGGCAAAAGGTTGGCGTTGTTAAAGTAGTTAATCCAGCTGGTCTTGAAAAAATCGGTGGTAACTTGTATCAAATGACCGCAAACGCTAATCCTGAGCCTGAGATTGTAGTTGGCGCCCCTGGTGATCCAGAAACGGGAACGGGAACACTTGTTTCAGGACAACTAGAAATGTCGAATGTCGACTTAACTGGTGAATTCACAGAAATGATTATTGCACAACGTGGTTTCCAAGCGAACTCCAGAATTATCACAACTTCAGATCAAATCCTGCAAGAGGTTGTAAATCTGAAACAGTAATAAGCAATTGAATGAATGATGGGGGAGCACAGCTCCCCTTACCCTGATTCAGGAGGAGAATTATGATTTCTCTCACTCGTTTGAATGGCAAAACGCTTATCTTAAATGCCATACTAATTGAGCTTATCGAAGAAACTCCGGATACGATGATTACATTGACAACAGGCAAGAAAATCACAGTTCTCGAAAAGGCAGAGGTTGTGGTAAGCTTAGTGCGGACCTACATGCAAGAAATTGGTTCCGTCCGAGCGACAATACAGTCCAGGGATACGGAGGGTTCATAAGTGTTTAAGAACAAAATATTTATACTCATTGTTTCCATCCTTATTGCGATCACACTAATTCTTACTGCAGCTTTCGTGTTGTGGAACTTTATGGAGAAAAACAATGAATCCACAGATCCTGCTGTGAAAGCTCAGGATGCTGTAGCAAGTGTGAAACCGACGAAAGCACCTTCAGCGGAAACGGTTAAAGCGAATACTTCAATTATTAAAGACATTTTAACTAACTTATCAGGCAGCCAGAATTTCATTAAGATAAGTTTCGCTTTTGAAATGGAAAATGCTAAAGCCAAAGCTGAATTCGATAGTTTGCTCGATTCTGCTGTTAAGGGGACGATTGTCCAGATTCTTGGTGACATGACCAAGGAGCAAATTGAAGGAAGCAAAGGTTCTGATAGTTTAACTTCTACAATAATGAACAAACTAAACCCATTATTGCATGAAGGTAAAATCAAACAAATTTGGATAACTGATAAAGTGCTGCAGTAACTCATAAATGATTTTGCTTAAAGGAGGTGACTCGAATGGTTGATGTTTTATCGCAAAATGAGATCGATGCCTTACTGGCTGCGTTGTCCTCTGGGGAAATGGATGCAGATGAACTTAAGAAGGAGGATACTCAGAAGAAGGTAAGGGCATATGATTTTAAGAGAGCAGTGCGTTTCTCAAAGGATCATATTCGTAGCTTAACTCGGATTCATGAAAATTTCGCGCGTTTCCTAACGACATATTTCTCAGCGCAACTGCGTACTTTCGTGCAAATCAGTGTAGTCCAGGTTGAACAATTGCCCTATGATGAGTTTATTCGTTCGATCCCGAAAATGACCATTTTGAACATCTTTGAAGCAGAGCCTTTAGAGGGTCGAATGGTACTTGAGGTACATCCCAATGTTGCCTTTGCTATGTTGGATCGATTATTAGGCGGAGCAGGAACGACGCCAACCAAAATTAACGCATTAACCGAGATTGAAACGATTGTTATGGAGCGTATTTTTAGTCGAGCATTTGATAGTTTGCAAGAAGCATGGAAGACCGTTATCGATATTCAACCACGTTTAGAGGCACTAGAGACGAATCCGCAGTTTATGCAAATTGTTTCTCCCAATGAAACGATTGCATTAATATCGCTGAGTACCAAAATCGGGGACACAACTGGAATGATCAACTTATGTATTCCTCATGTTGTTATTGAACCTATCATGCCTCGGCTTTCTGTCCATCACTGGTTTGTTTCCCAGAAGAAAACGAGAGCACCTGAAGAAGTGGAAGCACTTCAATCCCGCTTGGAGAAAACCAAGCTACCTCTCATTGCAGAATTGGGAACGTCTGAAATTTCAATCCGTGATTTCTTAGGGTTAACGATAGGCGATGTAATCCCGCTGCATAAATCCGTCGAAGATTCGCTTCAAGTCAAAGTGGGCGAGAAGCTGAAATATCTCGGAAGCCCTGGTACCGTAAAAGGGAAGATGGCTGTACAAATTACAGAAATCGTGAATGAAGGAGAAGAAGAATATGATGAATAACAGAGATTATTTGTCGCAGGAAGAGATCGACGCTTTGTTGAGACAATCATCTGAAGAAAGTTCTGTCTCTTCATTTCATGGGCCTCCGCAAGTAGAAGATTTTTTATCCCCATTAGAGCAGGATGCACTTGGGGAAATTGGTAATATTACATTCGGTAGCGCAGCGACAGCGTTATCGACGCTATTGGGTAAGAAGGTAGATATAACAACTCCTAAGGTGTCTGTTATTGGCAAAGAAGAATTGGAAGAACAATTCCCAAGGCCTCATGTTGCCGTTCATGTCAATTATGTTGATGGATTCGATGGTATTAACTTACTTGTCATCCAATCCAAAGATGCTCAAGTTATTGCTGATTTAATGATGGGCGGAGACGGTACCGGCGGTGATGAAAATCTTAGTGAAATTCATATCAGCGCGGTGCAAGAAGCCATGAATCAGATGATGGGTTCATCAGCTACATCCATGTCAACTATCTTTAATCGATTTGTCAATATCTCTCCCCCAGGAATCGACATATTAAATTTGTCGAAAGGAGAAGGAAAACTGCCTGACGAGGACGTATTTATAAAGATATCGTTCCGACTTACCATTGGTGATCTTATTGACTCCAATATTATGCAGTTATTACCTGTTCCTTTCGCCAAAGAAATGGTATCGATCTTAATGGGTGGTGGTGATACTGAATCAGCAATGGAAGCTGCACCGGCGGCGCAAGCATCTCCTGTGGTAGCTCCACCAGTTCAAGAAGCTCCTAATTCGCAACCTGCACCAGTGTATGAGCAACCTGTTTACCAACAACCGATGTATGAGCAACCGATGTATCAGCAGCCTCCAATGGGTCAGCCGATGTATCCACCACAACAACCGATGTATCCACCCCAGCAGCCGATGTACCAACAACAGCCTCCAGCTGCGTTTGGTGGGATGCCAAATCGTAATGTGAATGTACAACCGGTTCAGTTCGGTAATTTACAATCAGGCTCGTACGCGCAAGCCGATGATACAAACCTGAATTTACTTCTCGACATACCACTTAAGGTTACCGTAGAATTGGGCAGAACGAACAAGGTAATTAAAGACATCTTAGAACTGTCTCAGGGGTCCATTATTGAATTGGACAAGCTGGCTGGTGAACCGGTAGACATCTTGGTGAATAATAAGTTGATTGCCAAAGGTGAAGTTGTCGTTATCGATGAGAATTTTGGGGTTCGTGTAACTGACATTGTTAATCAATGGGAACGAATTCAAAAATTACAATAATTTAATTTTAGGGGGATATTTTCAATGGCTAACCGTATTCTAATTGTGGATGATGCAGCTTTTATGAGAATGATGATTCGTGATATTTTATCTAAAAATGGGTACGAAGTATGTGGCGAGGCGAATGATGGAGCACAAGCTATTGAAAAATATAAAGAGTTGAAACCAGATCTAATCACGATGGATATTACGATGCCTGAAATGGACGGTATTCAAGCATTAAAAGAAATTAAAAAAATTGAACCTAATGCGAAAGTAATTATGTGTTCTGCGATGGGCCAACAAGCCATGGTTATTGATGCCATTCAAGCAGGCGCGAAAGACTTCATCGTTAAACCATTCCAAGCTGACCGTGTTATCGAAGCTATCAAAAAGACTCTAGGTTAAACCGTCCTGATTCGGTTGAGTCTTACATAAACCGAAAGGGTTGTTCTTATGAAAAGACTTCAATCGAATAAAACATACTTAACTATTTTCAGTACGATGGCCATGCTTTACACAAATAAAGTCGTAAATGCCGAAACGGATTCTACTACTACCGATCCAATCTCCGACTATCCAGGTTCCCTGGGTTCAGGGGATTCCTTGCTTATGGTTGTTAAGGTGATTGCAGTTCTTGCATTTATCATTATTCTTTTTTATGCGTTGATGAGATATGTGGCAAAGAAAAACAAAGGCTCATTGTTTGGGAACTCGATTCGTTCTTTAGGTGGAGTTCCCCTGGGTCAAAACAAATCTATACAGATTGTAGAGATTGGGCATTCGCTCTTCGTAGTGGGCGTTGGTGAGAATATTCAACTATTGGATAAAATCATTGACGCTGATGAAGTGGCCTATATCACTGAACTCTTACACTCATCACAGGATGATCGAATGGGGTTTGGCACACTGAGTAAGTGGATCAACAAGCTTCCTCGAAAAAAGAACGATATTGAAGAGGAAGTAGAGATTACTTCTTCGTTTCAACAAGTTTTTCATGACAAATTAAAGCGTGTAACAGATCGAAATAAGCATGTAGAAGAATGGTTGTCTGATCAAAAACAAACAGATCGGTTGAATGAAGAATGAAAAGAAATAAATTCATTGGCATACTGCTACTCATCGTGATATCTATGTTCCTACTGTCATTAACCGCTTCTGCTGCCGAAACGGATGTAACGAATCCGATTCCAGGATTGAATGTTAATATTGGGACAAGCACGGCAACGGGGGGATCTTCGAACACCGTAACTCTCCTTTTGTTGCTAACGGTATTAAGTTTAGCTCCATCATTTCTTATATTAATGACGAGTTTCACGCGAATCGTTATTGTTTTGGGTTTTGTTCGAACGTCATTAGGAACTCAACAAATGCCACCTAATCAGGTTTTAATCGGACTCGCTCTGTTTTTAACCTTTTTTATTATGTCTCCAACTTTAGGGGAAGTTAATCAAACAGCACTTCAACCTTACTTAAAAGGTGAAATCAATCAGACGCAGGCTTTTCAGACGGCAGCATTGCCTATGAAGAAATTTATGTTTAAGCATACGCGGCAGAAGGATTTGAAACTGTTTCTTGACTATTCCAAAGCTAAAGCACCTACAGGTGTTGAAGATATACCGCTTACCTCACTAGTACCTGCCTATGCCATAAGTGAATTAAAATCAGCTTTCCAAATGGGATTCATGATATTTATTCCATTCTTGGTTATAGATATGGTTGTCTCTAGTACGTTAATGGCAATGGGGATGATGATGCTCCCGCCCGTGATGATTTCACTTCCATTCAAAATCCTTCTTTTTATTCTTGTAGATGGTTGGTATCTTGTGGTGAGATCGTTACTCTTAAGCTACGGTTAATAACCAAGATATCGGAGGGAATCTAGATGGGTTCGGAATTTGTAATACGTATTGCAGGCGAGGCCGTATATACCGTTCTTAAAGCTAGTGCGCCAATGCTGCTAATTGGATTAATCGTCGGTTTAGCCATTAGTATTTTTCAAGCAACGACACAGATTCAAGAGCAAACGCTTGCCTTTGTTCCCAAAATCGTTGCTGTATTGTTTTCAATCCTTATCTTCGGATCATGGATAATGAATACTTTAGTTGATTTCACCTTTAATCTACTCAACAATCTTTACAAATTCGTTGGTTAGGTTGTGAGTGAAATGCCAACATTTATTCAAGCAATTCCTATTTTTCTGCTTATTTTTTGTCGAATTACATCATTTTTTGTCGTGGTTCCCATTCTATCTTCGAGAAATATACCAATGGTATTCAAGGTGGGACTATCCATTTTTATATCATTGATTATTTATGCGACGCTGGGGATGGATAAGTCCATGCCAATTGATGGTGTTTACTTGCTGTTAATTATTCGTGAAATGCTGATTGGGATCATATTAGGTTTTATCGCTTATCTATTTTTCACCGTTGTTCAAACTGCGGGTTCATTCATGGATATGCAGATTGGATTTAGTATGGCAAGCGTGATTGATCCTTTGACAGGCGCATCAACACCAATGCTTGGTAATTTAAAGTATATGATTGCTGTGTTGTTGTTTCTGTCTTTTGACGGTCATCATTATTTGCTAAGAGCGATCATTGATAGTTACAAATGGGTGCCAATCGATAACGCATTATTCAGTCGCATCTATGAGGGACAAATTTCGGACTTTCTATTTAAATCGCTATCCAAAATGTTTTATCTGTCATTCCAACTCGCTGCTCCCATCGTAGCTGCCTTATTTCTAACAGATTTAGGTTTAGGCTTGCTGACAAGGGTAGCACCGCAATTCAATATTTTTGTTATCGGTGCACCACTTAAAATGATACTTGGATTTTTTCTCCTTGTTATTATCTTCCCAGAGTTAGTTTCACAATTTCAGCAATTGTTCGGAACGATGTTTGATTATATGGAGCAAATGTTGCATATCATGAGCGGTTCACCGCTGACAACACCTAAGTAGGAGGAGCGCCGTGTCCCAACAACTTCGTTTACATCTTGATTTACAATGGTTTGCTGGGGAAAAAACGGAGCCTGCTACTGCTAAGAAAAGACAGGATGCCAGAAAAAAGGGTCAAGTTGCAAAAAGTATGGACTTGCCCGCGGCTTCCATTTTACTTTTTTCTTTCGTGGCTTTTCTAATGTTCGGTTCTTTTATGAAAGGTAGGATCATTCATATCTTTCGGAACGTCTACGAGAATCAACTACGTATGGATTTAACTGTAGGCAATATACAGGTTTTATTTACTGATTTAACGGTTCAAGGTTTGATTATTTTGACTCCAATCTTTTTGTTGGTCGTTATCATTGCTTTTATTACGAACTATGCGCAAATAGGTTTTATGTTTATCGGTGAACCCTTGTTGATGAAGTTCGATAAGATCAATCCAATTAGTGGTTTTAAACGTATTTTTTCGTTGCGAACCGTCATGGACTTTCTTAAGTCGACTTTGAAAATGTTAATCATCGGTTATGCGGTATACACAACATTAATGGGGCAAAAAGCAAAGCTGTTGGGTTTAGGACATGCACCGCTCGAGAATACATTTTCCTTTGTTGCGTCGGTTACGCTAGGCTTAGGGGTTAAAATTGGCGCTATTCTAATCGTACTAGCTGTTTTTGATTTTATTTATCAAAAGTATGAACATGAGAAAAGTCTCAAAATGTCCAAACAAGATATTAAGGATGAATATAAGAAAAGTGAGGGCGATCCCCTCATTAAAGGTAAAATTCGTGCCAAACAACGGCAAATGGCCATGCAGCGTATGATGCAGGAAGTTCCAAAAGCTGATGTCATTATTACAAATCCAACTCACTTTGCAGTTGCTTTGAAATATGATGCGTCCAATATGCAGGCTCCTACAGTAATAGCAAAAGGGGCAGATTATGTCGCACTCAAAATTAAAGAAGTCGCCAAACAGAATGGCGTCATGACAATGGAAAATAAGCCGCTTGCTCGAGCGATTTTTGCACAGGTGGAAATTGGGGATGCCATTCCAGCAGATCTATTCCAAGCTGTTGCAGAAGTACTAGCGTATGTATATAAGATGAAGGGTAAGACGAATTAATGTAGAGGGAGGTGCAATCTGATGAAAATTAAGGATTTAGTTGTTCTAGTCGGTATTATTGGCATCGTGTTGATGATGATTGTACCGATTCCGATCCCTTTGCTGGACTTTTTATTAATTATTAATATTTCCATAGCACTAATGATTATCTTGGTTGCTATGAATACGCAAGAAGCACTCCAGTTCTCGATTTTCCCATCTTTGCTATTGATCACGACACTTTTTCGATTAGCGTTGAACGTATCAACTACTCGTAATATTTTGGCGCATGCGGAAGCAGGCGACGTGGTCAGAACTTTTGGTTCATTTGTTGCTCAGGGCAATATCGTCGTGGGATTCGTTGTGTTTCTCATTCTTGTTCTAGTTCAATTCATAGTTATTACCAAAGGTTCTGAGCGCGTGGCCGAGGTAGCAGCAAGGTTTACATTGGATGCTATGCCCGGAAAGCAAATGAGTATTGATGCCGATTTGAATGCTGGATTGATTAATGAGGTTCAAGCGAGAGAAAGACGTCAAAAAATTGAACGTGAGGCAGATTTTTATGGTGCTATGGACGGTGCTAGTAAATTTGTCAAAGGTGATGCGATCGCCGGGATTATTATCCTCGTTATCAATTTAATTGGTGGATTTATTATTGGAATGTCAATGAAGGGGATGGATTTTGCTGAAGCATTGCAAACATTCTCGATTCTGACAATCGGGGATGGATTGGTCAGTCAGATTCCAGCTCTATTAATTTCTACTGCCGCGGGTATCATCGTAACGCGAGCATCGTCTGAAGGAAATCTAGGACACGATGTAACGAAACAATTAACAGCTCAACCTAAGTTACTGTACATTGTTGCAGGTACATTAGTCGTCCTTGGTACTTTTACACCAATCCATTGGTTTACGACATATCCGATTGCTGCGTTATTGGTGTACGCCGCATTTAAAATGCAAAAGAATTTGGAAAAAGAAGCGATTAAAGAAGAACAATTGGTTGAGGAACAGCAGATTGAAGAAGTTCGCAGTCCTGAAAGTGTCATTTCCTTGTTACAAGTTGATCCGATTGAGTTTGAGTTTGGTTATGGATTAATCCCTCTTGCAGATACACAGCAGGGTGGCGATTTGTTAGATCGGATTATTTTAATACGCCGTCAATGTGCGTTGGAACTTGGTGTTGTAGTTCCCGTCATTCGGATTCGCGATAATATCCAATTAAGACCAAATGAGTATATCATCAAAATTAAAGGCAATACGGTTGCACGCGGCGAACTCCTTTTAAATCACTATCTAGCTATGAGTCCAGGTTTCGATGATGATTCCATATCAGGGATTGAAACAACAGAACCAGCATTCGGATTGCCTGCAATCTGGATAGATGAAGCTAACAAAGAGAGAGCGGAACTGTCCGGTTATACGGTCGTAGATCCTCCTTCTGTAGTCGCAACGCATTTAACAGAAATTATTAAGAAACACATTCATGAGCTATTGGGACGTCAGGAAACGAAGGCACTTATCGAGAATGTAAGGGAATCCTATCCTGCTCTTGTTGATGATTTAATTCCTTCCGTACTTGCAATCGGAGATATTCAGAAAGTTTTATCTAAGCTTCTCCGTGAGAAAATATCTGTTCGTGATCTGGTCACCATCTTAGAAACACTTGCAGATTATGGTACGTATACGAAAGACCCTGAGATCCTAACCGAGTATGTGAGACAGTCATTATCACGACAAATTACACAGCAGTTCACTTCGCATGGGGATTCGCTCAAAGTTATTACAGTTGGACCATCGGTAGAGAAGAAAATTGCAGATTCTGTCCAACAATCAGATCAAGGTAGTTATTTGGCTTTAGATCCTTCATCATCACAAATTATTTATCATCGTGTAACGGAACAAGTTACGAAATTGATTCAATCAGGCCAACAACCGGTCATTTTAACATCACCAACAATTCGGATGTATGTGAGACAGCTTTTAGAACGGACATTACAAGATATACCCGTACTTTCGTATAGTGAATTAGAGCCTAGCGTTGAAATCCAAAGCATGGGGGTAGTCAATTTATGAGAGTAAAAAGATATGTTGTTGATTCCATGCCAGATGCTTTGCAAAAAATTCGTACGGATCTCGGCAAGGATGCAGTAATTCTGAATACGAAAGAAATTCGAACCGGTGGATTTCTTGGCATGTTTGGAAAGAAAAAGATAGAAGTTATTGCTGCAATTGATGCCACTAATGCGAAACCTGCACCTGCTCCGCAACGAGTAGCAACGCAGCCGCCACCACAACCTAAGTTGAATAGTCAGGTAGCACAAATTAAAACGAGTTATCAATCTGATTTCCCAGATGTTCCTGATGTATTAGCTCCAGTAGCACTGAAGAGTGAATCCGTAGGAGTAACAGCCGCTCCTCAACAAGTGAAGGTTATGCATCCAGCGGCGCATCAAGCCTATTCACCTAATTCTGTGCAGTCAACTGCCAAGGTGGCTGTAAAAGATGAGCAGGTGATGGACGAGCTTAAGCAAATGAAAGAAATGATGAAGAAGCTTACTCAAGCGACAGATGGAGATAAACTTCCTGAACCATTACAGAAGCTTGAACAGAGACTCTATGACCAAGAAGTGAATCCATCGCTTGTGAGACAGATCATGGATGAGGTTGTGGCTGATTTTCAACTTGCAGATGAACCTGTTACAGAAGAGGCGGCTCATCAACTTGTTCGTTCGAAATTAGGCGAGATTTTCCAAACAGATCATAGCAAGCATATTTCAAATCAAACACGTGTTGTTCATTTCGTTGGACCCACTGGTGTTGGCAAAACGACCACGATCGCGAAGTTAGCCGCGGAGCAAGTATTGAAATACCATCGTAAGGTTGGATTCATTACCTCTGACACTTATCGGATTGCAGCCATTGAACAGCTCAAAACATATGCAACTATTTTGAATGTACCGCTTGAAGTTGTCTTTTCACCGCAGGATTTGACAAAAGCCTTTCAAAATCTCGCTCAATGCGACATTATTTTCATGGATACGGCCGGACGTAATTTCCGAAATGAAATGTATGTTTCAGAACTGAATTCTCTTTTGAAAACGCAGGGGAATAGTGAAACCATACTTGTTTTAAGCTTAACAACGAAGTATCGAGATCTGAGAGCCATTACGAACAATTTCAGTAAGTTCAAATTAGATAAAGTTCTCTTTACCAAAATGGATGAGACGGATTCTTACGGTGCCATTCTCAATGTTGTTCATGAGTTTTCTCTAAAGCTTTCTTATGTGACAACTGGGCAAAGCGTGCCTGATGACATTGCGGAAATGAACGAGTGGCAAATCATTGATTTGTTATTGGAGGAGCCTAGAACATGAAGGATCAAGCAGAAGGGTTGCGGAATCTGGTTCAGACGCAAGGTGATAAAGGCACAAGAACAACCAGGATTATTACCGTAACCAGTGGAAAAGGTGGTGTAGGTAAATCCAATTTTACACTAAACTTCGCTTTATCCCTGCAATCATTGGGTTACAAGGTGCTCGTATTCGATGCAGATATTGGGCTCGCGAACATTGACGTACTGATGGGTGTCTCTTCAACGTATAGTCTTTATCACCTCTTAAAGAAAGATAAGACGATATGGGAAATCATCCAAAAAGGATCGAATGATTTAGAGTTCATTGCAGGTGGGTCCGGTTTTAATGATCTACTCCGATTAACCGAAGAAGAATTAGATTATTTTGCTGAACAAGTCATGCAACTGAACGGTTATGTGGATTTTATTATTTTCGATACAGGTGCTGGCCTCTCCAAAGAAACGCTCAAATTCATACTTGCGGCAGAAGAGGCGATTGTGGTTACGACGCCTGAGCCAACATCGATTACAGATGCGTACGCCATTATCAAAATGGTGAATTCAATGGGTCATGACGTATCATTTAAACTCGTAATTAATCGTGTAACAGATGCACGGGAAGGCAAACAAACTGCTGATAAAATTTCTTTAGTAGCTCAACAATTTTTGAATATTCAAATTCCTACCTTAGGGTTTGTTGATGATGATCCTGTTGTTTCTAAAGCAGTTAAACGGCAAATTCCGTTCTCTATTGCATTTCCATATTCAACGGCAACGAAGAGTATCAAAACGCTTACTGACAATTACATTAAGGGGTATCGCGTGATTGAAAAACCTTCAACCGGTGTCAAGAGTTTTTTAAATAAAATGTTGAAACTTTTGAAATAGGAATTTTGAAAAACGTGTCGAATAAGCACATAGAGGAGGGAAGCAGCTTGGCAATATATAACATTCTTGTCGTAGATGACTCCGTCTTTATGCGAAAAATAGTAAGTGATTTAATTTCTGAGAATCCGCAATTTAAAGTCATTGGTACTGCAAAGAATGGTCAAGAAGCAATTGAACAAGTTAAGCTGCTTCGACCGGATGCTGTAACAATGGACATCGAAATGCCTGTTATGAATGGCTTGGATGCGCTTAAGCACATTATGGAAGAGCAGCCTACTCCCGTTATCATGCTGAGTTCATTAACGCAAGAGGGTGCTTCTGAGACGATTAGAGCATTGGAACTCGGGGCCGTAGACTTTATTCGAAAGCCATCGGGTTCCATCTCACTGGACTTGTATAAAGTAAAGTTGTTGCTGCATGAGAAGTTGCAAATGGCTGTACGATCGAAAATGAATGTCACCCAGCCTGCAAGCGCACAATCGCCAGTAAAGGTTAATCCGTTGTCTTTGAGATCCAAGATGCTGAAAGACAATTTGAAACAATCAGATTCAGTTGCTCAGACGATCCCAAGTACAACACATTTTACTCATGTAGTTGCGATAGGAACATCAACTGGTGGACCAAGAGCATTACATCAAGTTATCTCCAATATTCCTGCAGGATTTCCAGCTCCCATTCTAATTGTTCAACATATGCCGCCAAATTTCACCAAATCACTAGCTCAGCGTTTGAATGATATATCTCAAATTCGAGTTGTTGAAGCTGCTGATGGTGAAGTTCTTCAAACAGCAACTGCTTATGTGGCTCCAGGTGGATGGCATATGGTTATCCACAAAGATGGAAACCGATCTTACAAGATTAAATTAACAAAAGATGAACCTGTTTCAGGTCATCGTCCCTCAGTAGATGTGATGTTTGAGTCCTTACTTAGTATGAGTGAGCTAAAACGACATGTCGTTTTGATGACTGGTATGGGAAGTGATGGAGCCAAAGGGATGCTTGCTTTGAAACAATCGGGGGCTACAACAACTATTGCCGAAGCGGAAGAAACTTGCGTCGTATACGGAATGCCAAGAGCCGCTGTAGAAAATCAAGCTGCAATGTATGTGCTACCTCAGCAGGAAATTGCAGTTCGTTTATCAAGGTGTGTACAGAATGAAGTGAACTGAAGCAAACATTGGGTACTGGATGATTCTATTGGAGGTGTGTGGTAGTGGAACTTAGTCAATATTTATCGATGTTTATCGATGAATCAAAAGAGCATTTGCAATCATTGAATGAAAATCTTCTTAATTTAGAAAGTAATCCGAAAGATATAAGCATTGTACATAACATTTTTCGTTCAGCTCATACGTTAAAAGGGATGTCTGCAACAATGGGGTTCGAAGACATTGCAGCACTTACGCATGAGATGGAAAATGTGCTTGACCTTGTTCGTAATAGCAAGATCGATATGGATCCTTACATATTTGATTGTATTTTCAAAAGTCTGGATTCTTTGGAATCCATGGTTGAAGATATTATTCAAGGTGGAACAGGTAAAGCAGACGTAAGTCCAATTGTTACCTCACTAAGGTCTATCGTGACAGGTGATTACAAAAAAGCCCCAGCAGCTGCAACTGCAGTAGCCGTAAAAGAACCTGCTAAAGGCATAGAAGTGGATGAGTTTCAATACTCGATTCTACAACAGTCAATTGATTCAGGCTTTATCGTTTTCTACATCGAAGTCAGCGTGAATGAAAACTGTGTCTTAAAAGCTGCACGTGCTTATATGGTGTTCGATGCCATGGAAAGAATGGGCGAAATTATTAAATCAACACCTTCCGTACAAGAGATCGAGCAAGAGAAATTTGATCGCTCATTTTCGTTGTACTTTATCTCCCAAGTTGATCAAGCAACGCTTGAGAAAGAAATTTTAAATGTTTCTGAAATTGCTTCTGCAGTTATTATAACCGTAGATACAGAATCTCTTGCAGAATTATCACGTCCGGTCACAGAAGTTGAAGCAGCTCGTCAAGAAATTGCAGCAGCTGTTGCTGCTACAGTTCCAAGCCATGAAGTAGCTGCACCTAAAGTTTCAGAATCAGCTGCAAATGCAGGTACTGCTAAACCGGCTGCAGGTGGTGCACCTGTTGCTAGCCGTACGATTCGTGTCGATATTGAACGTTTAGATACCTTGATGAATCTATTTAGTGAACTACTGATAGATCGTGTTCGTCTAGAGCAATTAGCGAGTGAAGTGAAACGAAATGATTTAACTGAAACTGTCGAACATATGTCCCGTGTCAGCAGTGACTTGCAAAATATCGTCTTAAAACTGCGCATGGTTCCAGTAGATTCGGTGTTCAACCGATTCCCAAGGATGATTAGAGATCTTGCTAAATCCCTTGATAAAAAAGTGGATCTTGTGATTACAGGTGCTGATACTGAGCTAGATCGAACTGTCATTGATGAAATCGGTGATCCACTCGTCCATTTATTACGTAATGCTGTTGACCACGGTATTGAATCGATCAGTGATCGTATAGCAGTAGGTAAACCAGAACAAGGTACGATCCAACTTCGTGCGTTCCATAGTGGAAATCATGTTTTTATTGAAATTGAAGAAGATGGTAAAGGGATTTACAGAGATAGAGTTTTGAAAACTGCTTTGAAGAATGGTCTGGTTACGGCAGAGCAGGCAGCTAAATTAACCGACCATGAAGTGTATAACTTACTCTTTGCATCAGGATTCAGTACAGCTGAGAAGATTTCTGATATTTCTGGGCGTGGCGTAGGCTTAGATGTCGTGAAAACAAAAATTCAGATGCTTGGCGGACATGTACAAGTGGATTCTAAGCCGGGCTTTGGAAGTAAGTTTTCCGTACAGCTGCCACTAACACTCTCCATTATCTCGGCAATGTTAGTACGCTTAGGCAGTGAGAAATATGCAATTCCGTTATCCTCAATTGTTGAAACTTCTGCAATTCAGAAGTCGCAAATTCGTAATATTCAAGGTAGTAAAATGATCGATTATCGCAAAACGGTTATTCCATTGCTATCTTTGAGCACATTATTCCAAGTACCTGATTTTAATGAGGATTTGGAAGAAGAAACAGAAATCGTTGTTGTTCGTAAAGGCGATAAACAAGTAGCTCTTATGGTGGACGAATTTATTGGTCAACAAGAAATCGTTTTAAAAACACTGGGCAAATATTTAACAGGTATTTTCGCAATATCTGGAGCAACCATTCTTGGTGATGGACAAGTTGCTTTGATCATTGATCCTAATGCATTGATTAAATAAACCATATTCGATTAAAGCTGATGCTTTCGAAGTCAGTTTTCTGACGAAAACTTTGAGGAGGATATGAACAATGGGAGAAGAAAAGAAAGTAATTGTCTTCGCACTTGGATCGGAAGAGTATGGTGTTGAAGTAGAAAAAGTTAGAACGATTGAAAGAATGCAACCCATGACACGTGTACCTAAAGCGCCAGAATTTATTAAAGGTGTAATTAATTTGCGTGGTATTGTAATTCCAATTATCGATCTACGTGCTAGATTTGGACTTGAAGAGGTAGCAAGTACGGACGCAACTCGTATCATTATTGTTTCAGCTGCTGAATTTGAAGTAGGATTGATTGTTGATTCGGCGAATGACGTTATTGATGTCGATACAGATAACATTAATACACCTCCAGAAGTGGTTGGTGGCATTAAAGCGAAATATTTAGATGGCATCGCGCGTGTAGGCGAGAGTCGACTACTGGTACTCTTAAACCTAGAACAAGTTTTGAATCGTAGTGAAATTCAACAGCTTGAAAGATTTGAGGAATAGCTTGTGGACGTTTTTAGCCAATTAGAAGATTTCCAATTAGATGTGCTTAAGGAAGTAGGTAATATTGGCGCAGGGCATGCAGCGACTGCGCTTTCTACCTTACTGGATAAGCCGATTGATATGTTGGTTCCAAAAGTAAGAATGCTGCCTTTCGAAGAAATTTGTGAAAGTGTCGGTGGGGCTGAGACAGTCGTATTAGCCATCTTCTTACGTGTTGAGGGGGATGCCCCGGGAAATATGTTTTTCATTCTTGATTTGGATGCTGCCAAAAATATGCTACATGACTTAGTTGGTTTATCCATTGCAGATCATGAAGAGTATTCGGAGTTAGAACTATCGGCTCTTAATGAAATTGGAAACATACTTGCCGGTTCTTATTTGTCCTCACTTGCTGATTTTACGAATTTAAATATGCAGCCGACGGTTCCAGCGCTGGCGATCGACATGGCTGGTGCAATTCTAAGCTATGGTTTATTGCAATTTGGTCAAATGGGAGACCAGGCTCTTCTCATTGATACTAAATTTTTGGAAGGGGAGAATGAAGTGCAAGGACACTTTTTCTTAATCCCTGATCCGGAATCGTTTGGTAAAATCTTTTCGGCATTAGGGGTAGTCTCTCCATGACGCTAGAAAACTTAATTAAAGTAGGAATGGCTGACTTGAATGTTGCTCATCAAATTGGTGTTTTGAAGACAACAGGATTAGGTTCATGTGTAGGGGTTACTCTATATGACAGCCGATCAAAAGTAGCAGGTATGGCTCACGTCATGCTGCCTTCATCTGAGATTGCACGAGAAGGTTCATTGAACATAGCTAAGTACGCAGATACGGCTATTCCAGAGCTTATAGCGAGAATGGAGAAGCTAGGCGCCAATATTAGTAAGCTTGAAGCTAAGCTTGCTGGTGGTGCTCAAATGTTTGCATTTGCCGGAAATAATGATACGATGAGAATCGGACCGAGGAATGTAGAATCTTGTAAAGAAATGTTGAATCGTTACAAGATTCCAATTTTGGCAGAGGATACAGGAGCTAATTATGGCCGCACGATTGAGTTCTTTAGTGCGACAGGGATTCTCCAGATCCGTAGTGTTCAATTGGGAGTAAAGGAAATTTAATGATGATTGGAACTATACGAATAAATCTTATCGTAGCTCTGTTAGCTGGAATTTTCACATTTGCATTGTCGATAGGTAACAATTTGTTTTTGTCCTCCTGCATCAAAGCAGGATACAGCTTTCTTATTTTATTTGTTGTCACATTTGGATTTAGATGGGTCTTAGGTTTATTGATTGGTCCTGTTTCTTCACTTGAGGTTACTTCACTCGAGACCCCCTCAGCCGCGGTTGGTCAAAACTTAGATTTAAGCACTCCTGATGAGGATGAAGAAACACGCCAATTAATGAGATCGAATCACGCGAATCAGGCAAAAGATGCACATTCCAATGATATGCAATTTTCACCATTGAATCCACCTAAGCTAGTCACCAAGAATAATTTGGACCCTGAACAACTGGCGGGTGCCTTGAGGCGAATGTCTGAAGATTAAGGATGGTGTATCATTAATCATGATTGATCAAAAGCAAGTTCAGCTTGCAAATATTGATTTGTGGAAACAATGGAAAGAGCATGGTATTATTGCAGCTAGACAAGCGCTGATTGAGAACTATTTGCCCTTAGTGGAATATGTCTCAGGAAGGTTAGCCATTGGTCTTCCTAAAAGTGTTTCCAAAGATGATTTGTCAAGTTTCGGTGTAATGGGATTAATTGATGCCATTGAGAAGTTCGATTATGCCAGAGGATTACAATTTGAAACGTATGCTTCCTGGAGAATACGGGGCTCAATCATTGATGGCTTACGTCAAGGCGATTGGGTTCCAAGGTCTGTTAGAGAAAAAGCTAAAAAAGTAGAAGACGCGTATCAAAAGCTTGAACAACAGTATCTTCGATCCGTTACGGATTCGGAGATAAGCACATTTTTACAAATTAGCGAACAAGATTTTCAACAAATGTTACAGGATATTTCTGTTACAACGATTTGTTCGATTGATGATCCTATACGAGAAGAAGAATCGGAGACAAGATTATCGCTCATTGTGGATGAGAAAGCCAAGAACCCCGAGTCCCAAGTTAATGA
Source organism: Paenibacillus sp. J22FR83 (assembly GCF_059691955.1). Lineage (NCBI taxonomy): Bacteria > Bacillati > Bacillota > Bacilli > Caryophanales > Paenibacillaceae > Paenibacillus > Paenibacillus sp. J22FR83. The sequence goes on from NZ_JCAUAM010000005.1 coordinate 148,026, forward strand.
GTTTTATTTGAAAGAATCATTGGCCAAAGCAATAGATCGCTTGACTGAAAAAGAACGAACTGTTGTTTCGCTTTTTTATTTCGAAGAGTTATCCTTAAGTGAAATTGCTGAAGTTATGTGTTTATCACCATCTCGCATTTCACAATTGCATTCCAAAGCAATCTTAAGACTTAAAGGTGTACTAGGTCGATTTAAAAATCAACTTTTTCAAGATAATTAAACTCAATCTGAAAGTATGGAAAGGTGGTATGTCCGTGAGTGAAGGAAACATGCCTTTGGATTTCTTCATTGATATTACTGTATCGGATGATAAGTTATCAGCTCATCTGCTCATCAGTAATACGGATGATTCCTTTAAAGTCTCGGTTGGTCAATTGTTAGACTTAGTTCAAAAGAATCGTATTATTCATGGAGTGAATCAAGTAGTACTAGCAGAAATTGCAGCAAACCCAAAATCGTTTTCAAATAAAAAGACACTAATTGCAACGGGAACGAATCAGATTGATGGTCAAAATGGGTATATAAAATTACTCTTTGACTTCGATGACAATGAAAAAAAACCCTTGGAGCTAGAAGACGGCCGGGTCAATTATAAAGAAGTCGTATCCATTCATAATGTTCGAAAAGGTCAATTGATTGGTCAAAGGTTTATAGCTACAGCAGGCACACCTGGTCGTGCAGTTACTGGTGAAGCACTTTTCCCAAAATCAGGCAAGGAAGCTAGGTTCAAAGTCGGTAAAAATGTTGTAACCGATGCGGAGCAGTTGGGGTTATACGCAACGATTGATGGCATGGTAGTCCGAACGGATCGAGATAAAATAAATGTATTCCCTGTTTACGAGATTAATGGGGATGTCGATTATAACATAGGTAACATTGACTTTATCGGAACAGTTGTTGTTCGAGGAAATGTTTTGCCTGGATTTAAAATTCGTGCAGCTGGAGACATTCGTGTTATCGGTGGGGTTGAAGCCGCGGAGCTAGAAGCAGAAGGCTCGGTTGAAATTTCGGCTGGTATCGTTGGTCAAAATAAAGCTTTGATTAAAGCTGGTAAGAATGTAAAGAGTTCATTCATCCAAGATGCTACGATTGAAGTTTCTGGTGAGTTAATTGTCTCGCAAAGTATTATGCACTCCACGGTAAGGGCGGGGAAAAGTGTTAACTGCGTTGGAGCAAAAGGTTTGATCGTAGGCGGGACTATTCAAGCTGGAGAACGTGTGACCGCTAGAACAATTGGGAATTCAATGTCAACAGCAACGATTATTGAAGTTGGCGTTCTACCGGAATTGCGGAATGAAATGATTCATCTTCGTAATCATCTTAAGTCTTTGTATGACAATATGGAAAAGACGAATAAAGCGCTTACTTTACTTGATCAATTAGCTGCTGCTGGTCAACTCAGCCCTGATAAACTTGCCATGCGTATCAAACTTAATAATACGAAAAAGCAATCTCTTGATGAGCAAGTGTCGATTAAGGATCGGATTCTAGACATTGAGAAATCCCTTGAGGATTCTGAGAATGCAAAGGTTCAGGTAATTTCGACGATATATGGGGGTACCAAAATTGTCATTGGTCGTTACACAAAATTTATTAAAGATCCAACGAACCGAATGACATTTCGATTAAATGAAGGCGACATTGTCATGAGTGCAAATGTGTAAAGTGTGGGAGGGAGTAGACGATGAGTTTTAAAGCCATCGATTTACAATTCGCTGTACACAAGAATGATGAGGCTGGTATTAAGCAGAATCAATTGATGCAAAAGCCGCGGCAAGATGGAACGATACTAGAGAATCAAGCTGTTCAAACGACAGAACGTGATCGAGGACGAGCTGCTAAACTCGAAGAGACTGGACACGCTGATATCTTGGATCGTCGTGATCAGAAAAAAACGCAAATAGGTAAAAGTAAGAAAAGAGTGCAAGCAAATAATCTTTCTACGGAGCCGGATCACCAACCGAACCATCCTTATAAAGGTCATCATATTGACTTCTCTCTCTAACTTGCCATAGGAAAAGGTGAACTTTATGGTTATGCAGCCGGTGCTATATGTCATTCTTCTCGGTCTTGTGATGATTGTTTATGCAAGATTTATTCCGAAGGACCAAACGACGGCTTCATCCGCAAATGCTACAGTTGTGCAAGAAATCGAAGATACAATAGAACATTTCGCGGCTGAGATGGATGAACAAAATCAAGCCATGCTTGATCTATTTTCAAAGACAAAGCAAGATTATGAAGTGGAGCTAGCTAAATTAGCCGGACGTTTGGAAACTTTGGAGAAACAGAAGCACGAACTGTCCAAAGAACTTACGACTCTTCACGTGACGCAGCAACAAGCTCTTTCACCCGCTGAAATGCTTAGTGCGCTAAACGGACCTAATCATGGGATTTCTGCACCTGTACAAGTAATCGAGGATACTCCGGAGCCTCCTCCTGAGGAGCCACTGTATGCTGGATTAAGTATGAAGAGCAGATATGTAGAATTGTTTACCTTGCATGATCAAGGGAAGAGCGTGGAGGCAATTGCCAAAAAGCTAAGCATGAATAAAGGCGAGGTCAGTTTGATCCTTCAGCTTTCAAGACAGGAGGAACGGACTCGTGTTTAAAAATAGAGCTTTAATTACTGGTATTGGGGCAGGTATTATTGTTGGCGCTTTGCTTCTTCAAGTGATGCTGATTCGTCCTAGCAGTCCAAGTACGTCAGGAATATCTTTGGAGGAGATGGATCCTCAAAAACTGAAGGATGAAGCCTCTAAATACTATTTAGTGCTTGAAAAGAACGTGAAAATGTATACCCAAGCGGAATTAGATGCAGCCATCCAGAAGAGATTAAAAGAAGAATCTGATAAGTTGGCAGCAGCGCAACCTCAAGACCAGCCTAAATCATCACCTCCTCCTGTAGCTTCATCTAAGATTGTCATTTATGTTCAGCCAAACTTAGACGCTACGGCAGTAGCAGAGTTACTGTACCAGGCTAGTGTAATTTCGGATCGTAAGGCATTTGTTACTGAACTAAACAAACAAGGTGGTAATTACAAAATACAAGTCGGATACCATGAGTTTGAAGGTAAATTGGACATGGCAACAATTGTTACTAATCTTATTACAGCACAATAGATACGAGGCAAAAGGATCTTTATATAGAGATCTTTTTTTGTTTGTTTATACATAAACGTTCCAATTCAAGGGAAGAATGACTTTCAGGATTAAAGGTTGCACCTTGTTTTCAGTTGTGGTATATTTATTCACGGTGTTAAAAACTCACGCCCGTCAATTTGCATAATGGTGCTTACTTCGGTAAGTTTTATGCAAAGATGCGAGGGGCGGCGGATACCAAATAAACCATTTAGAGGAGGGATTGGGGATGGCAGTTATCTCCATGAAACAGCTTTTAGAAGCTGGCGTACATTTCGGTCACCAAACACGTCGTTGGAACCCGAAAATGGACAAGTATATCTTTACTGAAAGAAACGGTATTTACATCATCGATCTTCAAAAAACAGTTAAAAAAGTTGAGGAAGCTTACAACTTTGTTAAATCTGTATCCGAAGACAATGGTACAATCCTTTTCGTAGGAACTAAGAAACAAGCCCAAGATTCCGTTGCTGAAGAAGCAGAACGTTGTGGCATGTACTTCATCAACCAACGTTGGTTGGGTGGTACATTGACTAACTTCCAAACAATTCAAAAACGTATCGATCGCTTGAAAACTCTTGAAAGATGGGAAGAGGATGGCACTTTCGAAGTTCTTCCTAAGAAAGAAGTTATCATTCTTCGCAAAGAGAAAGAGCGTCTTGAGAAATTCCTAGGCGGAATCAAGAACATGAAAGGTTTGCCAAGTGCACTTTTCATTATCGATCCTCGTAAAGAGCGTATTGCTGTAGCAGAAGCTCGTAAATTGGGTATCCCAATCGTTGGTATCGTAGATACAAACTGTGATCCAGACGAAATCGATTACGTGATTCCTGGTAACGATGATGCAATCCGCGCTGTTAAATTGTTAACAGCGAAAATTGCTGATGCAGTTATCGAAGCACACCAAGGCGAGCAAACAACAGCTTAAATTATAGCAATGTGAAAAGGGTGGTTGGAAGGTGTAACAGCCTGTCACCACCCTTTTTTTAGAGAATAAACTAGTGTTACATATAAACAATAAACATTTAACAGGAGGTTTCTTCTAATGGCAGTTACAGCAGCACAAGTAAAAGAATTACGTGAAAAAACAGGTGCAGGTATGTTAGATTGCAAAAAAGCACTTGAAGAAGCAAACGGCGATATCACGAAAGCAGGAGAACTTCTTCGTGAGAAAGGCCTTTCCGCTGCAGCTAACAAAGCTGGACGTATTGCTACAGAAGGCGCTGTAGAATCTTACATCCACGCTGGTGGTAAAGTTGGTGTTCTTGTTGAAATCAACTGTGAAACTGACTTCGTTGGTAAAACAGAGCAATTCAGAACGTTCTGCAGAGACATTGCTATGCACATCGCTGCAGCAAACCCGTCTTATGTTCGTCGTGAAGAAGTTCCAACAGAAGCTTTGGAAAAAGAAAAAGAAATTCTTCGTAACCAAGCTTTGAACGAAGGTAAACCGGAGAAAATCATCGAGAAAATGGTTGAAGGCCGTATTGGTAAATACTATGAAGAGTTCTGTTTAATGGAGCAAGCATTCATTAAAGATCCAGACAAAACAATCGACCAATTGTTGAACGAAAAAATCGCTGCTATCGGCGAGAACATTTCCATTCGTCGTTTCGTTCGTTTCGGTCTTGGTGAAGGTCTTGAGAAAAAACAAGAAAACTTTGCGGAAGAAGTTATGTCCCAAGTTAAACTATAATATATGTTCAAAAAAAGTTGGAACACTTGGTGTTCCTTCTTTTTTAGCCCTTAAAGTTTTGGAGTTATGCATGGAAACGGAGGTCATACAAGTTGGGTCAACCTTATTATAAAAGAATAGTGCTTAAATTGAGCGGCGAAGCTTTAGCCGGACAACAAGGATATGGCATTGATTCAGAAGTGATTACCTCCATTGCTCAACAAGTGAAGGATGTTGTAGAGTTAAATGTTGAAGTTGCTATCGTCGTTGGCGGCGGGAATATTTGGCGTGGGATCGCGGGCAGCGAGAAGGGAATGGATCGCGCAACAGCGGATTACATGGGAATGCTGGCTACTGTCATGAATTCACTAGCATTGCAGGATGCATTGGAAAACATTGAGGTACCAACAAGAGTTCAGTCTTCCATTACGATGCAACAAGTTGCTGAACCTTACATACGTAGGAGAGCAATGCGCCATCTCGAGAAGGGTAGAGTTGTAATTTTCGCTGCGGGAACAGGTAATCCTTATTTCTCGACGGATACGACGGCTGCCTTGAGAGCTGCAGAAATTGAAGCAGAAGTTATTCTTATGGCCAAGAATAAAGTGGATGGTGTCTATTCAGCTGATCCATTCAAAGATCCAACAGCGAAGAAATTCGAAACGTTAACCTATATGGAAGTAATAAGCAATAATCTTGGTGTCATGGACTCCACTGCATCTTCCCTTTGTATGGATAACAACATTCCGTTGGTTGTGTTTAACATCACGGAAAAAGGGAATATCAAACGAGTGGTCCTTGGCGATAAAATTGGGACTACAGTTAAAGGGAGCGTATAAACCATGCCTCAATCAGTGAAGAAGAATGCAGAAGATCGTATGGACAAAGCAATCGGAGCACTAAGAAGAGATTTGACTTCTCTTCGTGCTGGTCGTGCAACGCCATCGTTGTTAGATCGTATTCAAGTGGAATACTATGGCGCAATGACGCCTGTTAATCAATTAGCTAATTTGACAACACCAGATTCACGTACCCTTCTTATTCAACCATGGGATAAGAGCTCTATGTCTTCTATTGAGAAGGCGATTATGAAGTCGGATTTAGGCTTAACACCATCGAATGACGGGATCGTTATTCGTATTGTTATCCCTGCATTAACTGAAGAACGTCGTAATGATTTGGTGAAAATGACTAAGAAATTTGGCGAAGAAGCCAAAATTGCGATTCGTAATATTCGCCGTGATGCGAATGATGAAATCAAAAAGCTTGAGAAAGCTGGTATTTCTGAAGATGAGTCCCGTAAACATCAAGAGGACATTCAGAAATTTACAGATAAATTTGTGGCTGAAGTTGAGAAAGTTTTGGCTGCTAAAGAAAAAGAAATCATGGAAGTATAAGATAGATATGCCCCCGGGTATTCATTTGCTGGGGGTTTTTCATCTTTCCCTAGTTGGGAGGAACAACTGTGCTCAAGCTATTTAAGAAATGGTTAAATCCAACACATAAGCCTGTAAAGACATCAGCAGCTGAGATAGAGCTGGACAAAGTACCTGCGCATGTTGCGATTATTATGGATGGAAATGGTCGATGGGCCAAACAAAGAGGGTTGCCTCGGGTAGCGGGCCATCATTCGGGCATGAAAAATGTAAAGAAGATTACAATGGCAGCCAACGACATTGGTGTCAAAGTATTAACGATGTATGCTTTCTCAACGGAAAATTGGAAAAGACCCAAGGAAGAGGTTGAGTTTCTAATGAAGCTTCCTCAGGAGTTTTTCCCATTGGAAATTGAAGAATTAATTCAGAACAATGTGCGTATTCGAATGACCGGTTGGAAAGATGGTCTACCTGACTATACGCTGAAAGCTATAGAAGGTGCGATCGAACGAACGAAAGATAACACGGGTCTTATATTGAATTTTGCTTTAAATTATGGCGGACGGAAAGAAATCATTGCTGGTGTTCAGGATATGATGAAGGACCTGCAAAACGGAAACTTAAACACGGATGAGTTGGACGAATCACTCTTTTCATCCTATATGTTAACGTCAGATTTACCTGACCCGGATTTGCTGATTCGTACGAGTGGAGAATTGCGATTGAGCAACTTCTTACTGTGGCAATTAGCTTATTCGGAACTATGGTTCACAGATGCCTATTGGCCCGAATTCACTGAGGACTTATTTATGCAAGCCATTGCTGAATATCAGCGCCGCGGAAGAAGATACGGTGGTATTTAACATCCCATTGTGTAATTTTTTTTTCACTAAAAGGATGGCTTAGAGATAAACCTTGTTCATCTAGGGGGATTCAACTTGAAACAAAGGATCATAACAGGCGTTATAGCTGGTCTTGCTTTTATTACACTTCTCGTACTTGGTGATTTATGGTATGCGGGTTTAATTGTACTCGTTTCAATAATTGGATATCGTGAGTACTTACAAATGAATGGCTATATGCCGTTTAAACTCACAGCAGTAGCGGGCCTCTTAGCACTCTTATGTTTAACGATACCTTGGGGATTGTTAGGCATTACTTGGTCATTTTCATTTACCGCTGTGATATGGTTTGCCATGTTTTTATTACTTTTCATTACAGTAGCTTCCAAAAACAAAATAACGATTGATCAGGTTTCTGTCATTTTACTTGGTGTCGTATACATTGGATTTGGCTTCAATTCTATGATTGAGGCTCGACTGGCGGATAATGGCTTGTTTTGGTCGATTATGGTGTTTGTTTGTATCTGGGCATCCGATGCAGGTGCATATTTTGTCGGATCGAAGTTAGGCAAGCATCCGCTATGGCCTCAAATAAGCCCTAAAAAGTCGATTGAAGGAGCTATAGGTGGCGTAGTCATTGCAATGATATTGGCAGTCTGCTTTGCTTTGTATGCACCAGATCTCTTAAGTGTAGGGAAGTCACTCTTATTAGGATTTGTGATTGCTGTAGTAGGTCAAATTGGTGATTTAATTCAATCCGCCTATAAGCGTGTGAAAGGAATTAAAGACACGGGAACTCTGCTGCCAGGACATGGTGGCGTACTCGATCGGATGGATAGTTGGCTAATTGTATTCCCTTTTATCTATCTATTGAATTTGATTCCTAACTAATTCTCATGAGCGGGGGATACAGGATTTATGAAGAAAATTGCCATTTTGGGGTCGACAGGATCCATTGGTACTCAAACGTTGGACCTTGTAAAACATTCGCCAGAAAAGTTTCAAGTTGAGGCGATATCGGCAGGATATAACAGCGATCTTGTTATTGAACAAGCGAAACAATTTCAACCTAAACTTGTGTCTGTTGCGACAAAGGAATTGGCTGAAACAGTTGCTAGTCAGCTACCTTCAAACATAAAAGTTCTTTACGGTGATGCTGGATTGTTGGAAGTCGCAGCTGCCACAGACGCGGATTTGTTAGTAAGTGCACTAGTTGGGAGCCAAGGATTAAGACCGACACTAGCTGCGATAGAAGCTGGTAAAGATATTGGACTAGCCAACAAAGAGACCTTAGTGAGTGCGGGGCACATTGTAACCGAAGCCGTTTCACGTAAAGGTGTTGCTTTATTACCCATTGATAGCGAGCATTCTGCGATTTTCCAGTGTTTAAATGGTGAGAAACGTTCTCAAATTGCTCGGATTACAATTACTGCATCAGGCGGCTCTTTCCGTGATCGTACGCGGGAACAACTAATTGGTGTAACGGTGGAGGATGCATTAAAGCATCCGAATTGGTCAATGGGCGCCAAAATTACAATTGACTCCGCTACGATGGTGAACAAAGGACTTGAAGTGATGGAGGCTCATTGGCTATTTGGACTAGCTTATGAGGATATCAACGTGTTGCTTCATCCGGAGAGTGTTATTCATTCCTATGTTGAATTTGTTGATCATAGCGTTATCGCTCAGTTAGGCAATCCTGATATGAGGGTTCCCATACAGTACGCGTTAACATATCCCGATCGCTACACAACTCCAACGACTAGATTAGACTTAGCTGCAGTTGGTAAACTTCATTTCCGTGAGATGGATTATACACGATTCCCTTGCTTGCGTATGGCATTTGAAAGCGGTAAACAAGGTGGAACTACACCGACTGTTTATAATGCTGCTAATGAAATTGCAGTGGCGCGTTTCCTTAAGGGGGATATTTCATTTCTGCAAATTGAAGACATTATTGAAGCGTCACTTCAAAAACATGAATCCTATGCGAACCCAACAATTGAAGTTATTCACGAACAAGATGAGTGGGCTAGGACGTTTGCAGCGTCTATCCGTTTCTAGAAGTCAGGAAGAGATGAAGTCAGTTTGCATGACTCACCTCTTCTTTTCAATTTCCGACACCGAGCTTGTAAAACGAAGTCTACATACTTCATTTTTTTCGTATAATGACCTGTAAGGGCATAGCTTGTATTCAATCGTTCAAAAGTGGTAATCTAAGAACAAGAACAGCTGATCTTAAGTAGATGCTTAGTAGGTGAGCTTGCTTGCCAAAAGCGTCAGGTCATTGATACATAAGGTAGTTTTCTGAAGAAAACCCGGAGGAGGAAATACGACTTGTCGGCTATTGAAGTTGGATTAAAGGTTATTCTGCTGTTTTTCGTACTCGTTACGATTCATGAATGGGGTCATTTTTATTTCGCGAAACGTGCAGGGATTTTAGTTCGTGAATTTGCGATTGGCTTCGGTCCCAAAATATTCTCATATAAAAAAGGGGAGACCCGCTATACCCTACGGATCTTACCCATTGGCGGATTTGTCCGCATGGCGGGAGAAGACCCGGAAATTGTTCAAGTAAATCCTGGACAGACGGTTGCTATTAAATTAAACAAACAGAATGATGTTACATCCTTATATCTGGATCAATTAGATCGTCGTTCTAATGTCATCATGGGTGTCGTGGAACAAATTGATTTAGAAAGAGCACTTCGCATATCCTTGGATGTGGACGGTGAGAAAGTCACATATCCTATTGATCCGCAAGCCATGATGGTGACTAAGGGGACTGAAACGCAAATCGCCCCATATGATCGCCAATTTGGATCTAAATCCGTAGGAAAACGTGCTCTTGCTATCGTTATGGGACCTGTCATGAACTTTATTTTAGCCATTGTCTTGTTCTTCATAGTAGTGATTATGTCTGGTGTATTCACGAATGTAAAGCTTGATTCGGTTCTTGCAGGTAAAGCTGGTGAGAAAGCTGGTTTGCATAAAGGCGACGTTATCATTTCCATAGATAAGCAACCAATTGGTGATGATAGAGAGAAAATGGTTACTGCGATTCAGTCTTCAGCTGGTAAACCGATGACTTGGGTCATTGATCGCGCGGGCAACCCACTTACACTACAAGTTACGCCTGAAATGGAAGATGGATCTGGCAAACTGGGTGTTGTTATAAGTGGAGATCGCAGAAGTGCTACCTTAGGAGAAGTGTTCACAGGTACATATGATTCAGTTGTTGGCACTACTATAGGGATTGTAACAGGCTTACAAAAACTCGTTATGCTACAGTTTAAACTCGATGATTTAGGTGGACCAGTTCGGACTGCACAGGTGTCTGCGCAATTTGCCAAAATGGGACTTAGCTCATTAATTGCTTGGGCTGCCACTTTAAGTTTGTATCTTGGGATATTTAATTTATTGCCAATCCCTGCATTAGACGGAAGCCGTCTGCTATTTATGGGCTTAGAAGCTTTGAGAGGTAAACCGATAGACCCGAACCGAGAGAGTATGGTTCATTTTGTTGGGTTTGCTCTTCTCATGCTGTTGATGGTAGCTGTTACATACAATGATATTTTACGATTGATTAAGGGGTAGTCCTAATCTGTGGGAGGGTATATGTCAAACGATAAGCAGTTTGTTAAAGAGATTACACCACAAGGAGAAGATTTCTCCAGATGGTACATAGACGTAATTAAGAAAGCAGATTTAATGAGCTATTCTCCGGTTCGCGGGTGTATCGTATTTAAACCGGATGGTTATGAGATCTGGGAAAATATTCAACGTGAATTGGATAGCAAATTTAAAGAAACAGGGCATCGCAATGCGTACTTTCCACTATTTATCCCTGAGAGCTTTTTTCAAAAGGAAAAAGAACACGTCGAAGGCTTCAATCCGGAGCTGCCGTGGGTCACAGAAGCCGGTGGTGAAAAGTTAGAAGAGCGTCTAGCTATTCGTCCTACTTCCGAAACGATGATTGGGCATATGTACTCGGAGTGGATTAATTCCTATCGTGATCTCCCTTTGCTAATCAACCAGTGGGCAAACGTAGTGCGTTGGGAGAAGCGCACATTACCATTCCTACGGACAACCGAGTTTCTGTGGCAGGAAGGGCATACTGCGCATGAAGATGAGCAAGATGCACGCCGCGAAACGATGCAAATGCTGGATGTTTACCGTCAATTTGCCGAAGATTTCCTTGCCATTCCAGTTATCGTAGGTCAGAAAACACCTTCAGAGAAATTTGCAGGCGCCATAGACACCTTCTCCATTGAAGCTATGATGAAGGATGGCAAAGCTGTTCAAGCCGGAACTTCTCATTACCTTGGCACGAATTTCGCAGTTGCTTTCGACATTAAGTTCTTAGACCGCGAAAATCAACATCAGTTCGCACACACAACGTCATGGGGAGTTAGTACCCGATTAATTGGTGCTCTCATCATGGTTCATGGTGATGACCGCGGATTAGTATTACCACCGAAGGTTGCTCCTACACAGGTCATCATGATCCCAATCGGACCTCCAAAAACGCGCGAGCAAGTAATTGGACGCGTTGATGAGCTGTTCGCGGATCTGAAGAAAGCAGGCGTTCGCGTTAAAGTGGATGACCGTGCTGATCAGAGTCCTGGTTGGAAATTCAATGAGTACGAAATGCGTGGCGTCCCAATTCGTGTAGAACTAGGTCCTCGTGATATGGAGAATGGCGTGGTAGTTCTTGTTTCTCGCGTAAGCGGGGAGAAGAGAATCGTTCAACAGGCTGACTTCGTGCAAGAAGTTCAAAATTTACTTGCTGAGATTCATCAGCAGATGTATGATAAAGCGAAGCAATTCCGTGACGAGCATTATATTGCGGTTGATACGATCGATGAATTTAAAACATTTTTGGAGACGAAACGCGGATTTGCCTTGGCTGGCTGGTGTGGATCTGACGCTTGTGAATCGCAAGTGAAGGAAGAAACAGGAGCAACAAGTCGTAATATCCCGTTCACACCAACCGAAACCAAATCGACTTGTCTTGTATGTGGCGATCCTTCGAAGCATACAGTTGTTTTTGGTCGAAGCTATTAATTACAATCAAGGGCATATGGAGATCTTACTCCATTGCCCTTGGTATGTTTTATGGGGAGGCTGTTCATGAGTAATTTGGCTGATAAACGGAATCGCTTTGAGCTTTTGATGCAGCAAGCCGAGATTCCAGCCGATGTTGTACGTTCATATTTTACAGAAGGCTACATTGATCAAGTCGAAATAAGTCGGAAAAATCGCGACTGGACGTTCTATTTGGTGAAAAATGAGCTTGTGCCTCTGGCGATTTATCGTTCATTTTGTAAACTGATTCAAGAGAAGTTTGCACAGATCGCAAAAATTCGCTTTATATGGAAATATGAAGGGGCAGAACCAGCAGCTCTTGTTGAGGAATACTGGACTTTATTCATGGAATGGTTGCAGCGTGAAGTCCCTTCTATTAATGGATGGATGTCGAAAGCTAGGTTTGAGGTACAAGGAAACGCTCTGTCGTTGATCATGTTGGATGCTATAGGCCTAGAATTAGCGAAGAAAAAGAATATTGATATGTTTATTCGGAATTTTTTTCATAACTTTTTTCAAACGGAATTATCTGTTAAGTATGCAATAAGTGATACTACGGAAATTGTTGCAGAATATGAGAAGTTTGCAAAGCAGCGTGAACAAGGTGAGAAATCATTTACTCAAGAAATTATGATGTCCATCGACATGGAGGAAGAAGAGCCTTCTCTGCCTGAAGGTGAACTGAAGCTAGTTATGGGCATTGATATAAAAGAAGTTCCTACGCCACTGAAGGATATTCAAGAGGAAGAGAAGAAAATTACTGTACAAGGTACCGTATTTGGTTTGGATGTCAAAGAATTAAGAAATGGAAATACGTTATTTACGTTTAATATTACGGATTTCACAGATTCGTTAGCAATGAAGGTTTTTGCGAAGACGAAAGAAGACGTAAAGATTATGAGTTTGCTTGCTAATGGTACGTGGATTCGCGCCAGAGGTAAAGTAGAGTATGACCGGTTCATGCAAATACCAGAGCTAGTAATGATCCCGAATGATCTGTATGAAGTTATGGCACCAAGGGATCGAATGGATGACGCTGCTGAGAAGCGTGTAGAGTTTCATTTGCACACGACAATGAGTACGATGGATGCACTGACGCCGATAGACCAATATGTGAAAATGGCGGCCAAGTGGGGCCATAAAGCAATAGCTGTTACCGATCATAGTAATATTCAATGTTTCCCTGACGCTGGTAAAGCGGCCAAAAAACATGGCATTAAAGTGATATATGGTGTTGAAGCGAATGTCGTGAATGATTCTGTCCCCATTGTTATGAATGGTCGAGATCTCGATCTGAAACAAGCAACATATGTTATTTTTGACGTGGAGACCACAGGACTTTCGGTCATTAACAATCGGATCATTGAGTTAGCTGGCGTGAAGATGCAGGACGGCAAAGAAATTGATCGCTTCGCCACCTTCATTAATCCGCACGAGAAGATTCCTTATAACATTCAGCAGTTAACGAATATTAATGATGATATGGTGAAGGATGCGCCAGATATTGAGGACGAACTCCCTAAGTTTGTAGAGTTTATTGGCGATTGCGTGCTAGTTGCACATAATGCGCGTTTCGATATGGGGTTCCTGCAAGCGAATTTAAAGCGCATGAATTTACCAGAGGTTACGAACTCAGTACTCGATACATTGGAACTTGCTAGATTTCTCTTCCCATCTATGAAAAATCATCGCTTAAATACATTATCTGATAAATTTAAAGTAGGTCTCGATAATCATCACCGAGCGATTGATGACTCGATTGCGCTGGGTTACGTGCTTTATCATTTAATTAATGAGGCTAATGATCGTCAGATTACGAGCCTGGCGAAATTGAATGATTATGTTGGTAAAGATTTATCCAATCAACGTCCTTTTCATTGTTGTATCTATGCATTGAACCCTGTGGGTAAGAAAAATTTGTTTAAACTGATCTCGCTGTCTCATACCACTTACTTGCAGCGAGCTGCGACGATTCCGAAGAGTGTGTTAGTAGAACACAGAGAGGGGCTCTTGATCACATCGGGGTGTGAAAAGGGTGAGTTTTTTGAAGCTGTACTGAACAAATCTGTTGAAGAAGCTGAGCAAGTTTCAGAATTCTACGACATTCTCGAAATCCAACCCGTTAGTTATAATATGCATCTCGTAGAAAAAGGCTTGGTTGGTTCGAAAGAAGATCTAGAGGATGCTGTTCGTCGAGTATGTGAAATTGGTTATAAAACAGGTAAGCCGGTCATCGCGACAGGAAACGCTCATTATCTGAATCCACGTGAGAAAGTGTGCCGGGATATTACGATCAATGGGATAACAGGCTTTAGTCCACTGAAAGCGATGAAGAAGCCTGATGCACATTTCCGTACAACGAAAGAGATGTTGGAGGAGTTTAAATTTTTGGGTGAAGAGAAAGCGATTGAAGTTGTTATTCGCAGCACGAATGAGCTTGCAGATCGTTTTGAATCCATTGAACTTTTTCCAGACAAGCTATTCACACCTATCATTGAAGGTGCTGACGAAGAGATTCGTAATACTTGTTATGATACTGCCAAAAGTATGTATGGTGAGGAGCTTCCCGAAGTCATTATTGCGCGGTTAGAGAAAGAGTTGGTTCCGATTATTAAATTCGGATTCTCTGCCAACTATTTGATTTCAGAGCGGCTCGTTAAGAAATCTAACGCAGATGGATATCTCGTAGGTTCTCGGGGATCCGTAGGTTCCTCGGTCGTTGCCATGATGCTAGGGATTTCGGAAGTTAACCCTTTGCCGCCTCACTATATATGCCTTTCCTGCAGACATAGCGAATGGTTCCTTGACGGAAGCGTACCGAGTGGTTTTGATCTACCGAATAAAGTATGCCCTTCCTGCGGCGGTGATTTAAAAGGGGATGGACATGATATTCCGTTCGAAACATTCCTAGGATTTAAAGGGGATAAAGTTCCCGATATCGATTTGAACTTCTCAGGTGTTTATCAGCCGGTTGCGCATAACTTCACGAAAGAGATCTTTGGACCTAAGAATGTGTTCCGTGCAGGGACTATCGGTACGGTTGCAGAGAAAACGGCTTTCGGATTCGTGAAGAAATATGAAGAAGAGCAAGGCCAAAAGTGGCGCGGTGCAGAAATTGCGCGATTGGCATCTGGTTGTACGGGTGTCAAAAGAAGTACCGGGCAGCATCCAGGCGGTATTGTTGTTGTTCCTGATTATATTGAAGTGGATGATATAACGCCGGTTCAATTCCCCGCAGATGATAAGAATTCAGAATGGATGACGACACATTTTGACTATCATGCTTTCGATGCGAATTTGCTCAAATTAGATATTCTGGGACACGACGATCCGACGATGATGAGAATGCTTCAGGATTTAACGGGCATCGATCCAACGACAATTCCTATGAATGATGCCAAGGCTATGAGTATTTTCAATTCCACAGAAGCATTAGGTGTAAGGCCGGATCAGATTCGCTCACCGGTGGCTACGTATGGCGTTCCCGAAATGGGTACCAAATTCGTTCGCCAGATGCTTCAAGAAACACAGCCATCTTCATTTGCCGATCTTTTGCAAATCTCAGGATTGTCACACGGAACGGGTGTTTGGTTGGGGAATGCACAAGAACTTATTAAAAAAGGGATTTGTAACATTAAGACGGTTATTGGCTGTCGGGATGATATCATGCTCTATCTGATTTATAAAGCGGGAATGGATGCAGGTCTTGCTTTTAAAATTACGGAGAGCGTACGTAAAGGAAAAGGTCTCACGGATGAATGGAAAGAAGAAATGAAGCGTTGTAACGTACCAGCTTGGTATATTGAATCCTGTGAACGGATTGAATATATGTTTCCAAAAGCGCATGCTGCTGCTTACGTTATCTCCGCCGTTCGTACGGCTTACTTCAAGGTGTATCATCCGATTGCTTACTATGCGACTTATTTTAGTGTGCGTGCTGCGGACTTTGATCTCGAACTGCTTTGCCAAGGGTATGATGCGATTCTCAGACAATTAGTCGAAATTGAAGCGAAAGGCTTCCAAGCCTTACCGAAAGAGAAAGCAATGGTGTCGATTCTTGAAATGTCTCTAGAGATGACATCACGCGGTTTCAGTTTCAAACCGATAGATATCTATCGTTCCGATGCAACGAAGTTTATCATTGATGGGAACTCCTTGATCCCACCGTTTGCTGCGATGTCAGGCATTGGCGAAAATGCTGCTAAAAACATTGCAGCTGCCAAAGAAGAAGGCGATTTCCTATCCGTTGAGGATTTCCAGAATAAATCGAAGGCTTCTAAAACGGTTATAGAGCTGCTGACTGCAATGGGGTGCTTCCGTGGTATGCCTGAATCCAATCAGCTTTCCTTGTTCTAGAAGTAGATGCTTCCGGAGAGAATTTTTTAAAGAAAACTTTAAGCTGTCAAGTGAAAATGATTAACAAGTTTGCTATTGTAATGCAAAGAATGGTTATGGTATAATTTTTATTGGCAATAATGAGGATATCATCTTGTGATTAAAGAGTGGGGAAACCCACTCTTTACATTTTGATATAGGACTTTTCGGGATACGACAAGGAGAAGTCAATTTAGGAGGTACACATATCTGTGGCTACACAAGAACAAATCAAATCCATCATTGAGGACATGCTGAAGGATTTTGTTGAACAAAATGGGTTTGAAATCGTGGATATTGAATATGTCAAAGAAGGCAGCAATTGGTTCCTTCGCGTCTATGCTGACAAAGAAGGCGGAATTGATATAGATGATTGCGGCCGCATCAGCGAGTTCTTAAGTGTTCAATTGGATGAGAAAGATCCGATTACGGATGCTTATTTCTTAGAAGTTTCTTCTCCTGGAGCAGAACGTCCGCTTAAGAAAACTCAAGATTTTTATAAGGCCGTAAATAGTCACGTATTTGTTACCTCGTATGAACCAATCGAAGGTTCTAAAGAGTTTGAAGGGTTGTTGCAGTCTTATGACGAGGAAGTACTCGTGATTGAGATTGGTAAAAAGAAAATCAGCATTCCGGTTGCCAAAGTAGCTAGTGCACGTCTTGCTATCGTATTTTAGTAATCGTTACTTATTGAAGGGGGGGACTCAGTTCAAATGAACACGGATTTTATTGAAGCGCTGTCGGAAATTGAACGAGAGAAGGGTATCTCCAAGGAGCTACTCATTGATGCTATTGAAGCGGCGATGATTTCAAGTTATAAACGTAATTTCAACACGGCACAGAACGTTCGTGTAGATATCAATCGACATACGGGTCTTATTAAGGTGTATGCACGAAAGACTGTTACAGAAGACGTTTTGGATCCGAGATTGGAAATTTCTGTTCATGCTTCGCGTGAAATTAACCCGAATTACCAATTGGACGATATCGTTGAAATTGAAGTAACGCCTCGTGATTTTGGACGTATTGCAGCACAAACCGCTAAACAGGTTGTAACGCAACGGATCCGTGAAGCCGAGCGTGGCTTAATTTATAATGCATTTATCGATAAAGAGGAAGATATCGTAACAGGGATTTTACAACGTCAAGATCAACGCAATATTTATGTGGACCTTGGCAAAGTAGAAGCTGTTCTTCCACTTACAGAGCTTATGCCTACGGATAAGTTTAAACAGGGAGACCGTATTAAAGCTTATATTACGAAAGTCGAGAACACTACAAAGGGTCCTCAAATTATTCTATCGAGAACACATCCAGGCTTGTTGAAGCGTCTATTTGAGCTTGAAGTACCTGAGATTTTCGATGGTGTAGTAGAGATTCGCTCCGTTGCACGTGAAGCAGGCTTCCGTTCAAAAATTGCTGTTCACTCTCGCAATCCAGAGGTTGATCCCGTTGGATCATGCGTAGGCCCTAAGGGACTCCGTGTTCAAACGATAGTAACTGAACTGCGTGGAGAGAAAATTGATATCGTTCGCTGGATGGAGAGCGTAGAAGAGTATGTAGCGAATGCGCTAAGTCCTTCTAAAGTGCTTGAAGTTCAGATTCATGAAAATGAAAAAATGGCTCGCGTCATTGTACCTGATTATCAGCTTTCTTTGGCAATTGGGATTAAAGGACAGAACGCCCGTTTAGCTGCTAAGCTTACAGGCTGGAAAATCGATATCAAGAGTGAAACACAAGCAGAACAAGAATATGGCAGAGTGAAAACTTACTTGGAAGAAATGCATCAAGATTCAGTTAGCATCGATTAAGTTTTTGGTTTGGAACAAGGGGTGATCGGAATGAAGCAGAGAAAAGTCCCTCTGAGAAAATGCGTTGCCTGTCAGGAAATGATGCCGAAGAGGGAATTGATCCGCGTCGTCAAAACGCCTGAGGATGACATTCTCATTGATCTTAAGGGGAAGAAGTCTGGGCGCGGTGCCTACCTGTGCGGTAAAGTTTCTTGTTTTAAATTGGCAAAGAAAAGCAAAGCCCTGGATAGAGCTCTGAAGCATGCTGTAGGCGCAGACATTTATGACCAACTGGAGCAAGATTTCATTCGTGTTGAAGATGAGTTCCTTTCTTCGAAAGAAGAGGAGGAAGCAGAAGATGAATCCTAAATTTCTTAATCAATTAGGATTGGCGATGAGAGCCGGGAAACTCGTTACGGGTGACGAAGGTGTATTCAAAGCCATTCGCGCGGGTGAGGCCAAGCTAGTTATTATGGCGGAAGACGCTTCTGCTAATACACGTAAGAAATTTCAAGATAAATGCCTATTCTATGGGGTTAAGCTCATGGAAGTGGGTACTAAGTATGAATTGGGCCGCAGCATTGGGAAAGAAATGCGTGTCACCATAGGTGTATTGGACGGAGGCTTCGCGCAGATGCTGCAGAAGAGTCAAGAAAATCCTGCGGAGGTGAAACATATTGACCAATAAACAAGATAATAAAGACAAGACACGCGTTTACGAATACGCGAAACAGCTCAATATGAGCAGCAAAGAAATTATCACCATTCTCAAACGATTAAATATACCTGTTAACAACCACATGAGTGTAATGGAAAATGACGCGGTTAGCAGTGTGGAAAAGTTCTTTAGAGATATCAAAGCTAATGCAGCTGCCAAACGAGCAGCTACGGACGGAGGAAATGTGAGTTCATCTACGACGAATCAGAATCCTGCATCGCAGGCTCCAGCACAAGAGAATAAAGGTGCAGTAACTCCGGCGGCTAAGCCAGTTACTAATGAGCAACAATCTGCTAGTAGTCAACCTACTACATCAACTGGAGCTACGACTCCTCAACAAAGTCAGTCTACACAAAATCAAAATTCATCAAGTCGCCCACAGCAGTCACGCCCAAGTGGACAAAGCAGTAATTATCAAGGAAATCGTTCTAACAACTCTCAAGGTGGTCAGCGTACGGGCTATCAAGGGTCTAATCCAAATGGTGGACGCCCTAGTGGCCAAGGTTCCAGCCAAGGTGGACAACGTACAGGTTACCAAGGCTCCAATCCTGGTGGACAACGTCCTTCTGGTCAAGGCTCCAGCCAAGGTGGGCAACGTACAGGGTATCAAGGCTCCAATCCTGGTGGACAACGTCCTTCAGGTGGAAGCAGCGGCGGATACAACAACAGCAACCGTCCAGCTAGCCAAGGCTATAGTCAAGGTCAAGGACAAGGCGGAGCACCACGCTCGAACAGCAACTATGCAGGTTCACGCCCAAATCAAGGTGCAGGCGGTCCTGGAGCAAGCAGTGGTCAAAGCGCGAACAGTGGGCGTCCTCAATCTAGCCCGAATCGCAGTGCTGGTCCTAATCGTGGGTCCAAGCCCTTTGAGAACCGCAACAACAACCAAAGTGGAAGACCAGTTGTGCAAGAAGCTAAACCACAATTTCACGTTGGTGCAACCGCGGCTGAGTTGGATGATGCAGCAGCAAAAGCTGGTGTCATAACAACAAAGAAATCCAAACCAACGCCAAAACGTTTTGACGATAATAGGTCTGGTGGTAATCGTGGTCCTGGTGGAAACAACAGAGGCAACCAACGCGGAAACAACAGAGGTCGTTACCAACAAGACGTTGTTAAGAAAGAAAAAGTGGATAACACACCTAAGAAGATCATCGTTCGTGGCAACATGACGGTTGGTGAAACAGCGAAGTTGCTTCACAAAGATGCTTCGGAAGTTATCAAGAAACTTTTATTCCTAGGTACAATGGCAACGATCAACCAAGAGTTGGATTTGGAAACGATCCAATTGATTGCTTCTGAATTTGGTGTCGAAGTTGAAATCAAAATCAAAGTCGAAGAAGATAACTTCGAAACATTCGAAGAGATCGATGACGAGGCTGATTTGCTTGAACGTCCACCTGTTGTTACAATCATGGGTCACGTCGATCATGGTAAAACTACTTTGCTTGATGCCATTCGTAAAACAAGTGTTACGGAAGGCGAAGCAGGCGGAATCACACAGCACATTGGTGCTTATCAAGTCGAAGTTAATCATAAGAAAATTACTTTCTTGGATACACCTGGTCACGAAGCGTTTACTACAATGCGTGCTCGTGGTGCTCAAGTTACGGATATTACGATTATCGTTGTTGCAGCAGATGACGGTGTAATGCCACAAACCGTAGAAGCGATTAGTCACGCTAAAGCGGCTGGTGTACCAATCATTGTTGCTGTGAACAAGATTGATAAAGAAGGCGCTAATCCAGACCAAATCAAACAAGCTCTCACTGCTTACGAGTTAGTTCCAGAAGAGTGGGGCGGCGATACGATTTTCTGCGAAATTTCCGCAAAACAACGTATTGGCCTTGAAAACTTGCTTGAAATGATCTTGCTCGTAGCTGAAGTACAAGAGTACAAAGCTAACCCGAACAAGCGTGCTAGAGCGACTGTTATTGAGGCTGAGTTGGATAAAGGAAGAGGCCCAGTGGCTAGAATTCTAATTCAACATGGTACGTTAAAAGTTGGAGATAGCTTCGTAGCTGGTGTATGCTTCGGTCGTGTGCGTGCGATCGTTAATGATAAAGGTAAACGTTTGAAAGAAGCAGGTCCTTCAACTCCGGTTGAAATTACGGGTCTGACAGAAGTTCCACAAGCTGGAGATCCATTCCTGGCTTATGAAGATGAGCGTAAAGCAAGAGATATCGCTGAACGCCGTGCGATTGCACTTCGTCAATCCGAGATGACAGCTAATTCACGTGTTACCTTGGAAGACCTCTTTAAGCATATTAAAGACGGTGAAGTGAAAGATCTGAATGTAATTATCAAAGGTGATGTTCAAGGTTCTGTAGAAGCACTGAAAAGCTCTCTTGAGAAGATTGAAGTTGAAGGTGTTCGTGTTAAGATCCTTCATAATGGGGTTGGCGCAGTAACGGAATCTGATATTATTCTGGCCTCTGCATCCAATGCGATTATTATCGGATTCAACGTTCGTCCTGAGCCTGCTGCGAAAGCAACAGCTGATCAAGAGAAAGTAGATATCCGTCTGCATAACATCATTTACAACGTAATTGAAGAAATCGAGCAAGCGATGAAAGGCATGCTGGATCCAGTCTTTAAGGAAGTTGTTCTTGGTCAAGCTGAAGTACGTAATGTATTCAAAATTACTGGTTCAGGAACAATTGCAGGTTGTTATGTAACTTCAGGTAAAATTGCTCGTAATGCACAAACGCGCCTAGTGCGTAGTGGAATTGTTGTTCATGAAGGCAAGATTGATTCCTTGAAACGATTCAAGGACGACCAAAAAGAAGTTGCACAAGGCTATGAGTGTGGTATATCTCTTGAGCGTTATCATGATATTAAAGAGGGCGACATTATTGAAGCCTTTATCATGGAGTCCGTTGAGAGGTGATAATAAATGGCTAGAGTTCGTGTAGGTCGAGTTGGCGAACAGATTAAGAAAGAGTTAAGTCAGATCATTCAAGCTGAACTGAAGGATCCTCGTATTGGTTTTATGACCGTTACAGGTGTTGAAGTGACGAATGATTTGTCGCTGGCTCGTGTGTATTTAAGCGTAATGGGAACTGAAGAGGAGAAAGCTGCCACACTTAAGGCACTTTCTGTTGCTTCAGGTTACATTCGCTCTGAATTAGGCAAACGAATTCGTTTGCGCAAAATTCCAGAGCTTCAGTTTAAATTTGATGCTTCGATCGACTATGGTAGTCACATTGACCAATTGTTGTATAAGCTCAATCAGGAAGGAAATACAAACGTATGAATAACGGAATGAACCATGCCACCGAATACTGTCAGCAGCTGGCAGCAGCAGCTGCATTTATCGAGCAGCATGATGATTTCTTGGTTGTATCTCACATCCAGCCGGATGGAGATGCTGCCAGTTCAACGTATGCAACAGGTTGGATTTTAAGTCAACTGGGAAAGTCATTCACAATGATCAATGAGGGCGCAATGCCCTCTAAGTTTTCCTACCTCGACGGTAGTAAACAAACGATTGATTATAGTGAACAGGCACCGAATCGACTGTATCAAACCATCATAAGTGTTGATTGTGCTGATTTCTCCAGAATGGGTAGGATCAGCACTCTTTTTGATGAGCAGGTAAACCTACTCAATATTGACCATCATCCAACGAATGATGAATTTGGTTCCTGTCATTTAATCAAACATGATGCCGCGGCAACCGTTCAAATTTTGTATGATTTGGCATTACATATGAAACTTCAACCTGACATTTCATTCGGTGAATGCATCTATACGGGCCTGCTTACAGATACAGGTGGTTTCCGTTACTCAAATACTTCTTCTGAGGTTATGAAAATCGGAGCTTCCATGTTGGAGTTAGGAGTTAAGGGTGCAGAAATCGCTGAACTTGTCCTTGAACGGATGACGTATGCACAGATTGTACTTCTCCAAAAAGCACTATCAACACTTTCCTTTGCCTATGATCGCAAGTTAGCTTGGCTAGCTGTGTCACTCGCAGATTTGGAGTTGACAGGTGCTTCGAGTGATGATTTGGATGGATTGGTGAATTATCCTCGTAATGTTGAGGGTGTTGAGGTAGGCATGCTGATTAAGGAGAAGGCATCAGGCGTCATTAAAGTAAGTCTACGTTCCTCCGGATTAGTCGATGTTGCTGCGATTGCACAGTCACTTGGTGGCGGAGGTCATGTTCGAGCATCTGGATGTACGATTCATGGTACGCTAGATGAAGCAATTGCTAAAATGGTTGAGGAAGTAGGGGACAAGCTGAAATGACGCTAGAAGGTATACTGCCTGTTTGGAAACCAGCGGGCTTTACATCCCATGATGTTGTCGCCAAAGTCAGAAGGATTTTAAGTATTAAACGAATTGGACATACGGGTACGCTTGATCCACAAGTGACAGGTGTCTTGCCACTTTGCATTGGTCGTGCTACACGTATGGTTGAGTATATTCAAGAGTTGCCGAAGGAATATGAAGCTGTTTTACGTATTGGGCTATCGACAGATACGGAAGATATGACAGGGACTGTCTTGGAAGAAGTATCACAGGTATCACTCGAAGAAAGTGAAATACGTGGTGTACTTGAATCTTTCTTAGGAGACATCGAGCAGATTCCTCCTATGTTCTCTGCGGTTAAAGTAGATGGCAAACGACTCTACGAATTAGCAAGAGAGGGTAAGGAAGTTGAACGAAAAGCAAGGAAAGCGACGATTTACGAACTTGAAATTCTCGAGCTGAACTTGGATCAGAAGCATCCTGAAATTCGTTTTCGTGCCGTATGCTCCAAAGGTACCTATATTCGAACATTGTGTGTAGATATAGGGAGGGCACTGGGATATCCAGCTGTCATGGAAAGTCTGATTCGTACGTCTACAGGTAATATTCGTAAGGAACAATGTTTAACCTTTGAGCAAATTGTTCAATTGAAGGAAGAGGGAACCTTACAACAGCATATGATTCCGATGGATATAGCCATCTCACATATTCCATCTATTTCCCTCAATGATCAAGAAGCTCTTCATTCTTTGCAAGGTAAGAAAATAGCTCTAGCTGCGAATCGAGTGGCTCATGCAGATGCTTCACAAACCATATTTCGGGCCTATTCACCAGATGAACGATTTCTTGGTCTGTTTGAATGGAAAAGCACTAGCCACGTCTTGGTCCCGGCCAAAGTATTCCTTTAATCATAACGTCGCGGGACGGTTTGAAATGGGCAGGTGAAACGGAATTTTATGCAAATAATACCAATATCATATCCGATGGATTTGGATGAGTTAGCGCAGATTGTTGGCAAACAAGTGGTGGCTATAGGTGACTTCGACGGTGTACATCTAGGACACCAAGAGGTAATTGGTAGGGCTATGCTTACGGCTAAAAATCTGGGGTTAAACTCAGCTATCATGACCTTTTACCCGCATCCTAGAGCGGTGATGGGGCAAGATAAATATGTGGAGTCGTTAACGCCAACGAAGAAGAAGATGCAAATCTTCGAGAGTATGGGCATCAATCACGTATATATTGTAACGTTTGACGCATCGCTGATGCGCTTAACGCCAGAACAATTCGTGGATGGCGTACTTGATCGTCTTGGCGTGGATAGCGTCATATGTGGTTTTGATTTTACCTTTGGATTTCAAGGCAAAGGTACTCCGGATTCGCTCTGTGAGTTGAGTCACGGGAAATTCTCAGTTGAAGTGGTGAGA
This sequence comes from Paenibacillus sp. J22FR83, assembly GCF_059691955.1. Lineage (NCBI taxonomy): Bacteria > Bacillati > Bacillota > Bacilli > Caryophanales > Paenibacillaceae > Paenibacillus > Paenibacillus sp. J22FR83. The sequence goes on from NZ_JCAUAM010000005.1 coordinate 172,714, forward strand.
CCTTTTCATATGAATGGTGAAAAAGTGAGTAGTACACGTATACGCGAAGCCTTGCAGGTTGGCGAATTGGAAACAGTGACTAGGTTGCTGGGACGTCCATATAGCATTAGTGGTACTGTTGTAGATGGTGCGAAGAGAGGGAGAACACTTGGATTCCCCACAGCTAATCTTCAATTGGATGAATCGTATGTTAGTCCCAAGAACGGTGTATATGCCATTCAAGCGACTGTTCGCGGGGAGAAATATCAAGGTGTCATGAATATTGGTGTGAAACCAACATTTGAGACAGGCGAACTCAAACCCTCATTTGAAGCGCATTTATTCGAATTTTCCGAACAAATATATGGAGAAACCGTTGTGGTTGAGCTTATTGCTTTTCTTAGACCAGAACGTAAGTTCACTTCACTGGAAGATTTAGTTGCTCAAATTAAACTTGATTCCATAGAAGCAAAACAGAAATTGACGTTAGAGATGTAATCATACATTTACTTCTTCTGGTCAATTGTGTTATACTGAATAACGTTGTCGAATGGACGTGTTCATTTGGCATGAACCTTAGCTTGGATTGACGTTTTCATCGGCGCTTTCTAGGCTAGCGGGGATACTAATTAGAATTTAGGAGATGAACGATTATGGCAATTACGCAAGAGCGCAAAACGCAACTGATTCAAACACACAAAGTACACGATACCGACACAGGTTCACCTGAAGTACAAGTAGCAATCCTTACAGAAAACATTGTTAATCTTACAGACCACCTTCGTACACACAAGAAAGATCACCACTCCCGCCGTGGTTTGCTTAAAATGGTTGGACAACGTCGTAAGTTGCTAGCATATGTTAAAAACAAAGATGTAAGCCGCTATAGTGCTTTGATTGCAAAGCTTGGTTTGCGTCGATAAAACAGACAATGAGAAGCAACCTGTTGCTCGTTTGCTAGGCTTGATAAAGCTCTGGCAGAGAGCAGCAAAAGGTTGCTTTTTCTTGTATTTTTAAAACGGGAAAAGAAGGAAATACTAGACATAACGCAGAAATAGAGGATAACTCCATAGCTTGTCTATTTTGCATACATACGGAGTAGATTCGGATTGGTCTCTGGATCTTATGATTTCTGTACATGTTTATCAAACACATATTTTGAAACACAAACCATGCCTTAGGAGGATATTATGGAGACAAGGGTACAAATGGAACTTGGCGGTAAGCCGTTCATTCTTGAAACAGGCCGACTAGCCAAACAAGCCAATGCAGCTGTAACTGTTCGTTACGGTGATACGGTTGTGCTTAGCACAGTAACGGCTTCCAGCGGACCGAAAGATTTAGATTTCTTTCCGTTAACAGTGAATTATGAAGAAAGATTATACGCGGTAGGTAAAATTCCGGGTGGTTTTATTAAGCGCGAAGGACGTCCTAGTGAGAAAGCGATTCTTGCGAGCCGTTTGACGGATCGTCCGATTCGTCCACTTTTCCCTGAAGGTTTCCGAAATGATGTTCAAATCGTGTCGATCGTCATGAGCGTGGATCAAGAGTGTCCACCTGAAATGGCTGCAATGATCGGTACGTCAGCGGCTCTTGCTATCTCTGATGTTCCATTTAATGGTCCTGTAGGCGGTGTCATCGTTGGCCGTGTAGATGGTCAATTCGTAATCAATCCAACTGGTGAAGTTGCCGAGAAGAGTGATCTTCACTTAACTGTTGCAGGTACCAAAGATGCGATTATGATGGTTGAAGCTGGCGCGAAAGAAGTTTCCGAGGAAGTCGTTCTAGAAGCGATTATGTTCGGTCATGATGAAATCCGCAAGATTGTTGCAACAATTGAAGAATTGGTTGAGCAAGTGGGTAAACCCAAAATGGAAGTTAAACTGCATGCTGTTGATGCTGAAGTAAATAGCGCGGTGCGTGAATTTGCTCAAGCTAGATTAGTGGATGCGATCAAAATTCCTGAGAAGCATGCTCGTCAAGAAGCAATCGATGTTGTCAACGCGGATGCTGTTGAGCATTTCACTGCTTTATACGTAGAAACACCAGGTCTTCTTGGTGATGTGAAAGAAACCTTGTATGATATCGTGAAAGAAGAAGTTCGCCGCTTGATCACGCATGATAAAGTAAGACCTGATGGACGTAAACCAGATGAGATTCGTCCAATTGAGTGCGATGTCAACTTGTTGCCGCGTACACACGGGTCTGGTTTGTTCACACGTGGACAAACTCAAGCGCTTAGTATTTGTACATTAGGGGCACTTGGCGATGTTCAAATCTTAGATGGTTTAGATCTGACAGAAACCAAACGTTTCATGCATCATTATAACTTCCCTCCATTCAGCGTTGGGGAAGCAAGACCATTGCGTCCTCCAGGCCGCCGCGAGATTGGACATGGTGCGTTAGGTGAGAGAGCTATTGAAGCGATCATCCCAAATGAAATTGAGTTCCCTTACACAATCCGTCTTGTATCAGAAGTATTGGAATCGAACGGTTCAACTTCTCAAGCAAGTATTTGTGCAAGTATTCTTGCCCTTATGGATGCCGGTGTTCCGATTAAAGCACCAGTAGCAGGTATTGCAATGGGTCTTATCAAAGACGGCGATCATTTCTCCATTTTGTCCGATATTCAAGGAATGGAAGATCACCTAGGCGATATGGACTTTAAAGTTGCTGGTACTGCAGAAGGTATCACAGCACTTCAAATGGATATCAAAATTGACGGGATTGACCGCAGCATCTTGCAACAATCGTTGCAACAAGCGAAAGAAGGCCGTTTGCACATCTTGGGCAAAATGGTATCCCGTATTTCGACACCAAACAAAAATCTATCTAAATATGCGCCTAAAATTCTTACAATGAATATTAATCCAGACAAAATCCGTGATGTTATTGGTGCCGGTGGTAAAATCATCAATAAAATCATTGAGGAAACTGGCGTGAAGATCGACATCGAGCAAGACGGCCGCGTATTCATCGCATCGTCCAATCAAGAAATGAACGAGAAAGCTCGCTCCATTATTGAGGGCATCGTGCGTGAAGTCATCGTTGGTGAAACTTATCTGGGTACAGTGAAACGTGTTGAGAAATTCGGTGCTTTCGTTGAAATCCTTCCAGGCAAAGAAGGTCTTGTACACATTTCACAAATTTCTACAGAGCGTGTAGCTAAAGTAGAAGACGTTGTGAACGTTGGAGATCAAATTACAGTTAAAGTGACTGAGATTGATCAACAAGGAAGAGTAAATCTTTCACGCAAAGCGACGCTAACTTCACAAGTTTCTGCACAGAGCTAGAGACTTGTAAGCGCGTTTCATTCATAGTTTAGGATAAAGAGTCAGATCTATCTGTCTCTTTTTTGCTTTTCCTTCATTTCGAGGACATGCACAGTTCTACTCTTGTCCCAACCTTCATACAATCAGGAGACCAAAGAAACGCCTACACTTTCATGAGAAGGAGAGTAGCGTTTAAGGGGTTCTAAAGCCAATTTATTTATATGGCTAAACATATAAATTCTTCTAGTATGAAGAAAGGGGACCTGTGTATGCTCCACAGAAAATGGATGTTATTTGGGAGTTTTTTTGCTATGGTTCTATTTACTGTGAATGCAATCCCAAGTATTGAAACTTATATTCAACAAGTTAAAAGTAATCAACTGCATGTTGAACATGAGGGTGTTGAAACGAAGGTTGACATACGTCCCGTGTTTGCATCTGCCAATAAATCCACTTTATTAGAAACGATAACCAAAGAAGCAGAGAAACGTAGGGTCGCTCCTATTAATGCGAAAGTGGATTCCGTTTGGAAAGCAATCCCTGGCTACAATGGTCTTGAAGTGGATGTTGACGAAACGCTGAAGTTGGCGGAGCATCAATTAACTCCTAATCAAATTAATTACGTGATGAAAGAAGTAGAGCCAAGTATTCAATTGGATGATCTTGGTCCTAATCCTGTTTATAAAGGCAATCCCAAGAAGCCAATGGTTTCTATTATGATCAATGTGGCATGGGGCAATGAATATTTACCGAGTATGTTAGAGACGCTTCGCAAAGAAAATGTCCATGCGACTTTCTTCTTTGATGGATCCTGGTTAAAGAAGAATTCAGAAATGGCCAAACGTATTTTAAGCGAAGGGCACGAGGTATCGAATCACGCCTATTCACATAAAGACATGCGCACGATTTCACGGAGTAAAGCAGTAGAAGAAATTTCGAAAACAGAGGAATTACTGAAGCAACTAGGTGTTAAAAACACTTTATTTGCGCCTCCGTCAGGTTACTTTAATCAAGAGACCGTTCAAGTTGCCTCTGAATTTAAGCTACAAACGGTATTGTGGACGTTTGATACGATTGATTGGAAAAATCCAGGTGCTGGTCGCATTCTTGAGCGATTGTCTAATCAAGTTGAACCGGGGACACTTATCCTGATGCATCCGACCGTTTCATCAAGGGATGCGTTGCCAGGTATGATTAGCCTCATTAAGAAAAAAGGATTAGTAGTAGGTACAGTCTCAGACCTTCTATCTTCCAAAAGGATCGCTGGACAGGGGCAAATCACGAAATAATCATGATTTACCGGTGCTAATTTGAGTCCTAGGCACATTTTTGTTAGACTGAGGAAGTATAATAGGAGAATTGGACTTATAGGTGTACCATTTCGAGGAGGAACCTTGGTGATCAAATATCGCTTACATAATGGATTGAGAGTGGTTATGGAACAAATCCCTACATTTCGATCAGTAACATTCGGGATTTGGGTAAAAACAGGCTCACGTAACGAATCACAAACAAACAATGGTATTTCACACTTTATTGAACACATGTTGTTCAAGGGTACGGAGCGTCATTCGGCGAAAGATATCGCAGAAATTTTTGATGGCATCGGCGGAAATGTGAATGCTTTCACCTCCAAAGAATATACCTGTTATTATGCCAAAGTATTGGATGAGCATTTGCCTTTGGCCATGGATGTTCTGTCGGATATGTTCTTCCATTCCACATTTGATGAAGGTGAGCTTGAAAAAGAGAAGAATGTTATTTACGAAGAAATCTCCATGTATGAAGATACACCGGATGATCTCGTGCATGATTTGTTAGCGAAAGCTTCGTATGGCGCTCATGCTTTGGGTTATACAATTCTAGGTACGCAAGATAATTTGTCCAAAATGAAGTCAGATGATCTTCGCTCCTATCTCAAACAAAATTACAATACAGAGAATACAGTTCTGAGTATTGCTGGAAATATTGATGATAATGTCAAGGATTTAATCGAAAAACATTTCGGCAATTTCTCACAATCAGGTGTTGAAACAAGCTATGATGCACCAGATTTCCTTAGCGAGTTGATTTTCCATGCGAAGAAAACAGAACAAAATCATATTTGTCTGTCATTGCCTGGATTGTCCCTGCAAGAGGAAAATTTGTATCCGATGGTTTTATTGAATAATGCCATTGGTGGTGGTATGAGCTCAAGATTGTTCCAAGAAATTCGAGAGAAACGTGGATTAGCCTATTCTGTGTATTCCTATCACTCTTCTCATATCGATAGCGGGATGTTTACCATTTATACAGGTACGGCACCTAAGCAAACGGAAGAAGTATTGAAAGTAACGATGGAACTGCTTCATGATATTGCTGTAAATGGAATGACAGACAATGAACTCAAGAAGGGAAAAGAGCAGCTGAAAGGCAGCCTAATTCTGAGTTTAGAAAGCACAAGCAGTCGTATGAACCGTTTTGGTAAAAATGAATTGATGACTGGCAAGCATTATAGTTTGGATGAAATGATTGAACGTATCGAGAGCGTGAATATGGATCATATTCGCCAACTGACGAAAAATTTATTTGCTACACCGTTTGCTCTGTCCATGGTTGGGAATGCGGATGATGTTATTAGCGGCTTCAGGAGGGATCAGCTTGTCTCCCTTTGATTATGAAGTGCAAGTGAAAAGGATTGAAGGCCAGGAGGACATTCTCTTACCACAGAAAATGTCTGAAGCAGCCAGCGGTTATGATTTACATGCTGCAGTTACAGAGCCAATTGTACTTGCGCCTGGTGAACGTCGATTGATTCCAACGGGCTTCGCGCTAAGCATGCCACCTGAACTTGAAGCACAGATTCGTCCTAGAAGCGGTCTGGCATATAAACATGGTATTACAACGCTTAATTCCCCTGGAACCATTGATGCCGATTACCGCGGCGAGGTTAAAGTGTTGCTGATTAATCATGGCCAGGAACCTTTCATCATTCAGAGGAATGAACGCATAGCTCAGATGGTATTCCAGCGTGTACCACAAATCCAATTAACTCTTGTCAATGCGTTGACAGAAACAGTACGTGGGTCAGGCGGCTTCGGCCATACTGGCCGTTAATGCTGCGGGATCACATAACGAAAGGGAAAGAACCTCTTCTTAGGAAGGGGTTCTTTCTCATTTCAGAGGATGCAAAGTCGGAAGTCACCCATCCTTAGGCGAACGCATACTATAACGTATCGAAACGGACCGAGGAAGGGGTGTAAGCAAGAATGCTTACTGGGATTTCGGTTGCTATTATGGGAGGAGACGCCCGGCAACTTGAAGTAATTCAGAAATTTACTGAGCTAGACGCTACCGTTATTTTACTCGGATTTGACAATCTCGGGAGGCAATTTCATGGTGTAACGAATGTGAAGTTAGATCCGGAATTGTTTGGGCATGTGGACGCACTAATATTACCAGTTGTAGGTACGGATGAGACAGGACAAGTGGAATCAATTTTCTCAAGTGAAGAGATGATTTTGACAGATGAGCATATATCTTCATTGCCGAAACATGCCAAGGTATACACAGGTATGGCGAAGAGCTATTTGAAGAAGCTCGTTTCAGCACATAACATTGAGCTTGTAGAGTTATTAGATCGTGATGATATTGCCATCTATAACTCGATTCCAACTGCAGAGGGTGCGCTTATGATGGCCATCCAGAACACCGATATTACAATTCATGGTTCCACATGTATGGTACTAGGATTTGGTCGAACAGGGTTTACTATGGCCAAAACTTTGCAAGGATTAGGGGCAACCGTCAAGGTTGGTGTCAGGAAACCGGAGCATTATGCAAGGGCGTGGGAGATGGGTTTTCAGCCTTTTTATACGAAGGATCTGTACCCGGAAGTGGGGAATATTGACTTGCTTTTTAACACAATTCCGACTATGATAGTCACAGCGCAAGTTATTACCAATATCCCACATCGCGCGCTTATTATCGATTTAGCTTCGAGACCCGGCGGAACGGATTTCCGATTTGCCGAGAAGAGAGGCATTAAAGCGATGCTAGCGCCCGGTTTACCTGGAATCGTCGCCCCCAAAACAGCTGGCCGTATTATGGCTAACACCTTAAGTCAGCTGATCGAGGAAGACTTCAAAGACAGGAGCGATGTGGAATGAATTGGCAAGGGAAAACAGTCGGTTATGCATTAACCGGTTCTCACTGTACACTTGAAGAGGTCATGCCTCAAATTAAGAGATTTGTAGATGCGGGTGCTCGTGTCATTCCGATTGTATCTAATACAGTCATGACGACAGACACACGGTTTGGTAAGTCTGCTGACTGGCAGCAAATGCTGAAAGATATTACGGGTAACGAGATTATTTCTACCATTGTAGATGCGGAACCGCTAGGTCCTTCCAAGTTGTTGGATGTGATGGTGATTGCTCCTTGTACGGGGAATACAACTAGTAAACTAGCAAATGCAATGACAGAAAGTCCCGTTCTAATGGCAGCTAAAGCACAAATGAGAAACTTGAGACCGCTCGTATTAGCGATTTCAACAAATGATGGTTTAGGATTAAATGCAATGAACATTGCAAAGTTATTGGTGACCAAGAATATTTACTTTGTGCCATACGGTCAAGATGCTCCAGGAGCTAAGCCAAATTCGTTGGTGGCCCGGATGGACTTGATAATGGAAGCTTGTGAAGCTGCGCTGGAAGGCAAGCAATTGCAACCCATGATTATTGAGAGATTTCAGTACTAACTGATAGATGTCAACTTGAGGGGGAGAAACCAGATTATGTCCAACCAGAAGCTGTTCAACGTTGCAGTTGTAGGCGCTACAGGCGCTGTCGGCGAGCAAATCATCCGTCTACTAGAAGCACGGAATTTCCCCATCAAGGAATTGAAATTACTCTCTTCTGCTCGTTCTGCTGGTGTAAAGATTGCATTCAAAGGCCAAGAAGTAGTTGTGCAAGAAGCTACTCCGGACAGTTTCCATGGTGTAGATCTGGCGCTCTTTAGTGCTGGAGGCGATGTCACCAAAGCATTGGCACCGCATGCTGTTGAAGCAGGTGCGATTTGTATTGACAATACGAGTGCGTACCGTATGGACCCGGATACACCACTTGTTGTACCCGAAGTGAATGTTGAGAAAATCAATGAGCATAAAGGGATAATTGCTAATCCGAACTGTTCTACAATTCAAATGGTTGCAGCACTTAAACCACTGTATGACCGCTATGGCATTTCACGTATTATCGTTTCCACGTACCAAGCCGTTTCTGGTGCTGGGGCTAAAGCCATTAATGAAATGCTGCGACAATCCAAAGAAGTGCTAGCAGGAAATGAGGCTAATCCGGCAATTTTGCCAGTGGGCTCTTTACCAGTCAAGCATCAAATTGCTTTCAATGCCATTCCGCAAATTGATAAATTTTTGGATAATGGTTTTACGAATGAAGAAATGAAAATGATTCTTGAAACAAAGAAAATTATGGGCGATGAGTCCATTGAAGTCACAGCTACATGCGTGAGAATTCCTGTTGTTTACGGGCATTCAGAGTCCGTCTATGTAGAATTGAAAGAAGAGTATGATATTGAAGAAGTGAAAAATCTACTAGCGAATGCACCCGGTATTGTTCTTGTTGACAATCCATCTGAGCAACTGTACCCACTTGCTACGGATGCTGCGGGTAAACTCGAAACTTTCGTCGGTCGTGTTCGTCGAGATTTGAGCAACCCTAAAGCGCTTAACCTGTGGATTGTGTCAGATAATTTGTTAAAAGGTGCTGCTTGGAATGCGGTACAGATTGCTGAATATATTGCTATAGAGCAACAATAATCAGCATACTGCCTTTTGAGCAGTGAAATTGGAGGATACTCATGCGAATTCTAGTTCAGAAATTCGGAGGTACTTCACTTTCCACCGCACAAGCTAGAGAACACGTTATAGGACACATTCAAGACGCACTAATTCAACATTATAAACTAGTTGTTGTTGTATCTGCGATGGGAAGAAAAGGGGAACCCTATGCGACTGATACGCTTCTAGACCTCGTTCGGAAGAATGGGGAAGGGCTGCCAGCAAGGGAACTCGATATGTTAATGGGCTGCGGAGAATTAATATCTGCAGTACTTTTGTGTAGTTTATTGAACAAAACAGGAATTCGATCCACAGTTTTGACGGGTGGGCAAGCAGGTCTAATTACGAATGAGAATCATGGCAATGCTCAGATCATTGCGATGAAACCGAATCGGATTTTTGAATTACTAGAGCAAGATCAGGTCGTTATTGTCACTGGTTTTCAAGGGAAAACAAGTCATGATGAGTTGACGACTTTAGGCCGCGGGGGCAGTGATACGTCAGCAACAGCGCTTGGCGCCGCACTGAAAGCAGAAATCGTAGATATCTTCACAGATGTTAATGGTATTTTGACAGCGGATCCAAGAATTGTTGAGGATGCTAAACCATTGCAACGCGTGAGTTTTAGCGAGATCTGTAATATGGCTCATAATGGTGCTAAAGTTATTCATCCGCGCGCTGTTGAAGTTGCTATGCAAGCCAATATTCCGATTCGTGTGAGATCAACGTTCACGAAGGAAGAAGGAACACTTGTCACTGCTTCTGACAATGTGTCAACAGACATTAACCAAGTTAAAGATCGCTTTGTTACAGGGATTGCACATTTCACGAATATAACACAGATTCAGGTTGCTGCCGTTGATGGTGAGTTCGATCTTCAACTTCGAGTATTCAAAACGATGGCTCAGCATCAGATTAGTGTTGATTTTATTAATGTAAACCCTTCAGGCGTTGTATATACGGTCTTTGATCATGAGGCCGAACGTGCAGTTCAATTACTTAAGGCGCAGGGTTACGAGCCCAAGTTTACGAGTGGCTGTGCGAAGGTGTCCGTGATTGGTGGCGGAATGAATGGTGTACCTGGTATTATGGCGCATATTGTTGAAGCATTAACAGTGGAAGATATCCGAATTCTTCAATCAGCGGATTCGAATACAACCATTTGGGTGCTTGTTCAAGGTGTCGACATGATTAAGTCCGTGCGTGCACTTCATCGAAAATTCAATTTATTCAAATAAAACAAGTAAGTCAGGAGGCGTACCAAGTGAGTTTTGGAAGAGTAGTCACAGCTATGGTTACTCCATTTGATGACCAATTGCAGGTTAACTGGGATCAAGTAGAGCCATTAATTAATTATTTAATTGAAGAACAACATTCAGATAGCCTTGTGATTTGTGGGACGACAGGGGAGTCACCAACGTTATCAGAAGATGAGAAGTTGCGCCTTATTGAACTTTCCGTTCGTGTTGCGGCAGGACGTTGCAAAATTATTGCAGGTACTGGCAGCAACGACACGGTTCATACAATTGCTTTTTCGCGTAAAGTAGCACAACTTGGTGTGGATGCTTTACTTCTCGTTGCTCCGTATTACAACCGTCCATCTCAGGAGGGCTTGTATCAACATTTCAAAGCAATAGCAGAAGCGGTTACTACTCCAGTCGTGCTCTATAATGTGCCTGGACGTACAGGTGTGAACTTGGATGCGGATACAACCATTCGTCTTTCCCACATACCGAATATTGTGGCGACCAAAGATTGCTCGAATACGGATCAAATGACACGTATACTTACACATGCTGCCCCTAATTTCCTTGTATATAGTGGAGATGACAGTAATACTTTGCCTTCATTAGCTATTGGATGTGAAGGGATTATCAGTGTAGCGAGTCATGTGATTGGAAAAGAAATGCAAACTATGATAAAGTATTATCTAGAAGGCAACATTCAGCAAGCTGCTGAGCTTCATCGTAAGCTTCATCCAGTATTCACTGGTATCTTTTGTGCACCGAGCCCTGCACCAATCAAATATGCTTTGGCACTTAAAGGCATTGAAACAGGCGGCGTTCGACTTCCGTTAGTTCGTGTATCCGAGCAAGAAGGACAATTCATTCAATCACTTTTTGTATGATCATGCCTAATGAATCGGTGCTTCCGGCATCGGTTTTCTTTTTTTGGGAAATCTAAACGTATTCAGTATTAACTTGTATTTGCTGTTTTTTTTCATGTATAATGGTTGCAAGTGACTAGTTCGGTTTATTCATTTAAAATTCGTCGTCCAATCTATGAAGGAGGTATATTCTTGTCCAAAAAAAATATTGATAAACTTTTGATCTTCGCTCTTGGCGGCGTGGGCGAAATCGGAAAAAATATGTATTGCGTTCAGTATGCGAACGATATTATTGTCATTGACAGTGGTTTGAAATTTCCAGAGGAGGACATGCTCGGAATTGACATTGTCATCCCAGATATCGGGTACTTAACAGAGAATCGGGATAAAGTACGCGGCATTATCATCACGCACGGCCATGAGGATCACATTGGTGGCTTACCTTACGTGCTTAAACACCTCAACGTTCCCCTCTATGCTACGAAGTTAACGATGGGACTTATCGAGGCTAAGCTGAAGGAAGCGAACTTGCTCGGAACGACGAACCGAATTCTAATCAATTCGGAATCTGTTCTTCCACTGGGCGTTCTTACGGCAACTTTCTTCAAAACCAATCATAGTATTCCGGATTCTGTTGGTGTCGCACTGGATACGCCAGAAGGTGTTGTTGTTCATACAGGAGACTTTAAGTTTGATCAGACTCCAGTGAATGAACAATATGCAGATTTGCATCGTATGGCTGAAATTGGAAAGAAAGGCGTACTTGCCTTGCTTTCAGACAGTACGAATGCTGAACGTCCTGGCTACACGGGCTCTGAGCGCGGCGTAGGGATTGAAATTGAAGAAGTATTTCGTAAAGCGAAGCAAAGAGTTGTTATTGCGACATTCGCATCGAATATTCACCGTGTACAACAGGTGTTTGATGCAGCTGCAGCAACGAATCGCAAAGTGACAGTTATTGGTCGCAGTATGGTCAACGTGGTTTCGATCGCTAGCGAATTAGGCTATTTACACATTCCAGATGGCATGTTGATTGAGCCAGAGGAAGTTAATAAGCTTGCAGCTGATCGTGTCGTTATCTTATCCACGGGTAGCCAAGGCGAACCGATGTCTGCTCTAACAAGAATGGCACGTTCAACCCATCGTAAGATTGATATTTTACCAGGGGATACGGTTATTATTGCGGCAACTCCAATTCCAGGAAATGAGCGTTACGTAGGCAGAACGGTTGATGAGCTTATGCGCATTGGTGCCCACGTGATTTATGGCCCAGGATCAGTTACGGGTGTTCACGTTTCAGGGCATGGTAGTCAGGAAGAATTGAAGCTTATGCTAAACCTGATGAAGCCTAAATACTTTATTCCAATTCATGGCGAATATCGCATGCTGCGTCAACACGCTATCCTTGCCGAAACTGTCGGCATTCCTAAAGAAGACATTTTCTTATGCGATATTGGTGATACGGTCGAAATTCAAAATGGATCTGCACGCAAAGGTTCGAAAGTCCAAAGCGGCAATATCCTAATTGATGGACTAGGTGTAGGGGATGTAGGCAATATCGTATTGCGTGACCGTAAATTACTGTCGCAAGATGGAATTCTAGTTGTCGTGGTTACACTAAGTAAGCAAGATGGCAAAATTTTGTCCGGCCCAGATATTATTTCACGCGGATTTGTTTATGTTCGTGAATCCGAAGGACTTCTTGAAGAAGCCAATCGAATCGTAACAAATACGTTAACTAAACTAATGAATGAAAATGTAAACGAATGGGCATCTTTAAAAACAAATGTGAAAGATGTTCTCGGACGCTTTTTATATGAACAAACCAGAAGAAGACCAATGATTCTTCCGATCATTATGGAAGTTTAGGTACTCGAACAAGTCACTTGAGCCTATGCAAATAGTAAAGCTCTCTCCAATTGGGGGGAGCTTTTTCTTGTTCCTGCAAAGCGATGTATGCATGAAAGTATAGAAGTTTATTCATACTATGGGAGATCTTGAACAACTTGTCATAGCAGCTTAATTTGAAAGGGGATTACCAAGTGGCATCAGCACCAGGCTCGAAAGAACAGGAACAAGGGACAGAGGAAGCTAAGAAGAATGCTGTTCTCGAGAATATTCAACAATTAGGACAGACGAATACGGTCTCTGGTGAATCAAATATTTTCTGTTTAACGATCATTGGGCAGGTAGAGGGGCATATTGTACTGCCTCCTCAGAATAAGACGACCAAATATGAACATCTCATTCCTCAACTTGTAGCAGCGGAGCAGAATTCCAAGATTGAAGGCGTCATGATTATCTTAAACACGGTTGGCGGTGATGTGGAAGCAGGTCTTGCGATCGCAGAAATGATTGCAACGTTATCGAAACCAACGATAGCTTTGGTTCTAGGAGGCGGACATAGTATTGGGGTTCCTATTGCTGTATCTGCTAACTATTCGATTATTGCTGAAACTGCGACCATGACGATTCATCCGATTCGCCTAAACGGCTTGGTAATTGGCGTACCGCAGACCTTTGAATACTTGGATAAGATGCAAGAGCGTGTTGTACGCTTCGTAACGAAGCATTCCAACGTAACAGAAGAAAAGTTTAAAGAGCTTATGTTTAAGACGGGTGAACTTACAAGAGATATCGGCACAACGGTAATTGGCAGCGATGCCGTCAAATATGGGTTAATCGATCAAGTAGGTGGGATTGGTGATGCCATTCGTGAGTTGAACAGCCGGATCGAGGAAAAGAAAGCGGCGAACTCTGGGGGGCTTGTTCAGTGATCCATTATTCTGTGATTCCGATGGAAGTTATTTTTGAAGGATTCGAGGCTCATGCCCCACAGTATGTAGATATTGAAGTAGACGGTTTGATGGTGCAAATTGAGCCGTTAAGTGGCTATCAAGCACGCATTGTAAGATTGTACAGCTGTAATCCACAAGACTATTTGAATGAACACTACTCGCCTGGAAATATCATTTCATACCATCCACAACTAGCGGTTATTTCAACTCGTTAGGTCTTGTTCCCGTATCATCCCTCGAGTCAAATGTGGTATAATGTGGACTTGGGGGTGACAATCTTGGCGAAACGCAAGAAAAAGACGAAGGCTGTAAAGACCAGCTTATTATTCGAGCTGTATGGAATCCTCATCTTGATTTTCTCGGTCATTGCCCTTGCTCATCAAGGTCATGTGGGAAATTCATTGGTTTATTTGTTTCGTTTTTTTGTGGGGACTTGGTATTCACTCATACCACTTATTTTCATTTATGTGGCCTTATACGCCATGATCAAACGAGCTTGGCCACTAATGGTAACGCCTAAAAAAGCGGGCATTTTGTTGTTCATTCTTGGATTATTAATCAAGAATCATATTGATTTATTTGCTCAACTATATCCTGACAACGACTTTTCGTCGGGTAAAGTCATTTCTTCGACATGGTCTGCCATGCTAGAGGGATTGCACCCCACTGAAGCTGGACGAGCAGCCTTGGAACACGGGATTGGCGGAGGAATGATAGGTGCTTTTTTATACAGCATTCTCTATTTCCTATTTGATTACCTCGGTGCCAGATTAATCCAATATATGCTTTTTGTTATGGGTTTTATTCTAGCGACAGGTGTTTCTTATGTGGATCTAGGTAATATTGTGAAGGGTCGTTTCAGTAACGTAGGACAAAATTTTAAAGACAGAATGAAGGAATGGTTGCAAGATCGAGAAGGGCGTCAACCACAGCCTCAGGCAGCATCTGCCGGAAGTGCGCCTGCGAAGGTGAAGAAGCCAGCCTATGTACCTGTGGATGATGAATTTGACGAGGAAGTCTTCCAACCAGTTAAGAAATCGAAGAAATCGCCATTGTTTATGGAGCTCCTCCGTCCTATTAAGGAGAACCGTAAGAAAGCTGCATCAAGAGAACAAGATGATATCGAGGATAATTTGTCTGAGGGAGAAGCTGAACTAGTCGGGGAGGAAGTTGTTTACTCGAATACTGCAGATCCAATAGTTGAACCTATACATAATGCTGGTGATCCAACAGGGGCGCCTATTATACGTGATTTCCAAGAACAAGTTATTCAAGAAGCCCAACATGTAGTTAGACCTACGGTTCCATTAGTATCCAATAGTCCAACTACTGTTCCAGCAAGTGTGGAAAACGATGAGAATGAGCCAGTAACACTTGAGTTTCAAGATGCGCCAGCCATTGTGACTCGTCCATACGAGATACCGTCGCTTGATTTGTTAGCAAGACCTGCCCTAGGGAAGGGAAGCGAAATGGCAGACTACAAGGCTAATGCTAGGAAACTTGAGGCGACATTAGAAAGCTTCGGTGTTCGAGCTAAGGTTCTAGAAGTCGTAAGAGGTCCAGCAGTAACGCGATATGAAATCCAACCTGATGTTGGTGTGAAGGTTAGCAGAATTGTATCATTGACTGATGATATTGCGCTAGCACTAGCAGCAAAGGATATACGGATGGAGGCACCTATTCCAGGGAAATCCGCGATTGGTATCGAGGTGCCGAATTTAGAAGTATCCATTGTTACGATGCGAGAAGTCATGGAAACGTCTGCTTTTCAGGAGTCTAGTTCACGCTTGTCTGTCGTTCTTGGACGAGATATTTCGGGTCAGCCGATTGTTGGTAATCTAGCAAGAATGCCCCATTTATTGGTAGCTGGTGCTACCGGATCGGGTAAGTCGGTTTGTATCAATGGGATTATCACAAGTATTTTGTATAAAGCTAAACCAAACGAAGTGAAGTTCCTCATGATTGATCCGAAAATGGTGGAGTTGAATGTGTACAATGGCATTCCACATCTATTAGCGCCTGTAGTTACGGATCCGCGGCGAGCGTCACTCGCACTCAAGAAAATCGTTGTCGAGATGGAGAAACGATATGAGTTATTTTCCAAGAGTGGGACGCGAAATATAGAAGGTTATAACGCCATGCTGACAGAGAGCGGAACAGCACCGCCGTTGCCATACTATGTAGTTATCGTGGATGAGTTAGCAGATCTCATGATGGTAGCAGCAAATGATGTAGAGGATTCAATCTGCCGTCTTGCCCAAATGGCACGTGCGGCGGGAATTCACTTAATTATTGCTACACAGCGCCCTTCTGTCGACGTTATTACAGGTGTTATTAAGGCCAACATCCCTTCCCGGATCGCTTTTGGTGTATCTTCGCAAGTGGATTCGCGAACGATTCTGGATATGGTAGGAGCTGAGAAACTACTGGGGCGTGGAGATATGCTTTACTTGCCAGTTGGTGCATCAAAGCCAGTTCGTATCCAAGGGGCATTCCTTTCCGATGGGGAAGTTGAACAGGTTGTTGGGTTCGTTCGAACCCAGGAGCAAGCGAATTATCGGGAGGAACTCGTACCTCAAGTTGAAGAAATGCCAGAGCAGCAGAATGAATTTGAGGATGAATTGTATGATCAAGCCGTTCAAATTGTTTTGGAAGCGAAACAAGCATCAGTATCCTTACTACAAAGGCGAATGAGAGTTGGTTACACACGTGCTGCTAGGCTGGTTGATGCAATGGAAGCTAAAGGGGTAGTTGGCCCTTATGAAGGCAGCAAACCACGTGAAGTACTGATTTCACTTGAACAATATCATCATAACCGGATTAGTTCCTAATCCGTATCGAATAAACACTCCCTTCGGGGAGTGTTTGTTTTATTTGTATAATCATGGACTCACTTTCTCATAATAAGCAAGAAAAGGTTGTAATTTGAAAAGTGAGGTTGAGAAGGGGAATGAATAAACGACTAATTGTCATTACATTTTGTATTGTATTTGTTTTGGTAGTTTCTTTTCAATTAAAGGGCAAATTCAATCCACCAACGGAAGAAACATTTAGTAAGCATGAAGTGCGTTATGGCGCCACCGGTTCGGATGTGAATGAATTACAAGGCAGGTTGAAATTCATTGGATTCTATAACGGCAACATAGACGGTGATTATGGTTACAAAACTTTAACCGCAGTGAAGCGATTCCAAGGTGAGTTTGGCATGACGGTAGACGGTATCGTTGGACCGAAGACCAAACTGAAGCTCTGGGAAGCAACGAAAAACTGGAAACCTACAGCTCCGGAAACAGCTAATAACAATCAAGGTACGAATAATAAAGGTACAGGTACGGACGCGCCTGCCAATCTAACTCCCTCCAATAATCTTGGATATTCAGAACAGGATATTAATTTAATGGCTAATGCCGTCCATGGTGAAGCGCGTGGTGAGCCATACATAGGACAAGTTGCCGTAGCGGCAGTTATTTTAAATCGAGTAAAATCTGCCAGTTTTCCGAATACAGTTTCTGGTGTTATTTTTCAACCAGGTGCTTTCACAGCTGTTGCTGATGGTCAAATTTGGTTAACGCCAGATGAAAACTCCAAAAAAGCCGTTAGAGATGCCTTGAATGGATTGGACCCAACAGGCGGCTGTATCTATTACTTCAACCCAGAAACGGCAACGTCCAAATGGATTTGGACAAGAAAGCAAATCAAAAAAATTGGTAAACACATTTTCTGTGTGTAAAATGGACAAGGAGAAGGAGCCACATATGGTTGCTTCTCCTCTTCGTATAGGAATATAATGGATTTATTACACGGACATAGAAGGGAGACTGACCTTTGAAGCCTACTCAATTTGAGCGCAGCAGCTGGAAACATATCCGAATACACGTTCTACCGACAGATCGGTTCAAAACTTTTGCCATTTCCGTATACATAGGACGTCAACTAGATGAAGAGACGGTCACGAGTACAGCATTAACACCATTTATCCTTCGCAGAGGTACAGAGCTACGTCCAGAAACGAAGCAGTTCCGGGAGTATCTAGACGATTTGTATGGTGCAGGGTTTGGTTTTGATATTTATAAACGAGGCGATTATCAAATCGTTCAGCTACGCATGGACATTATTAATGATCGATTCGTCAAATCAGCGGATTCTTTGTTAAAGCAAGGACTAGAATTTGTGGGAGAAACGTTAACGCGTCCGGCATTAGAGGATCAACATTTCCGCACGAAATACGTAGATGCAGAGAAGCAAACGCTTCGTAAACGAATTGAATCTGTCATCAATGATAAGATTCGCTATGCAGCTGAACGGTGTATGGAAGAAATGTGCAGTGGAGAACCCTACCGGCTTCATCCATTAGGTAAAATAGAAGATCTCGACGGTATGAATGCGGAGCAGCTGTACGAACAGTATAAAGAATGGCTCCAATCGTCGCCGATGGATATTTATGTTGTCGGCAATACGACGCTTAGCGAAGTCGAAGAAATTGTGAAGCAATCGTTCGCTATTGAGCGGAATGCTGAAGCAAATTATGTCACATCCGCGCCGCGCGGTGTCACAGGTGAAGTGAAGACGATTGTAGAACGTTTGGATGTTAACCAGGGTAAGTTGAATATGGGGCTACGTACGAACCTTTCATACAGCGACGATCAGTATCCAGCAGCACTTATGTATAATGGGGTTCTAGGTGGCTATCCACATTCCAAATTATTTACGAATGTTCGTGAGAAAGCGAGCTTAGCTTATTATGCTTCTTCTCGTTTTGATGGTCATAAAGGTATTTTGACGATACAGTCAGGTATTGAAATGGCGAACTATGAGAAAGCCGTAGATATTATACGTAAGCAACTGAAAGCCTTGGAACAAGGAGAAATCACTGACATTGAGTGGAGTCAAACGAGAGCGATGATTTCCAATCAACTGCGTGAAATACAAGATTCAGCGTTTGAGCTGATTTCGTTTGATTTCAATGCTATTTTGTCAGGAAAAGAACGTACGGTAGCAGGGTTGATCTCTGCAGTCGAGCAAGTGGATATACCTGCTATAGCAGAGGTTGCGAAACGAGTCCAATTGGATACGATATACTTTTTACGGGATCAGAAGGGGGAGTAAACCATGCAGAGTATGCCATATCCACATCTTGATGAGACGATTTATCATGAAAAGCTTGATAATGGGCTGCATGTGTTTGTGTTACCCAAAGCAGGTTTCCAGAAAACATACGCAACCTTTACTACCCAGTATGGGTCTATCGATAATCATTTTCAAGTTCAAGGTAAAGAGGAAGTGCGAGTACCGGACGGTATTGCACATTTCTTAGAGCACAAAATGTTCGAGGAGCCCGAAGGGGATATTTTTGCAACGTTTGCTACGAATGGCGCATCTGCCAATGCATTTACAAGCTTTGATCGGACTGCTTATTTATTCTCATCAACAGACCGCTACTTAGAAAACTTAACGACATTAATTAATTTCGTACAGAATCCTTATTTCACAGACGAGAATGTTGAGAAGGAAAAAGGGATTATCGGGCAGGAAATTAAAATGTACGAAGATAATGCGGACTGGAGAAGTTATTACGGGTTAATTGAATCTTTGTATGCCAAACATCCGATTCATATTGATATTGCGGGAACTGTGGCATCTATTGCTGAAATTACCAAAGAAACGTTATACGAATGCTATAACACATTCTATCATCCGAGCAACATGAGTTTATTCGTTGTTGGAGGCGTAGATCCGCAAGAAGTTATAACGTTAGTCAAAGATAATCAAGCAGCCAAAACGTTTCCACCCCAAGGCGAGATCCAAAGGTTTTTTCCAGATGAACCACATGAAGTCAAGGAAGCTCGGAGGATTATTTTACTTCCCGTTTCGTTGCCGAAATGTTTAATGGGCTTTAAGGAAGCGGCACCTGCAGTTACGGGTAAGCCTCTATTGGAGAGAGAATTAACGACCAAGTTAATGTTGGATATCTTATTCAGCTCCAGCTCGGATATGTATCAAACACTTTATGATGATCAGCTCATTTCGGATAATTTCGGTCATGAGTATAACTGCAGTGACGGGTATGCGTTCTCCATTGTTGGTGGGGATACCAAGGATCCGGAACAGCTTATTGCCAGAATTCGTGAAGAGGTTGAAAAAAGAAAAGAGTCTGGTCTCGATCGTATCACTTTCGAACGTAGTCGGAAGAAGAAAATTGGCAGTTTCCTGCGAATGATGAACTCACCTGAATCGATTGCAAATGAATATACCAAATATCGGTTTAAAGGGATTGATCTCTTTGATATCCTGCCTGTGTATGAACAGCTAACCTTAGAAGATGTGAATCGCCGTTTCCGTGAGCATTTTGATTGGAGTAAGCTCGCCGTATCCATTGTACAGAGTCGTGAACCATCGTGAATACGGGTAAACCCTTTAGCGAACAGACCGTGCTAATTACGGGTGCTAGTAGGGGGATTGGGGCTGCAATAGCCCAACGTTTCGCCGCGGTAGGTATGCAGATAGTCATTCATTATCGGGATTCTCATGAAGCAGCTAATGAAATAGCCCGATCGTGCATGAAGCAAGGGGCGAAGGTATTAACCGTATCCGCGGATATTCAATCGCATGAGCAGATTCTCAAAATGAGAGATAAGCTGGAACAAATGAACATGATACCAGATATTATCGTTAATAATGCAGGGATTTCTCATTATGGGATGCTTGCTGATGTGACGGAAGAAGATTGGGACCGTGTCATGAATGTCAATCTCAAAGGCTCATTTCTATGCACACAAACGTTTATGCACGCCATGGTCAAACAGAAGTATGGTAGAATCATTAACGTATCCTCCATATGGGGCATCTCAGGTGCCTCGTGTGAGGTTTTATATTCAACGGCTAAGGGTGGGCTTAATGCGTTTACGAAAGCGCTAGCCAAAGAACTTGCTCCATCAGGTGTTACGGTGAATGCCGTCGCACCTGGAGCTGTTCAGACGGATATGATGGCCGGTTTTGAGGCTGATGAAATCGATGCTATTACGAACGAAATTCCTGTTGGTCGGCTTGCGTCGCCACATGAGGTCGCATCCCTTGTCTATTTCTTGGCCTTGCCTGAATCCGGCTATATTACTGGCCAAATTATTTCTCCTAACGGAGGTTGGTTGACTTAGTATCTCTGGTAGGGAAGTCCACGCATAATTCGGTTAGGAGAAGCGCATATTACGTATGTAATGACCATTTCTCATAACTCAAAGGAGGCTTCTTACAATGGCTACTGTACTTAAGGTGTTCGACAAATGGAAAGAATTTTTGGCTGAACGCGTGAGTCAGGCTGGACATGCAGGGATGAGTGATGAAACCATCTCCAAGCTGGCTTTTCAAATTGGGGAGTTTTTGGCAGACAAGGTGGATCCTCAGAATGAGCAAGAACGAGTTCTCAAAGAGTTGTGGGATGCTGGGGATGAACAGGAGAAACACACTCTTGCACGCCTCATGGTAAAATTAGTAGACAAAGGTTAATAACCGTTTTACAATTCAATAGGGTATGATGTGAGAGCCTCCTCTTTCGGAGGCTTTTGCATGCTTTATAAGCTGGAAAGGAATTATCAATGATGACGAACACTCGTTTACTTTTTATTTTAACCTTATTAGTAACCCTGCTTGCTAGTTGTGGGAATCGTGGAATTCCAGTTATTAAACAAGAGCTTCTTGACCAGAAAATGTCCGTTTTACTGTTATCCAGTGTAGGAATACCGGCTTCAGCGAAGGACGTGCTAGGTCAAACGCTAAAGAATTGGCGAGATACTGATTCGATTGCGTATGACTGGGTTAAAGATTTGAATGCGGTGGATGATAATGTGGTTTCGAAATTGAAAACGAAATCATATGATTACATATACGTTATTGGAAATGAGTTATTTCCATCTGCCAACGAGACGATGGCATTAGGCATTACGACGAGCAAATGGACTTTTATGCAAAGTCAGCCATGGGCAGCAGGCAGTGCAGTTAGTGTGAATGAGCAAGCGTCATTGCTCCAATTGGATTTGCAACAGATGGAAACCATGAAGAACCAAGCGATTCAAGATCTTCTGTTTCAAAATGCGGTTATCGAATGGGTAACGCAAAGTGATCGTCCAATCCCATCCGCCTGGGCCCCTTCTGAAGAGGCTGATCACGTCGTTTTGCTAAACAATAATACCCAATGGTTTCAGCAGTTGACTTTTCAAGTTCATCAACACCGCGCATCATGGGTTATTTTCTACAGTCAGGCGAGTGAGGAACAGCTGCAGAAAGCGAAATCTTTAGGCGTGTCGGTCATGGATTATTCAGGGGCATTGACTGCGGATCTTAACTGGACGCAAATTTTTGAAAACCGTCTTGCACTGATGAAAACACATGCTTGGCAAAAAGGTATCCAAAATTACAATGCGCAAGAGCTAAAAGAACTAAAAATGAAATAATGTCAAGGTTGTTAACATTGCGAGAAGGATTTTGACGGAATTTGTAGAATTTAATGATATGGAGATGGACATTCTGGTTCATCTACAGATCAGTGCGACAGAGATGATGATGAGGTGGAAGAATTGGACGTTAAAGAATGGTATATGGAGTACAAAATTCACAAGAACCGTCCCGGTTTGTTAGGTGATATTGCATCACTGATGGGGATGTTGGATATTAACATTGTGACGATTAATGGGGTTGAAGATCGTACACGTGGTATGCTTCTACAAACGAATGATGAAGAAAAAATTGATTTGATGGGTAAAATGTTGAGAAAAGTAGATAATATTACTATTACTGCTTTGAGACCCCCTAAATTAGTGGATATTTTGGCTGTTCGTCACGGCAGATATATAGAACGAGACTCTGACGATCGCAAGACATTCCGCTTTACGCGAGATGAGTTAGGCTTGTTAGTTGATTTCCTTGGAGAAATATTCAAGCGTGAGGGAAATCAAGTTGTTGGTCTTCGTGGTATGCCGCGTGTTGGGAAGACGGAGTCGATTATTGCAGGCAGCGTGTGTGCGAATAAACGGTGGACGTTCGTTTCTTCAACTTTATTGAGACAAACTGTTCGCAGCCAGCTTTCTGAGGATGAAATGACCCCAAACAATGTCTATATCATTGATGGTATTGTTTCGACGATTCGTTCCAACGAGAAACATTACAGTCTTCTGCAAGATATTATGGGTCAGCCATCAACCAAAGTTATCGAGCATCCAGACATTTTTATTCGCGAATCGGAATACACCTATAATCACTTCGATTATATTATCGAGCTTCGCAACAGTCCGGATGAAGAAATTAACTATGATTCATTTACGTATACGTCCGAACCTTTTTAATGTTTGAAACGTCAATAACAGGATGAATAATTCCTTCGGGGAGGTGACCATATGTCTGACTTAGGCTACATTTTGCGCAAAACTCGACTGGAAAAAAAGATTTCGTTGGATGATCTTCAGGAAGTTACTAAGATCCGCAAACGCTATCTAGAAGCTATTGAAGAAGGAAATTATAAAGTGCTCCCAGGGAGTTTCTATGTGAGGGCTTTTATTAAAAGCTATGCGGAAGCATTAGGGCTTGACCCGAATGAAGTTCTGAATATGTATCAGTCCACGATTCCTGCCCCAACGATTGAGAAGCCTGTTGTGGAAGCGATTCGTAAGAATAGATCAAGTGTTCGCAATACAGAAAAGATGAGCCGGTGGGCTTCAAGCCTGATGTTTGTCTGTTTTATTTTGCTCATATTCGGGATCGTATACTATTATACATATAAGAATTATAAGGGAACGCCAGCGGATGAGAAGCCAGCGCAAACGCAATCACCGCGCATTACAGACTCGACGAATCCTTCGCCGAGCACATCTGTGAATGCTACCGGAGATGGTAAAGCATCTGTGCTTGCAACGCCGACACCAACTCCAGCTCCGACGCCAACACCGCCTGCTGTGCAGGTGAAATTTAGCTCTAATGAAAAAGGTGTAGATAATTACATCATCACAGGTACTGCGAATTTGAAAATCGAATTCAAAATTACCGGATCTTGTTGGATCGCTGTTAATGCACTAAGCCCTGAGGGGGAGAAAGGTGCATTGCTAAGACAGAAACTGTACAATACCGGTGATACGGATACATTTGATATTGCGACTTCAGCCTATTTGAATGTTGGTGCAGCTAGTGCATTGCAGCTCATGGTCAATGGCACTCTCGTACCTGTTGGCGATACGCCGAATCCGAAGCGGGTTCAACTTAATTTGCAGAAAAGCTAGCTTTTTGCCAGTTCCTGCGCTTTCCCGGGTAATGAAAATAGTGTGATGGGAAATATTCGAAGCCATTGGCGGTTGGATATTTCCTTTTTTATGTGTTCTTGCTATAATGCTATGTAATTTGATGGAAGGGATGTTGGGATGTAGATGAGTTCAGAGAGTTCGTTTGATATTGTATCCAAAGTTGATATGCAAGAACTAAATAATGCGATTCAACAAGCGGAGAAAGAGATGTTAACCCGTTTTGATTTTAAAGGAAGCAAGAGCAGCATTAAACTTGATAAAGACCAGCTTGTTGTCACATCGGATGATGAGTTTAAACTTCAGAATGTCCTTGATATTATGCATGCCAAAATGACCAAACGTGGAATCTCGATTAAAAATCTCGAATATTCCAAAGTTGAGCCAGCTGCTGGTTCCACGGTTAGGCAGAAAATCAGTATGAAACAAGGTGTTGATCAAGACAATTCCAAGAAGATTAATATACTGATTCGCGATTCAAAATTGAAAGTGAAAACTCAAATTCAAGGGGATCAAATTCGTGTAACCGGGAAGAGCCGTGATGATTTACAGGCCGTAATTGCTCTACTTCGGAAAGCGGATATTCCCTTGGATTTGCAGTTTGTTAATATGAAATAATCTGCAGAATAAGGTTACTTGAAGGAAAACCCCCTGGATTCAGGGGGTTTTTACATTTTGACACCCTAATTGGCTTGTATTATACTGGTAGGGAGTGTTTTTTAGGACTATTGGAGGTTGTTTCTTTCATGACAGAAAAGGTTAAAGTAGTTACTCTCGGATGCGAGAAGAATATGGTTGATTCCGAGATTATGTCAGGTTTAATTCATGGCCGTGGTTTCCACCTTGTAGACAACAAGGAAGATGCGACAGTCATTATCGTGAACACTTGCGGGTTCATTGATGCTGCTAAAGAAGAATCCGTAAATACAATTTTGGATATGGCAGAACTGAAACAAACAGCGAATCTCAAGGCGTTAATCGTTTCAGGCTGTTTAACACAACGATACAAAAAGCAGTTAATGGAAGAAATGCCTGAGATTGATGGCATTGTAGGTACGGGTGATTTTGATAAGATTAACCACATTGTGGACGAAGCGCTTAGAGGCAAGAAACCGGTTCTAGTAGGGAATCCGGTATTTAACTATGACGCTGACCTGCCTCGACTGATGACAACACCTCGTTACACAGCCTATGTCAAGATTGCAGAAGGGTGCGATAACGCATGTACATTCTGCTCTATTCCAATTATGCGCGGCGCATTCAAAAGCAGAAGTATGGAATCGGTCGTTGCTGAAGTTGCAAGCCTTGCGGCTCAAGGTGTTAAAGAAGTTAGCTTAATTGCACAAGATTCTACAAACTATGGAACGGATATTTATGATAGCTTCATGCTTCCTACTTTGCTGAACAAAGTGAGTGAAGTAGAAGGTATTGAGTGGGTACGTCTGCATTATGCATACCCAGGCTTCTTCAGTGATGAGTTGATTGAAGTCATGGCGACGAATCCGAAAGTGTGCAAGTACATTGATATGCCATTACAACATAGTGAAGATTCTATTCTTAAGCGTATGCGCAGACCAGGTCGCCAGAAAGATACACGCGAACTCGTTCGTAAAATTCGTGAAGCGATTCCGGATGTTGCCTTGCGCACTTCCTTAATTGTTGGGTTCCCTGGTGAGACTGAACAAGATTTTGAGAACTTGAAACAATTCGTACGAGATGTTCAGTTCGATCGCCTTGGTGTGTTTGCATACTCGATGGAAGATGATACACCTGCATCAAGACTGCCGGATCAAGTTCCAGATGATGTGAAAGAATATCGTGCCAATGCGATTATGGAAATTCAACGTGAAATTTCGAATATCCGCGGCGGTCGCCGAATTGGGCAAGAGATTGACGTGCTTATTGAAAGATATGATGGAAGAAGCGACGTTTATATTGGTCGTTCGCAATTCGACGCTCCAGAAATTGATGGCGAAGTGTTCGTTTCCAATGGGAAATTAAATATTGGTGAACTTGCGAAGGTTCGTGTTACCCACTCCTACGAGTTTGACTTGTCAGGGGAGGTAATTGCATGAACTTAGCTAACCGCATCACCGTAGCGAGAATTTTATTAGTACCGATCATCATGTTCTTTTTGCTGATTAAGGTAAAATTTCCTCAAATACGGATAGAGGAGTTTAGCATAACGTATAATCAAATTATTGCTGCTTTAATTTTTATTATTGCTGCGAGTACAGATAGCTTAGATGGTTACATTGCTAGGAAACGTAATCTTGTTACGAATTTAGGCAAGCTTTTGGATCCTTTGGCAGACAAGCTGCTTGTTACCGCTGTACTTGTTTCATTAGTAGAAATGGATAAAGTTGATGCATGGATTGTTATTGTCATTATTAGCAGAGAATGGGCAGTGACTGGACTTCGTCAAATTGCTCTTCTAGAGGGTACTGTCATGGCTGCTAGCAAATGGGGTAAGGCGAAGACGGCGGCTCAGATTACAGCCATCATTGCACTGCTGATTAATAATTTTCCATTTACGTTTCTAGATGTTCCCTTTGATGTAATAGCTAGTTGGGCTGCAGCAATTATTACCGTTTATTCTGGTGTGGAATATTTCGTCAAAAATAAACACGTCATCGATTTTTCGGAAAAGTCATAGTTCCATGTAACTTACCTCTAAATGCGGTCGATCTATAACGAGCGATCACGTTAGAGGTTTTCTCATTTTAAGGAGGGACTCGTAGATGAAAGCAGAAATTATTGCAGTAGGGACAGAGTTATTACTAGGTCAAATTGTGAACACGAACGCGCAGTTTATTTCTAGAGAATGTGCAGCGCAAGGGATTGATATTTATTTTCAAACGGTTGTTGGTGATAACGAGCAGCGCTTGTTAGACAGTCTTCGATTAGCTGCATCCCGTGCTGATGTTGTGATTTGCACAGGTGGACTAGGGCCAACGCAAGATGATTTGACCAAGGATGTATTAGCTTCCCTAACGGGACGTGAATTGGTGCTTCATGAGCCTTCTATGGAGGCTATTGCTGCGATGTTTGCTTCAAGAGGCATTCATATGGTGGAAAGCAACCGTCGTCAGGCACTTATGCTAGAAGGCAGCGATCCCTTACATAATGAGACAGGTTTAGCGGTGGGAAATGCACTCACCTTCGAGGGGACACATTTCGTTCTTTTGCCAGGACCACCTAAAGAAATGAAGCCTATGTTTACTAAATATGCAGTCCCGTGGCTACAATTACGAATGAATGATGAAGTTCCACTATATTCTAAAATGTTGAAGTTTGCAGGAATTGGTGAATCGAATTTGGAACACCAGTTGATAGATTTGATTCAAACGCAAACGGACCCGACTATTGCCCCATATGCCAAAGAAGGGGAGGTCACAATTCGGTTGACAACTCGTGCACATACAGCCGCAGAAGGTGAGATGAAGCTCAAAGCGACTGAGGATGAAATTGCTAACCGCTTAGGAGAATATCTTTATGCGGATCACGACGTCCCTATTGAGACAGTTGTTTTGCAATTGCTAACGGCTAACAAGAAGACGCTGGCTGTTGCTGAGAGCTGTACAGGCGGTTTACTTAGCGACTTAATAACGACAGTGCCAGGCAGTTCAGAGTCCTTCTTAGGCGGCATTATCGTGTACTCCAACGCTTTAAAACATGGGCTGCTCGGTGTACCTATGGAAATTTTGGAGGGGGAAGGTGCTCCAGGTGCTGTTAGCAGCGAGACAGCTGTTATTTTAGCCGAGCAGTTGCTCGTTAGGACAGGAAGTGACTTTGGCATATCTGTGACCGGTGTGGCGGGTCCAAGCCCGTCTGAAGGGAAGCCTGTGGGACTTGTCTATGTCGGATTAGCGCAAAAGCAAGCGAAGACTGAAGTTTATACTCTTCAACTATCAGGCAATAGAGAGTCAATTAAACATAGGGCAGCTAAGCGTGCACTCTATCAATTATGGAAACAGTTGAAAGAAAACTAGAAATCCTCTATAATCAGAGGTAGTTAACGGAAGAACCGTAGCAAAGCGATAACTTTGTTACGGTTTTTTGTTTGTTCGCAAAAAAAACGAATGTATGTTCGAAAAAATGCTTGGCAAACGTGCTAAAACAAGTTATCATATACCTATAATGATAGAAGGAAGTGGTCGTTTTGTCAGATCGTCGTGCCGCGTTAGATAACGCATTACGTCAAATTGAGAAACAGTTCGGAAAAGGCTCCATCATGAAACTTGGAGAATCTACACATATGCAAGTTGAAACGATTTCTTCGGGTGCTCTTGCCTTGGATATCGCACTTGGAATAGGTGGATTCCCACGCGGAAGAATTATCGAAGTTTATGGACCAGAATCATCAGGTAAAACAACTGTGGCTCTACATGCGATTGCAGAAGTTCAGAAAGTGGGCGGACAAGCTGCCTTTATCGATGCAGAGCATGCGTTGGATCCTTCCTATGCAAGCAAACTTGGTATTAATATAGATGAACTATTACTTTCTCAACCAGATACAGGTGAGCAAGCACTTGAGATCGCGGAAGCACTTGTTCGCAGTGGCGCTGTAGATATTATCGTTATCGACTCCGTCGCAGCACTAGTACCGAAAGCGGAAATCGAAGGTGACATGGGGGATTCTCACGTAGGTCTTCAAGCGCGTTTGATGTCACAAGCGCTTCGTAAATTGTCCGGTGCAATCAACAAATCCAAAGTTATCGCTATCTTCATCAACCAATTGCGTGAAAAGGTTGGTGTTATGTTCGGAAATCCAGAGACGACACCTGGTGGTCGTGCATTGAAGTTCTACTCTTCTGTACGCTTAGATGTGCGTCGTGTAGAAACGATAAAACAAGGGAATGACATGGTTGGGAACCGTACGAGAATTAAGGTTGTTAAGAATAAAGTAGCGCCTCCATTTAAACAAGCTGAAGTTGATATTATGTACGGTGAAGGAATTTCCCGCGAAGGTAGTATTATCGATATCGGAACTGAAATGGATATTGTCAATAAGAGCGGTGCTTGGTATTCCTATGAAGGTGAACGTCTTGGTCAAGGTCGTGAGAATGCTAAGCAATTCTTGAAAGATAATAAAGCAATCTCCGAAACGATCGAACTTCGCATCAGAGAAAATAGCAACTTGATTAAAGTTGTTGGCCCGAATACAGATGAAGATGAAGAAGACGAGTTGGAAACAGCTTTTGAATAGGTTTGAAAACTAGGATGGATGAAGCACCTTAACCTTGTGTTGGGGTGTTTTTTTCTTCATTTGGGGGATTGTTGAGATGAATAACGAAGAGCAAGAATTACAAGTAATTACTAAAGTAGAGAAGCAAAAGCAAGGGAGACATCGTTACAATATTTATCTGAATGAGGAGTACGCTTTTTCAGTTCATGAAGATATTCTGATCAAGCATCGTTTAAACAAAGGAGAATCTCTATATCAGCAAGCGATTGAAGCTATTATTCTAGATGAAGAACGAAATATGGCTTACGTTAAAGCACTCCATATGGTAGGAAGACGTCCTCATTCTCTCGCAGAAGTTAAACGTAAATTGAAAGAGAAAGGGTTTGAAGCACCTATAATAGCGTGGGTGTGTGACAAGCTTGTTGAAAATAAATACATCAATGACGAAGAATTCGCTAAGATGTGGACGGACAACCGCGTGATTTCACAACGCAAAGGACGAAATCTAATTCGACAAGAACTGCAACAAAAAGGGATACATCAAGATGTGGTTAAAAGTACCATGGAGTCAATTAATCCAGATGATGAGTACGAAGGCGCATTGAAAGTAGCACAAACGAAATGGAAGCAAACCTCAGGAAAAGTAATGGATAGAAAGCGTAAGACTGCGGCATTTCTAATGCGAAGAGGTTATACGGGAGCTGTTGTTACTAAGGTCTTGGGAGTCGTAAGTACTGAAACAGATGAGGAAGAATTGGATTATATGGAAGATGAATTTGATTTTAATTAATGGCGTTAATTAATTCGAATAAACTTAATGACATTAATTATCGGCGTTTGTAATTTGGGTCTAATTAATCAACTCTAGGACATACGCTTGACAAGCTTCTTCGACAAAAGATAAAATAACAGTGTATATTTTCATAATGTATTCAAAATCATACTAATTTCATTGATTTTGAGAAGACAGCTGTAAAAACCGCCAATTTTTACACTGTTGATTATGGATTATTAGCACTATAGTGCCCTAACGCACAGTGCGCATTCATTTAAAAGCCATACTCTTACTATTGAAGGGTATGTATGACTAGTCAAACAATTGAATCGGATTAAAAAACCGAAGGTACCCCAGGCTAACAACTTGGAGAAACCAACGAGGAGGTGAACAAGATGATGACTGCCATCTGGATCGCGATCATTCTCGTTGTTGGAGCTGCATGCTTAGGGATTGGTTATTTTATCCGTAAATCTCTTGCAGAAGCGAAAATTTCCAGTGCTGAAACAGCCGCTGAGCAGATAAAAGAATCTGCCAAAAAGGAAGCAGAAGCACTGAAAAAAGAAACGGTTCTGGAAGCAAAGGACGAAGTTCACAAACTACGCTCCGAAGCTGAAAAAGACATTCGTGAACGTCGGAATGAAATTCAACGACAAGAAAGACGACTGTTACAAAAAGAGGAATCGCTGGATAAAAAATTAGAGTCTCTCGAGCGTAAAGAAGAGCTAGTAGCCAACAAAGAGAAGCGAATCGAGGATACACAAACACAGATTGATCAGCTCTATAAAAGCCAAGTTTCCGAATTGGAACGAATTTCTGGTCTTACTATGGAAGAAGCGAAGAGTATTATTCTTACTAATGTAGAGCAAGAAGTTCGTCATGAGACTGCTCAGCTGATCAAAGAGATCGAACAACAAGCCAAAGAAGAAGGCGATAAGAAAGCACGTGAGATTATCACACTTGCTATCCAGCGTTGTGCGGCAGATCACGTAGCGGAAACTACGGTATCCGTTGTCTCGTTGCCTAATGAAGAAATGAAAGGTCGCATTATCGGTCGTGAAGGTAGAAATATCCGAGCATTGGAAACATTGACTGGTATTGACCTTATTATTGATGATACGCCTGAAGCAGTAATCTTATCTGGTTTTGACCCAATCCGTCGTGAAATTGCTCGCACATCACTTGAGAAACTTGTGGCGGATGGACGTATTCATCCCGCACGTATCGAAGAGATGGTTGAGAAGTCTCGTAAAGAAGTGGACGAACGTATCCGCGAATATGGGGAACAAGCGACGTTTGAAGTTGGGGTACATGGTTTGCATCCTGACTTGATCAAAATTTTGGGGCGCCTAAAGTTCAGAACAAGTTACGGACAAAACGTGTTGAAACATTCCATGGAAGTAGCGTATCTGGCTGGTTTAATGGCCGGAGAGCTCGGGGTAGACGTAACTTTGGCGAAACGTGCCGGGCTGCTTCATGACATTGGTAAAGCGTTAGACCATGAAGTGGAAGGGTCTCATGTCGAAATCGGTGTTGAGATAGGCAAGAAATACAAAGAGCATCCAATTGTAATTAATAGTATTGCCTCACATCATGGTGATGTGGAAGCAACTTCAGTAATTGCTATGTTAGTCGGAGCTGCGGATGCATTGTCTGCGGCAAGACCAGGTGCACGAAGAGAAACGCTAGAAACGTATATCAAGCGTCTTGAGAAACTGGAAGAGATTTCAGAATCATTTGAAGGTGTTGAGAAATCATATGCCATTCAAGCAGGTCGCGAAGTACGTGTCATGGTGCAGCCAGAGAAAGTGGATGACACTGAAGCGTTCCGTTTAGCCCGTGATATTACGAAGAAAATCGAGGGTGAACTCGATTATCCAGGACATATTAAGGTTACGGTTATTCGTGAAACTAGAGCAGTTGAATACGCTAAATAAGAAACAAATGCGAAAAGTGGCTATTATAGCCACTTTTCCTTATTTTCAAGGCCGAATGGAATAGATGATTGGGTCATATAAAGGAGCTTGTTTTAAGTTATGAAAATTGTGTTTATTGGTGATATCGTAGGTTCTGTTGGAAGAAAAGCATTGAAAAATATCATGCCAAGACTAAAGCAATTACATCCACATGCGGTCTTCATTGCCAACGGTGAGAATGCAGCCGCGGGGAAAGGGATAACCCAAGCAATTGCCAAAGAAATTTATGAAATGGGCATTCAAGCGATTACGATGGGCAACCACACATGGGATCAGAAAGAGATTTTCGATTTTATTGATCGAGACGATAAGATGGTGCGTCCTGCGAACTTTCCTCCAGGTACGCCTGGTAAGGGCCACACCGTCATTAAAGTGAAAGATCAAGAACTTCTTATTATAAACTTACAAGGACGAACATTCTTGCCTCCAATTGATTGCCCATTCCGTAAAGTGGATGAGATATTAGAAGGAGATAAGAAAAAGCATAAATTTGTTTTTGTCGATTTCCATGCGGAAGCAACTTCAGAAAAAATCGCAATGGGTTGGCACTTGGATGGTAAGGTGTCAGCGGTTGTAGGAACCCACACACATGTTCAAACAAATGATAACCGCGTATTGCCTCAAGGAACAGCCTATGTGACGGATGTAGGGATGGTAGGGCCGCGTGATGGCATTCTAGGGGTAGAACGTAATGCTGTGCTTCAGAAGTTTAAGACACAGCTTCCTGTGCGTTTCATTACTGATGAGGGAAAATGGCATTTCCATGCCGTTGTTATAGAATTAAACGATCAGACTGGACTTGCCAAAGGGATTAATTTGATTAGATACGACGAGGATCAAGTATTTATGGATTAGTTGTAAGGAATATGAATGGTATCTGTTTGAATGACATGTGGTAGGTAGCATGTTTCGTGTACCTCGTGAATATGATGGGTATTGGAAGCTATCCATCATTTCCGAGGAGGTACTATTCATGGATGTGTTAAAAGTTTCAGCAAAATCCAATCCAAACTCCGTAGCAGGTGCATTGGCAGGCGTATTGCGTGAGCGTGGAGCCGCTGAGCTTCAAGCGATAGGTGCAGGCGCTTTGAACCAAGCCATCAAAGCAGTAGCTATCGCAAGAGGATTTGTGGCGCCTAGTGGAGTCGACTTAATATGTGTACCAGCCTTCACGGATATCGTTATTGATGGGGAGGACCGGACAGCGATTAAATTGATTGTCGAGCCACGGTAAATGGTTAGACAACAGTATAAGTGTTAACTTTTCATGACTGACTGCCAGTTAAATCGAATTGTTATCACAGTACCTATGAAACCTCTGTATAGAGGTTTTTGTGCTGTATGGACATAATGTGCGTTTGTTAGGAGGAGGCACTATAATGAAGATTGTCGATGGACATTGTGATGCACTAACGAAACTATTTCAGAATGGTAAACTGGCATTTAATCAGAATGTATTAGAGTTAGATGTAAGCATGCCAAAGTTGCAGCAGGCAAACGTTAAGGTGCAATTTTTTGCGATCTATCTTTCAGAGTCCATTCCTAATCCTAGCTTTGAGCATGTTTTGCAAATGATAGATATTTTTCATCGTAAGATTATTAACCATCCACAAATGAGATGGATTCGAACGGCTTCAGATTGGTTAGACATAGAGCAAACACAGGAAATAGGAGCTATTCTCACTATTGAAGGTTTAGATGCACTTGCTGGCAATCTGACCCATTTGCGGATACTCGATTATTTAGGTGTTCGTTGCGCAGGGATTACTTGGAATTACGCGAATTGGGCAGCGGACGGCATTATGGAGCAAAGAAAAGGGGGGTTTACGAAAAAAGGAAAGCTGATGTTAAGAGAAATAGAAACTATGGGTATAATAGTCGATGTGTCCCATCTTTCTGTATCGGGCTTCTGGGAGCTTGTAGACGTTTACAGAAAACCGTTTATCGCTTCACACTCAAACGCTTATCACATTTGTCCTCATCCAAGAAATTTATCAGACGATCAGATAAAAGCTATCATAGAATGTAAGGGTATGATGGGGATTACATTTGTTCCTTACTTTCTAGAGAACTTGAAAACGCCAGTAGAAATTTCCACGATTCTAAAACATATTGATCATGTTTGTGCATTAGGCGGAGAGTCCCAGATTGGTTTTGGTTCAGACTTTGATGGAATCGAACAATGGGTCAAAGATTTAAGACATGTTGGAGATTACGGAAATATTATAGAAGCTTTGTGTAAAAACTATACAGAGTCGCAAGTGGAGGCGTTTTTGTACGGGAACTGGCGCAATTTCATGTTGCAGAACCTTCCGCAATGAATAATTAAAAACCAATCTAATATTGATATGGATACAATCTAAAAACTCTATCTGTTAGAAACGGTTAAACCCCTTGCAATTTACTCTGTAAAGGCATAGAATTTGGATGACAGTGAAAGAATTTTTTTATTGAAAATCTTATATTACTTAACAAACAGCTTATCAAATTTTCTTCACGCAGCTACAATTAAAAGGAGTGGACGTACGGTGATTAGTCAGTTATCTTGGAAAATCGGAGGTCAGCAGGGTGAAGGGGTCGAAAGTACAGACCGCATTTTCTCTACTGCATTGAACCGTCTCGGTTACTATTTGTATGGGTACCGTCATTTCTCTTCACGGATTAAGGGGGGACATACGAATAACAAGATCCGCATCAGCACCAAACCGATTCGCGCAATTTCAGACGACTTGGATATTCTTGTTGCTTTCGATCAAGAAAGTATCGATTTCAATGCACACGAGCTTCGCGACAACGGTGTTATCGTTGCGGACGCTAAATTCAACCCTGTTTTACCAGAAGGTATTAAAGCTAGATTGTTCCCAGTACCCATTACTGCAATTGCAGAGGAGTTAGGAACTTCCCTATTTAAGAACATGGCCGCGTCAGGCGCTTCGTGGGCTCTACTTGGCTTGCCGATTGACGTGTTTAATAAAGCTGTAGAAGAAGAATTTGGACGTAAGGGCGCAGCAGTTGTTGAGAAGAATATTGAAGCAGTTCGCAAAGGTGCAGAATCTGTCCTTGAACTAGCTGGCGGACCTATCGCTGACTTCCAACTTGAGCCTGCTGATGGTCAACAAAAATTGTTCATGATCGGAAATGATGCAATCGCACTTGGTGCTGTAGCAGCAGGTTGCCGTTTCATGCCGGCATATCCAATTACACCAGCTTCCGAAGTTATGGAGTATTTGCAAAAAGTACTTCCTAAATTGGGTGGAACGGTTATCCAAACGGAAGATGAAATTGCAGCATGCACTATGGCTATCGGTGCTAACTACGCAGGTGCTCGTGCCCTAACAGCTTCAGCAGGTCCTGGTTTGTCTCTTATGATGGAAGCTATTGGTCTTGCAGGAATGACCGAAACTCCAGTAGTAATCGTTGATACGCAACGTGGTGGTCCAAGTACAGGACTTCCTACTAAACAAGAGCAATCAGATTTGAATGCTATGGTGTACGGAACACACGGTGAAATCCCAAAAATCGTATTGTCCCCAAGCACGATTGAAGAGTGTTTCTATGATACGATTGAAGCCTTCAACCTTGCTGAGCAATACCAAGTACCTGTTATTCTAATGACAGATCTTCAACTTTCCCTAGGTAAACAATCCGCAGAAATGCTGGATTATAACCGAATTGTGATTGACCGCGGTGCACTTGTAAATGAAGCTCCTGAACAAGAGCCTAATCAATTGTTCAAACGTTATGAGTTCACGGAGAAAGGTGTTTCTCCTCGTGTAATCCCTGGTGTTAAACATGGTATTCACCATGTTACAGGCGTAGAGCATGATCAAACAGGTCGTCCATCGGAGAGCACGGAGAATCGCCAACGCATGATGGATAAACGTCTTGAGAAGTTGAAACACATTCAAGTTACAGATGCTATCAAATTTGATGCACCTCATGAGAATCCGGATCTTCTTATTATCGGTATGGGTTCCACGGGTGGAACTATTGATGAAGCAAGAAGCCGTGTTGAATTGGAAGGCATCAAAACCAACCACGCAACTGTGCGTTTGATTCATCCGTTCCCAGCTGACCAACTTCGCCCGCTAGTTGAAAAAGCGAAACAAGTTATCATTGTTGAAAACAATGCGACAGGTCAATTAGCTGATCAAATCAAATTGCATGTTGGTCATGCAGATAAAATCAAAAATGTACTTAAATATAACGGTAACCCATTCTTACCTGCAGAAATCGAACAAAAATGTAAGGAGTTGACTTTAGCATGGCAACATTAAAAGACTTTCGTAACAATGTAAAGCCTAACTGGTGTCCAGGATGCGGAGATTTCTCCGTACAAGCAGCGATTCAACGTGCTTCAGCTAACGTTGGGTTAGAGCCGGAAAACCTAGCAATCGTATCAGGTATCGGATGTTCTGGACGTATTTCTGGTTACATCAATGCATATGGATTCCACGGTATTCATGGTAGATCTTTGCCAATCGCTCAAGGTGTGAAAATGGCTAACCGCGATTTGACAGTTATCGCATCTGGTGGAGACGGAGACGGCTTTGCAATTGGTATGGGACATACAGTTCATGCTATTCGTCGTAACATTGATGTGACTTATATTGTCATGGATAACCAAATCTACGGTTTGACAAAAGGTCAAGCATCTCCGCGTAGTGCGGAAGGGTTCAAAACGAAAAGTGTACCATCAGGTACAATTGAAACAGCAATTTCGCCATTAGAAATTGCAATGGCTGCTGGTGCTTCTTTCGTAGCACAATCATTCTCCAGTAACTTGAAACAGTTGACAGCAGTAATTGAAGCTGGCTTGAATCACAAAGGATTCTCCTTGATTAACGTATTCAGCCCATGTGTTACTTTCAACAAAGTAAACACATATGACTGGTTCAAAGAGAATATCGTTGATTTGGATGAAATTCCAGACTACGATTACACAAACCGTGTGATGGCGATGACGAAGATCATGGAAACGAATTCCATGCTAACGGGTATCATCTACCAAAACAAAGACAAAAAGAGCTATGAAGATTCCATCCCTAACTTTGCTAAAGAAGGTCTAACGAAGCAAGATCTTAAGCTTTCCGAAGCTGACTTCAGCAAACTACTTACTGAGTTCAAATAATGATTTCTTAAAAAGGCATACGGTGAAATCCGTATGCCTTTTTTGCTAAGCGGTAATACTGATAACTATGACCCAAATGAGAGGAAGCGTACAGACATGCCCATGATTCCAATTGGTGTTTCAGCAAGACATATCCATCTTTCACAAGCGGATGTAGCTGCTCTATTCGGTGAAGGATATGAGTTATCCAACTTCAAGAATCTTTCGCAGCCAGGTCAATTCGCAGCGCAAGAAACCGTTGCTATCGTAGGGCCCAAAGGACAATTCGATAAGGTGCGAATTCTTGGGCCGATTCGTCCGCAAACGCAAATCGAAGTTTCACGCACAGATGCGTTCACATTGGGCATACATCCACCAGTACGCGAGTCTGGGAACATTGAGGGGACACCTGGATTGCGTGTTATTGGCCCTCAAGGGGAAGTTACCTTGGAACAAGGAGTAATTGTCGCGGCAAGGCATATTCACTTACATACATCTGATGCAAAGCAATGGGGAATTCAAGATAAGCAACTTCTACGAGTACATATGCGAGGCGAGAGACCATTAGTATTCGAAGATGTAATTGCCCGAGTATCAGACCAATTCGCGTTGGACATGCATATTGATACAGACGAAGGTAATGCAGCAG
Organism: Paenibacillus sp. J22FR83; assembly: GCF_059691955.1. NCBI lineage: Bacteria > Bacillati > Bacillota > Bacilli > Caryophanales > Paenibacillaceae > Paenibacillus > Paenibacillus sp. J22FR83. The sequence goes on from NZ_JCAUAM010000005.1 coordinate 210,681, forward strand.
GTGTAAAAACGGGTGACAAAGTAGAACTTTTATTATAAAATTAACGACGTTAATTATTAGTTAGGTTAATTTAACATAAAAAGCATCCTTTACTAAGACGTATAAGGATGCTTTTTTGCGTATTTTTTCCATGAAAATTCGTTGCGATGTAAATAATTGCATTTTTCGAGTATATTCGACGTAAATGTATAGAGGCACTACGTAAATCATGGTAAAATGAATTCTAATAGATTCAAATAAAGATTACTTAGGCTTATCGATTTGATTCAATGGCTCCTGTCGATATCATTATCTTTGCCTTAAGTTAGGAGACATCACTGTGGAAACGATCTCTAGTACCTATCACATTCCTTTTGTCATTTTTTCAATTATAATTGCGATCATTGCATCTTTTGCTGCTTTGGATCTCGGAATAAGGATCCATAAAGCCAAAAGCTCAGCGAGGCAAGCCTGGCTAGCTGGTGGTGCATTTGCAATGGGTATGGGGATTTGGTCCATGCATTTTGTAGCGATGCTAGCGTTTCATTTACCAATTACGGTCACATATCAATTAAGTACGGTGATTTATTCCATCATCCCAGCGTTACTTGCGTCTTGGTTAGCTTTATATATCATAAGCAGGCCTATTATGCGTAAGCCGCATGTGTTCATTGGAGCTACTTTTATAGCTACTGGGATCGTATCGATGCATTACATTGGCATGGAAGCGATGGTGATGGGAGCAATGATTGAATATAATCCTTATCTATGGGCGCTCTCTGCAGTTATTGCCTACGTTGTCTCTTTAGTAGCACTACTGTTGTTGTTTGCGGTTAAACAGAATGCCAGCTCCCCGCGCATTATGTTACGAAAGATAGGAAGTTCGTTGGTCATGGGCGTCGCTATAAGTGGTATGCACTATACAGGCATGGCAGCTGCAACATTTAAACATGATCATGCGCACATCGCATCAGACCTCACATTTGACTCGCAATTGTTAGCTTATTTGATAAGTTTTGGAATTCTATTCATACTGGGGCTAGCTTTCATTAGTACATTCATTGATAAACGATTTGAATCACAGATGATGATGTCGGAGAAAAGGTTCCGTTCTGTTGTAGAATCAGCACATGATGCAATTATCCTAACTGATCATAATAGGACGATAATCTCTTGGAATAAAGGTGCACAACTCATTTTTGGCTATGAGGAACAAGAACTTATCGGTGAAAGATTACATCGCATATTCCCAGAGCGTTTCATAGAATCTCATAAAGAACGTTTGGAGAAATTCCTAGCCACCGCCACAGTTGATGCGAATGAGATTGGAATGACTTATGAATTACTAGGATTACGCAAAGATCAAACCGAGTTTCCGATGGAACTTTCACTTGCAGTTTGGAAAGAAGAAGATGGTATGTGTTTTAGTTGTATCATTCGAGACATCTCTGAAAGAAAAAGGACAGAGGAACGAATTAATCGGATGGTATATCGAGATCCTTTAACGGGTCTGCCTAATCGGCTTTTATTAAATGATCGTCTTGAGCTTGCTCTAGACCAAGCACATGAAAACCAACAAAGTATGGGAATCATGTTCATTGATTTGGATCGATTTAAATTTATTAATGACACGCTTGGCCATGCAATGGGAGATAAATTACTGATTGAAGTGGCTAAACGGTTCGAAGCATGTATAGGTAAAGGTGATACTGTTTCTCGCCAGGGTGGCGATGAATTTATTATCCTTTGGGCGCATACAACGACGGATGACATGATAAAAAATGCAAATAAAATTGTTCGTATTTTCTCACAATCATTTATCATCTTGGAACACGAGTTATTCGTTACTCCTTCCATTGGTATTAGTCTCTATCCATCTGATGGAAGCGATATAGAGACACTGATTAAAAATGCAGACACCGCGATGTATCGTGTGAAAGAACAAGGTAAAAATAATTTTCAGTTTTATACACCAGAGATGAACGAAGCAGTAACCAAAAAGATGCAGATGGAAATTGGTCTGCGCAAAGCATTAGAGCGAAACGAATTTAAAGTTTTCTATCAACCGCAGATTGATGTGAATACAGGTAAGATCACAGGGGCTGAAGCATTACTTCGTTGGCAGCATCCAGAGTGGGGACCGATATCACCAGCTGAATTTATTCCACTTGCAGAAGAAACGGGATTAATCATTCCGATTGGAGAATGGGTTCTAAACGAGGCTTGCCGTCAAAATAAAGAATGGCAGAATCAAGGATATTCACCATTTCGTATTGCTGTAAATATTTCGTCTAGACAATTTAAGCAAAGTAATTTGATTGATATGGTGAATAAAGCCTTAGATGAATCCGGATTAGAACACCAATATCTAGAACTTGAGCTAACGGAAAGTATTATTCAAGACTCCAAATATGCCATTGAGACGATGCATAAGTTAAAGGCTATGGGTATCTTTTTATCGATTGACGATTTTGGAACAGGCTATTCCTCATTGAATTATTTAAAGTTGTTTCCTATCGACAGCTTAAAGATTGACCAATCGTTTACGCGAAACATGTTTGAAGATGCGAAGGATGCTGCACTCGTACATACGATTATTTCAATGGCACATAACTTAGATTTGAAGGTCATCGCTGAAGGTGTGGAAACGAAGGAACAACTTCAATTTTTACTATTGAAAGAATGCAATGAAGCCCAAGGATATTTATTTAGTCGTCCATTACCTGCGCAAGAGATGACGGGTATCATTATGCAGCAATATTCATTCGGGAAACAATGATTTCAGAACCTTCTCTTTGGAGAAGGTTTTTCTCTTTCATCTGATATGGAAGCCAATATGGATATACAGGTATCTTTTGTGCTATAATTTGATATTGGGTTAATACAAGTTAGAGCTATATATATAGATAAAGGGAAGTGAATTCATCATGTCAAAGGAGAACCAAAATACATCGGACTTAAAATCCGACAAGGTTAAGGATTACTCCAAATACTTTGACTTCTCGGATGCGAAGGTGTTAAGCCAAGAAGAGGGCAAAACGACTTATCGAATTAAAGGTAGGAACATCCAAATAAATTCTGCACCGAATTACAGGGATGAGAAGCAACGTGGGAAAGAGGACATTCAGGTTCACTACGATTTTGCGATTCCAGAAGATATGCAGGAATTTGGTAAGGACAAGTTTTATTTAATCACGACTTATGGATGTCAGATGAATGAGCATGATACCGAAGTCATGAGAGGCCTTTTTGAGCAAATGGGCTATACGGCTACGGATGACAAACAGATCGCTGATGTGATCCTGTTGAATACGTGTGCGATACGTGAAAATGCCGAAGATAAGGTGTTCGGCGAACTTGGTCATTTGAAGACGTTGAAAGCGCAGAAGCCAGGACTTATTCTTGGTGTATGTGGTTGTATGTCGCAAGAAGAATCCGTGGTTAATCGCATTATGCAGAAACATGCTTTTGTCGATATGATTTTCGGGACACATAATATTCATCGCTTGCCTAGCCTTTTGAAAGATGCCTTCTTCAACAAAGAAATGGTTGTGGAGGTATGGTCAAAGGAAGGCGATATCGTAGAAAATCTCCCCAAAAAACGGGAAGGTATCCGTGCCTGGGTTAATATTATGTACGGTTGCGATAAGTTCTGTACCTACTGTATTGTTCCTTATACACGTGGTAAGGAGCGAAGCCGCAGACCGCAGGACGTTTTGGCAGAAGTCAGAGATTTGGCTCGTCAAGGCTTCCAAGAAATTACGCTACTTGGACAGAATGTCAATGCTTACGGCAAAGACTTTGAAGATATAACGTACACGTTCGCTGATCTGATGGACGATATTCGTAAGATTGATGTTCCACGTATTCGTTTTACAACGTCACATCCGCGAGATTTCGATGATCGTTTGATTGAGGTGTTAGGGAAACGTGGCAATCTCGTTGAGCATATCCATTTACCTGTACAAGCTGGTAATACAGATGTCTTAAAACGGATGAGTCGGAAGTACTCGAGAGATCATTATTTGCAACTTGCAGGTAAAATCAAGGCAACGATGCCAGATGTCGTATTAACGACAGATATAATCGTTGGCTTTCCTGGTGAGACCGATGAGCAATTTGAGGATACAATGACGCTGTATGAGGAAGTTGGATTTGATTTCGCGTTTACTTTCATCTATTCACCAAGAGTAGGGACGCCAGCAGCTGAGATGGAAGATAATGTGCCAATGGAAGTTAAGAAGCAGCGTTTATATAGGCTGAATGAGCTAGTAAATAAGCTGAGTAAAGACAGCAATGACCGCTTGCTTGATCAAACTGTCGAAGTGTTAGTAGAAGGTGAAAGCAAGAACAATACGGATGTGCTAGCTGGACGTACACGGACGAATAAGTTGATTCACTTCACTGGAAATCCTTCTTTGATTGGCCAAATGGTACATGTCAAAGTTACTCATGCACAAACTTGGATTTTGAAGGGCGAGATTGTACATAAACCTCTTCAATTGTCTGTATAAAATTACGAACAGGATAAATAGGAGCGTGTTAATAAATGTCCCATTGTGATCATGCACATGATGATAATCAACCTCATGCATTTAAAGTAGAGGAATTTACGAATACAGAAATGATCGTCCGCGAGGATATTCTGGCGAAAGCGAAGGAATTAGCTGCTTTGCTTACAACTTCTAATGAAGTTCAGTTCTATCAAAAAGCTGAAAAGCAAATTGCAACGAATCCGGATATTCAAGGTTTGATTAGTGCGATTAAGAAGAAGCAAAAAGAGATTGTTGCTTTTGAAACGTTCCAAAATAAGAAAATGGTGGAAAAAATTGAGGGTGAAATCGAAGTTCTACAGGATGAATTAGATGGCATTCCAATTGTAAATGAGTTTAAACAAACGCAAGAAGATATTAACTATCTGCTTCAATTGGTCATGTCAGTCGTTAGAGACACGATTTCTGATAAGATTAATGTTGAAGCTGGCGCGGCAGAAGCACCGACTTCATGCGATTAATTTGACCATGTAAATGTGAAGGAAATCGCCCTCAACAAGTAGTCCAATGGCCCTAGTTGAGCGGCGATTTACTATTTCAGATGAATGACCACTAGGCTTATGTGAAGGAGAGTAGTTATGCTGACAGTTCGAAATCTGAGTAAAGTATTCCCTCCGGATAATCAGGTCCTATCGCAAATCAGCTTTCAAGTTGATGCCGGAGAATTCATCGCGGTAATCGGTAGCAGCGGCAGTGGGAAAACAACGCTGCTTCGTTGTATTAGTCATCAAGAGAAATGGACAAGCGGTCAGCTCATATATAACTCGAATGATATAACGAAGCCAGGTCCGTGGGATCGTTTCAAATTGGGGAAGGATTTTGCATACCTGGAAGAGAAACCTTTTCTAAATCGGAATAAAAGCGCTGTCAAGAACGTATTGATGGGCAGGGTTTATCAAGCTCCACTTCGGATGGTTACAGGCTTATCGTCACGAAATGAGAAAATTGATAGCATGGACTTCTTGGAGAAAGTTGGTCTCTTGGATAAAGGAGAAAAGAAAGTTGGTCAGCTTAGTGGTGGAGAGCAGCAACGTGTTGCCATTGCCAAAGCTTTGATTCTTGGCCCTAAGGTGCTAGTCGCTGATGAGCCGGTATCTGGACTTGATCCGAAGTCTACCGAGTATATTTTGCAAGATTTGAAGTCGTTGTGCAAAGACCGGAATATGACTGTCATTGCAACACTACATAAAGTAGAACTTGCCGAACGATTTGCCACACGTATTTGGGGAGTGTCTGAAGGTAAGATTGTACTGGACATTCCAGCTAGACCGCTCACGTTAAATGAAAAAATGCTAGTATTTGGTCAAATATGATTAGGGTCTTATTCGTTTGTTTGGGCAATATTTGTCGGTCACCTATGGCGGAAGCGGTGTTTCGTCATCAAGTGAAGGAAGCTGAACTGGAAGATGTTATTGCAATTGATTCAGCGGGTACTGGGGATTGGCATATCGGTCATCCTCCACACCAAGGAACACGAGCTATTCTTGACCAGTATCAGATTGGTTATGAGGGCTTGAAAGCTAGACAAGTACGTCCAGATGATTTCAGTCGATTTACTTATATCATCGCTATGGATGAAAGTAATATCGTAAACCTGGCTGCATTTGCTCCAGCATTGACGGGGAATGAGAAGCACGCCTCGGTACATAAATTGTTGGATTTTTCTAGTAATCAAGCAATTAGTGAAGTCCCTGATCCCTATTACACGGGGAAATTTCAAGAAGTATATGAGATGGTTGAGGAAAGTTGTGCTCGGTTACTTACACATATTGTAGATCAACATGGACTGGTTAAGTAAGCGGCATACAACAAATCAAAGCAAGTTAACTAAGAGTTTATCTCTTGTCTAACTTGCTTTTTTGTTACAATTAATATTGTTGGAAAATAATTGAACATTGCGTTCCGCGATTGAGGGAGCTAGTGAATGAAATCTTGCCATTCATTTTCTTAATGAGACTCATGACTACAACAAGACCAAGTCCTGTGCCGTGTTGTTTCGTCGTGTAGAAAGGTTTACCCAAGGAGCTCAGCTGCTTCTCGGTCATGCCAACCCCCGTGTCAGTAATCGAGATCTGAACGGCGCTAGGATGTTTACAAGTACGTAACGACAGCTTTCCGCCATTAGGCATGGACTCAATGGCATTCTTAATGAGATTGAGTAAACATTGGCGCAACTTTTGTGACTCACCAAGAATATAAAGTGGAGTTTCACAGTCATGTAGAATATCAATAGTAATTTGAAAATCATTCGCAAAGGGAGTAATGAATCGAATGGTATGTTCTAATTCTTCTTTAATATCAAGTTGTTCCTTCATATCAAGCGAAGGCTTCGCATAGTTAAGGAAATCAGTCAATATTGTGATGGCTTGATCCACACCTGATAAGGCATGGTCAACATAACGTCTACGATCCAATGTAGTAAGATCTGATCTTGCGAGTAATTGTATAAATCCACGTGTGGACGTGAGAGGGTTGCGGATTTCATGTGAAACGGTAGCAGATAACTCAGCGAGCATTCGATTTTTCTCCAGATGAGTGATATGTGTCCGCTGTATCTCATATTTAGTAATAAAGTAAAGTAAAGTAATCATTATCCATAACGAGATAAAAGCAAGGGCTAAAACAAAGCCAGTGTATAAGGAAAATGGGTCTAAGGCATACGGAGCAAGCGGTGCATACAATAATTCATAAATGATGAGGATGCCAGATGCATACAGAAGTTTCACTTTCAAATTTGCGTTAGTTACACGATGGCGAACTAGAATTCCTAACATTAATAAGAATGTGCTGCTTAGAAGCGCTGGCTCCCAATAGTAATTCAGCACGAACATACATCCAATATTAAATATGATCCATGTCATGATAGAAGGCGCAATGCCAACACCAAGCGTCACAAAAAGCAAACAGACCGGGACTAATTGCAAGGAATAAATTAAGGGATCAATATCGCCAAAGTTCCAGTATAGGAAGATGAAGCTTCCTAGAATTAAAGAGAAGAAGAGATTTAAATGTTGTTCTTTATGTATGAAACGAGGAGCAAGAATGAGGTGGAGTAGTGCAGCGCTCATGATGTAGAAAAGGTTTTGGAGTTCATTAGCAATAATGAAATGAAGCAATTCTATGCATCCTTTCCATAATTCGACAATCTGGCAATTATTTCTACATTATCTCACAAATGACGTATGAATCAAGAGAAATAGCTCATTTGGAATGCTAAAGATTTCATAAAGACTTATGGTCAATGATGTATAAACCGCTGTATAATAAAGAAAACAATACTTGCAAACGTTTACAATATTGAGGGATTTGAAGCCGAGGAGAGATGTGAATGCGGTTGTGCTCACAGGTGTGCGGTGTTGTGTTTAATCCGATTGAAGACGATTATGTAGACGTTTGTGAAGATTGTGAAGAGAGGCAGGATGACATTGAAATAGAAAGGGGATCGCTTAGTTTTTATTTGGGAAAATGCGGTTTAATCATGGATTACTTGCTTTAAATAGTCCGTTCAAAAAAAGGTTGATTACCAGCCATTTCTTGTTACAATGATAGTAGATTTATTATTCACACTATTCACTCTATATGCAGTTCATTTTTGAAAGGAGACCAAGCATGGTAACTTTACCTAAATTGAACGATCTCGGATTTTTCGAGATAAGACTGGAATCCATCGGCGGTCTAGGCGCTAATCTGGCAGGTAAGATGTTAGCTGAAGCAGGAGTCGTTGGTGTTGGTTTGAACGGTGTCAGTTTTTCATCCTACGGGTCTGAGAAGAAAGGATCGGCAGTAAAAGCACATATTCGATTTTGTGACATGGATACGAAGATTCGGGATACATCGCCCGTTGAACGACCGCATGTTGTAGGTGTTTTTCATGAGTCTCTTTCCAAAACTGTAAACGTTATCAGTGGCATCTATGAGGATAGTACCGTGTTAGTAAATTCAACGAAAACGCCTGATGAATTGAAGGAGAAGATGAAGCTCAGAGGAGGAACGATTGCGGTTATTGATGCAATTGGTATCTCGCTCGAGGAAAAGAATCGTGTCAATATGGCTATGTTAGGAGCTATGTTCCGATTGTGTGATTTTCTAGATCCGGATGTTATGCGAGGCGTTATTAGAAAATCTTTAGAGAAGAAATACCCGCTTGCTGTTGCACCCGCATTACGCACATTTGATCGTGGATTTAATGAAGTTGTTTTCCAAACGTATGCGCTTCCAGAAGGCGAATCTATGCCAGACTTTGTGCGGTATGATACACCCGTTCTGGGCTATGCTACACAGCCTATCGGGGGCGTTGTTACGAATCCTGGCAACAGTATTCTCAAAGATTTGAGTATATCCCGTGCTGGGATGATGCCGCATTTTCACGAAGATTCCTGTATTCATTGTGCATCTTGTGATAATGTATGTCCCGACTTTTGTTTTGTATGGGATGAGCTTCCTGATAAGAAAGGCCGTCCCCAGATGTTCCTGCAAGGCATAGACTATCAATACTGTAAAGGTTGCCTTAAATGTGTACAAGCTTGTCCAACCGATGCGCTCTCCAGTGAGCGTGAAGAAGATAGTTATGCGGATCAGAATCGCATGCCTCATCGATTCAATCTAGCTATAAACTCTTAGAGAGTATTTATGGGAGAAGGGTGGAACTACACGCATGGCCATTGATATCAAGCAGGAATTAGGGCTAGCCAAAGTCGAACAGCGCATCGTATACGAATCAGGGAATGAGATGGCTGCTTATGCGGCGCATCAAATTAATTATCATATTATGGGGTACTTTCCGATTTCACCATCGACAGAAGTAGCTCAATTTCTAGATCTCATGAAGTCTAATGGACAACATGATATTGTCTTAATTCCTGCCGACGGTGAGCATGGTTCAGCAGGTATATGTTATGGTGCATCAACTGCTGGCGGCCGCGTATTTAACGCGACAAGCGCCAACGGTTATTTGTATATGTTGGAGCAAATGCCGGTGCAATCGGGGACGCGGTTTCCGATGGTGCTGAATTTGGTATGTCGTAGTGTATCTGGACCTTTGAATATTCACGGCGATCATTCAGATCTCTACTACGCGCTGAATACGGGATGGCCGATTGTCATGTGTCGTGACCCGCAAGCTGTGTATGATATGAATATTATGGCGCTGAAATTAGCAGAGGATCCTGAGGTGCGTTTGCCAGTTATGGTCGCGTCCGATGGTTATTTCACCTCTCACCAAAAGCGCAGAGTGCAAACCTTCGCACATCGGGCTGATGTGCAGGCATTCGTAGGTGAGAAGCCACAGGGCTTCCCTGATACCTTGGATCGGAACAATCCAATTACTGTCGGTCCTTATATGAATGAGCCGGATTACATTAATAATTGTTATCAACAGTCTGTAGCGATGTACAATGCCGAAGGTGTATATGACCGCATTCGGCAGGAATATGCCGATTTGACAGGTCGTGATTACCCGATTCTTGAATTATATCGGATGGAGGACGCGGAAGTCGCGGTATTCCTGATGAATTCGGCCTCCGAAATCATCAAGGATGTCGTCGACCAGCTCCGCGAGAAGGGCATTAAAGCAGGTTCGATCGCACCGAACCTGATCCGACCTTTCCCAGCGCAGCGAATCGCTGAAGCGCTGAAGCATGTCAAAGCGATCACGGTTGGCGATCGCGCGGACTCTTATGGCGGACATGGCGGCAACATGGTCAATGAAATTAAAGCGGCCTTGTTCACACATGGGAACAAGGACACGCTTGTCATAAGCCGAATCTATGGCTTAGGTGGTAAAGACTTTTATGCCGAGGATGGGCATAATTTGTTCCAATTCGCCATTGATGCGATGGAGAGCGGCAAGGTTGACGTGCCTTTCGATTACTACGGCCATACGCCGGGGGATCCTTCGAAAGCACCGAAGCGGGTATTGACGCCAATGAAGTATGAAGATCTGAAGACGGGCCTCATCACGGTTACACCAGATGAGAATACGGGGAAATTAAATGTACGCATACCGCCACTGCGTTCCTTGACGAAAAAGCCGAAGCGGATTGCGCCAGGCCATGGTGCTTGTCCTGGCTGCGGAATTTTCTCAGGACTCGAACTGTTTTTCAAAGGTATAGAGGGCGATATTGTTTCTATTTTCCATACAGGTTGTGCAATGGTTGTAACAACGGGGTATCCATACTCCGCACATAAAGCGACTTACATCCACAATTTGTTCCAGAATGGAGCAGCAACGCTGTCAGGCGTTGTGGAGATGTTCTGGGAGCGGAAGCGTCGCGGTGAACTCGATCACTTAGGTTTGAAAGACGACTTTACCTTCGTCATGATTACGGGCGATGGCGGTATGGATATCGGAATGGGGCCAGCGATCGGTGCTGCTCTTCGAAATCATAAAATGATTATTCTTGAGTACGATAATGAAGGTTACATGAACACAGGTGCACAGTTGTCGTATTCAACGCCAATGGGTCATCGGACTTCGACTTCCAATGTAGGGAAGCATCAAGGTGGTAAGGTCTTCCATCATAAGGACACTGCGCAAATTATGGCTGCGACGCATATTCCGTATGTCTTTACGGGTTCTGAAGCGTATCCGCAGGATCTGGTCAAGAAAGCGGCGAAGGCACAATGGTATGCGCAACATGAGGGGCTAGTGTATGGCAAGATTCTTATTGCTTGTCCATTGAATTGGCTCTCTGATGACCAAGAGGGTTCCAACATCGTTGGTGCTGCAGTAGATTCTTGTTTCTTCCCGCTCTATGAAGTGGAGCATGGCGTAACTTCGATTACCTATAATCCAGAGGATAAGAGTAAGAAGATTCCACTATCGGATTGGTTGAAAACGATGGGGAAAACGAAACATCTTACGAAGCCTGAGTATGAGGGTTCACTGAAATCGTTCGAGACCGAAGTTGAACGCCGGTGGAATATGTTGAAAGCGAAGCATGAGAACGCGTATTTATAAGTTGATGTAATTAAGAACGGAGACGATTGAGTACGAATGAAGGCCCATTCCCATCATGGCGAATGGGCCTTCGCATTAGGAGGTGAAGGAAGTTGCCCTATGTGCTACAGCAGAAAGAGTCCGGTCAGATTTATACGACTACGCTCGTTAACCAGTATGGACTCACATACTACGGTGTAAAATTCTGGCATGAGCTAGAGGACGCGAATGAGCACGCTTTAGCCTTTTTAGAATCGCAAGCCGTTCCGGATCTCAGCAGTTGGCAGGTTATAGAATTGGAAGAGAATGAGATGAAAATTGGGAATGTTAAACTCAAAAATTCCCCGCAGTGGCGCCTGTTTTGGTCATCTTTAACGCGCAAAGCAGAAGTGCAAAAATTGGAAAATTAAACCTACCCGTCAATAGGCTAATCGCCACGCATGGAATGACAATAATCGCTACCATTCACCTATATTCGCGTATGACCCCCTCAAACTATAATAAGGATACGGAAGAAATTTTTAACATCAAGAAGGTGGAGGATAAGACGATGAATAAGTTGACTATGGTGATTGCGGTATTGTTAGTATCCTTCATGGCTTTACTTCCCAAAGAAACACACGCTGATGAGAAGGTCGTGACTAAAGCTCAAATCGTTGCAGGTGTAAGCTTTCGAGATCAAGCTAGCACGTCAAGTAATGTCATACGCATGTTGAAAACAGGCGAAGTGGTCACGGTAACGGATTATACGACAACGAACTGGTTCCAAATTAAAGATGCGCAAGGTGTAAGAGGATATGTGTCAACAAACAGTAAGTACATAACGATCGTAAGTAATGCTCAAATCTTGTATGGTGTTAATTTCCGTACCTTACCATCTTCAGATGCTAGCTCAGGATCCAAAGTTATCCGAATGTTGGCCAAAGGCGAGGAAGTTCTGGTCACCGATAAAGTGAATGATAGCTGGTACAAAGTGAAAGATGCTGACGGTGTCAGTGGTTATGTGAGCACTAGTTCCAAATACATAACGGCAGACTTCACCGTATTGAAGCCAAATATGCCTGTTGCCGATGAGATCGAAGCTGTGATTGAAGCGGGACAAGCATACCTGGGGACTCCATATGAATTCGGCTCAACACGTAACGATCCTACGACGTTTGATTGCTCAGACTTTGTGCAAACGATGTTCTGGGATGCGCTTCGACTGTCCTTGCCAAGTGATTCTGCTGCGCAAGGCGGCTATGTGAGATCTTTGGGGTCGATTGTAATGGATTGGACGAAGTTAAAGCGTGGAGATCTCTTATTTTTCAGCAGCTACAAAGGATCTAAAGCATCGGATTACGATGGCATTAATGTCTTGACAGAGCCAATCACACATGTTGGCTTATACTTAGGCAATGGTCAAATGTTACATACGTATTCCGTTGAATCAGGCGGTGTTCGTGTGGATACGATTGATGGCAAGCAATGGGAAAATCGATATTTGTACGGCGGTTCTGTTTTAAAATAAGTTGATGGTTCGAACAGGCAAGGTTTGCCATATACTATAGAAGAGGCGAGTGCTGCCCCAGCATCCGCCTCTTTATAGTATATGGAGAAAGGGAGAGCCTTGTCTGTGAAACCTTCGACGATGAACCAACCATTGGAATTTAGGAACCGGGCGGAAAGAGGACTTAACCTGGATACCGTGCACGAGCGTATTCTCCATTTCATGCGTCTTGACCCTGTGGCGACCTATAAATTTATTATAGGGACGGATTGTCAGGTACACACAGGTCATACGAAATTTATTACTGGTGTAGTGATCCAGCGGCTAGGGAAAGGAGCGTGGGCTTGTTATCGTCAAGTCATCGTACCGCGAGCGCTTCACTCAATCAAAGAAAAACTTTCGATGGAAACAACGTTAAGTGAAGAGATTGCGATGTATTTTGACGAAAACAAACGATTAGATATGGAAAATATCATTCTTCCTCATCTGTATCAAGGTGCCACTTTCGAAATGTATATTCATATTGATGCAGGGGATGACGAGAATAGAAATCGGACGGCCAAATTCGTCCAAGAAATGGTGCAAAGAGTGGAGACTGTTGGTATGGTTCCTGTCATTAAACCTGATTGTTATGTGGCATCTGCTTATGCGAATCGCTTCTCGAAGAAACCATATCGCCCTCAGTATGAAGACAATGAGGTGTTCGATGGCAGTTTATAAGGAGAATCTTAAACCGTTAGCTCGAATGGTCAAAGTGATCTTGGGAGTTAACGGTTTTGTTTTAAGGTAAAGGTAAGGTATGTTTCTAGTATAAAAAAGGGTTTCTGAGTATGTTTAGCGAAATATTGCTGAATTAAGATTGTAGCATTAGGGGGGACACCATGAGCAAAACGTTTATTATCGAAGCTGTGATGTTAGCCGTGCATGGTCAGCTCATGCTGCCATCTAAGCCTGTGACTTATCTAATTCCGTATACGACCATTCAAGAACTTTACGAACTGCATAGTAGTCCCGAACCCATCATGCTTGAAACGGAGGATGATGGATTCGTCAAACAAATGATTGGCGAGCTGATTGCTTTCTTCGAAGAATCATTTAATAAGAAAAAAATTGAAAAAGCCTTGTCCATGCCTTGGGGCAAAAGTCCTCCGTTACCTATTAATGAACATGTAATCTTGCAGATTGTTTTTGCAATAGATAATGAAGCTTATGGGGATCAGTTTGACCCGATTGAAACAGAATTAATCTTGACTGCAATTAAGGAGAAAGCTGAACTATTGACGGATCAATTCGATTTTATTGAGCGTTTAGTGGAATTTGCTATCCCAGTGGAAGCTTTCGATGTCGAGGATTTTGAATTCGCGGTAGAAGGCGATAATCAAGTTTAATATGAGGAGTTGAGTCAGGGTATTATGCGAGTCATTGAAAAAGAGGAACAATTAGCATTACTCCCAGCTAATTGGTTCCCCACCCAAACATGGACGCTTCGTGTTGGTGCAGGCGGGATGAATAATACAACACGATTCGTCGAGGTAAATGAACGTACATATGTTCTGAGACTGTATGAAACGCATCGTGACCGTAGCAAAATTAATTTTGAGCATAGCATACTTCTTCGTTTGGCTGACATGAAAGAGGAGCTTCCCTTTGAAATTCCAATGCCGCTAGAGCTGCCAAATGGGGAGACTGTGGTTACATTAGGGAATGAGGATGATGGGAAGCTTGCTGCATTATTTACATTTACAGATGGACATAATCCAATTGAATTAAGTTTACATCAGCTGAAAGAGATGGGGAAAGCAGCAGGGCAACTCTCTGCATCCTTAGCCAAGATTGCAATTGCACATAAACCGGAGTACGCTCCTTATTATGAAATTGAACATATTCATCCTAGCTGCAACCCAGATGCGATTCGGGCGTTTTCGCTGCAACCACCAGAACCTTTCATCGCACAGCAGGACGAACTTGCTTATATATTTGATCGTTATATGGCTTTGTACAGTGCGATCCCCCACATTAGACAATTACCTCATCAACTTGTTCATGGTGATATTAATGGTTCCAATATGCTAGTTGATGACGATGGTCGTTTCGTTGCCATTCTGGATTTTGAATTTGTAACGATCGATGCAAGGGTAATGGAACTTGCGGTCTGCTTATCGGATTTGATTGATCCGACGCTTGCTGAGGAAAGACTAAGAAAGAATAGCCAAGTATTCTATGAAGGTTACCGTCAATTTGTCCAGTTAACACAGGAAGAAATTACAATGTTACCCTTGCTAATTGAACTTCGT
Source organism: Paenibacillus sp. J22FR83 (assembly GCF_059691955.1). Lineage (NCBI taxonomy): Bacteria > Bacillati > Bacillota > Bacilli > Caryophanales > Paenibacillaceae > Paenibacillus > Paenibacillus sp. J22FR83. The sequence continues at coordinate 225,933 of NZ_JCAUAM010000005.1, forward strand.
AGATTAGATGTCTTCATACATTTCCTTGGTCGATACTTGGACGGCGTGGACCCACAAGGAGTGCTGGTTGATATTATTGGCAATACCTATGAGAAAACGAAATGGCTCGAAGAGCATAATTCGTTACTACGATTTGACCTAAATTAATCCCAAAAACGTGCCATACTAACCTTAAGGTTAGTAAGACACGTTTTTTTCAGTTCTTTTTTTGTCGAGAAGCTTGAACTATACTGGTACATAGGAAGCAGGAAAGATGTGAAAACTTTAGTGAATACATACAATTCCTGCCTAATAACGAAGGTTTTAGAATGATGAAGGAGGACAATCATGGTCTATCAAGCAAGTTCAACTCGCTATGCAGAAATGAAATATAATCGTACAGGGAAATCGGGGCTTAAGCTGCCAGCTATATCACTTGGCATGTGGCATAATTTCGGAGGGTTAGATTACCATGAGAACGGAAGAGCCATGCTGCTTCGTTCATTTGATTTGGGTATTACACACTTCGACTTAGCGAATAACTATGGACCGCCGCCAGGTTCTGCAGAAGAGTTAATGGGACGTGTGCTGAAAAGTGATCTCGCGGCTTATCGTGATGAAATTATCATTTCGACAAAAGCGGGCTACCACATGTGGGAAGGGCCTTATGGTGAGTGGGGCTCCAAGAAATACTTGGTCTCTAGCTTAGATCAAAGTTTGAAAAGAATGGGCCTAGAGTATGTCGATATTTTCTACTCCCATCGTCCAGATCCGAACACACCGTTTGAAGAAACAATGGCAGCATTGGATCTTATCGTCCGTCAAGGTAAGGCGCTCTATGTTGGACTTTCCAACTATTCAGCGGAGCAAACGCAAGAAGCGGCATCCATTCTCAAAGGATTGGGAACACCTCTTCTTATTCACCAGCCTTCCTATAGCATGATGAACCGCTGGATCGAAGAAGGATTACAGGATATATTGGATGATTTCGGTGCAGGCAGTATCGCATTCTGTCCGCTCGCTCAAGGCTTGCTTACGAATAAATATCTGAACGGAATCCCAGCGGATTCAAGAGCTGGCGGAAAGAGCCAATTTTTGAAAGAGAAAGATATTACAGAAGAGAAGCTTAACCAAATTATTCAATTGAATGAGTTGGCGAACGCTCGTGGTCAAAGTTTAGCACAGATGTCGCTAGCTTGGGTGCTTCGCGGCGAACGTGTTACATCAGCTTTGATTGGCGCAAGCCGCGTGTCACAAATTGAAGAGAATGTTGCTGCGCTCAAAAATCTGGAATTTACAGCAGATGAATTAGCAGCAATTGAGAAAATTCTGAAGTAAATTTGCCGTTTCGACGGATGATTAGGGATGGAACCAAACAAACCATAGGGAATTATTCCCTATGGTTTGTTTTATTTCGTGAGTTGCAACTTTTCTTGTCAGTACTTCGTTAGTAAACTGTAACTAAATCGATTAAAGGAGATTTTACGATGCAAACATACAAGAGAAAAACTACGATATATACACTGATTTTGTCGACAATGCTTCTAGCATCGGCATGTTCTTCAACACAAGAGCCGGCGTCCAATACGACGGCTCCAAGTCCGAGCTCGTTACCATCGGCTACACCTACATCAACTGCAGTTGCTAGCCCCACTGCAAGTCCTACTGCGAGCCCTTCAGCAGCACCATCTTCTTCGCCGGCAGCATCGTCTTCTACCAGTGCTAGTACGGTGTCTAAGCAAGTAAAAGATATGTTTGAGCTTGCCAAATCAGGTAAAGTTGACGGCATTCCATTTGCGGCCAATACTAATCTAACTGATGATGTCGAGAAATCGTGGGGGAAGGCCGATAAGACAGAATCAGCAGGAAGCGGCATATATGCAACCTATTCGAAGAAGAATGCTGTGATTGGTTTTAATAAAGGAAGTCAAATCATAGATCTTCGGTCGAATGATCCCAAATTGCACACGCTGACGTTAAGCCAGATTGAACAAGCCTTAGGTAAACCAACTGATACCAAAGTCAATGGTGATGATACCATTTATATTTATAAAGCTTCACAAGAATTTCAACTTAAATTTATTATTCCCAAATCCACTGGAAAAGTAGATCATATATCCGTATTCGATACCATTCATTCCATCAATAATATGGCAGGCTAATTTACACAAGTACAGTGAGTGTAGGAGAGATAAACAACTCTAAGCATCTGCACGCTTGTCAATTGCTTCAGACATCGTACGATCCGTGAGATGCGCATAAATTTGCGTAGTCTCAGGAGAGGCATGGCCGAGCTGTTCTTGCGTTTTGTATAAGTCATTCTGTAAATAATAATCTGTGGCGAAAGAATGCCTCAGCTTATGTACAGATAAGTAGGGTTTGCCAAACCGCTTCGCGTATTTGATCACTAGTTCTTGAATGGCTCGTTTCGTCATACGATCGCCTTCTTTTTTGCCATTGGCTATGGCAACGAAGAGGGCTTTTTCTTTTTTGGCTGGCTTATATCGGGACGAGCGAATATTTAGATAGTCCGTGATGGCCTGAATGGCATCTAGACGGAAATAAACGGGCGTTTTGAACGTATCGTCATTCTTACCTTTGCGGTATACATGGACAAGCTTTAATTTCATATCGATATCATCGACATTTAGGTTAAACACTTCAGATACACGAAGACCCGAATTCAGGATGAGGGTCACAATACAAGCATCCCTGATTTTATTTAACTCATAAGCATATAGTGCTTGTTTATTCGTTGCGACATCATGTTCATAACCTTCCTTGACATAAGCTATGAACTCGGCAATTTCTTCTTCTTGCAGCAACTTCCCTTCGAGCTTTGCTGCGCTATCTTTGGCTTTGTGCGCACGTTTAATCTCAACCTTGGCCATCACATTCCGTTTGAGCAGCGGGTAGAAATTATCATCTTCAGCAATTTGGCTTAAATAGTGAAATAAGGATCGAAGCGCTGATAATTTGCGGTTAATCGTAGTTTTTCCATTAGCTTGTGCTTTACGAGTCGCAAGGAACATGCGAAAATTATTCACGCTGTCCATATGTAATCGCTCTAAGTCCTCTAGGGGAACTTGATTCATTGCTGTCGCAGTGCTAAGTCCTTCGGCTAGAAGCCACGAGAGGAAAATTTCATAATCACGTACATATTCAAGCAGTGATGAAGGAGACAGATCAGGAAGCTTATAATTAATAAATTTCTCAATATACCAAGGCATCGAAGGGACACGTCGATCTAACTCATGGCGGTCTTTGACTTTAATTATATTCATGGCGGTTCACCTCACAAGCGTCTTGGTGTTAGTATACCAGTGGTTTCCCGAAAATGGTAGGCATCCCAATCAAACTATTTGGCACCCTGTATCGTCTTAGCTACAACATGATTCAATTCTGATTAACCGCGCGGTAAAAGGAGCGTCATCACCGATATGACTACGAATAGGAAGCTAGAAACTGAACTTATTTCTTGTATTACTGAACATAAGGAGAACGTATATCGTCTTGCCTACAGTTATGTGAAAAATCAAGAGGATGCACTCGATATCGTGCAGGAAGCCATCCAGAAAGCTTTTGCAGCCTCAGATTCATTGAAAAGCCAGGTGGCCATTAAAAGCTGGTTTTACCGGATTGTCGTCAATACGTCATTAGATTTCTTGCGTAAACACAAGAAGCTTACTGTTATGGATGATGTAACGATGGAGGCGATAACGCCTGGCAGTGAAGATGCCTACACGAATATTGACTTAGAGAGAGCGTTAGAGGATTTACCGACCATATATCGTTCTGTGATTACGCTTCGCTATTTTGAAGATTTGAAGATCGATGAAATTGCAGATGTGTTAAAAGAAAATTCGAGTACGATTAAGACAAGGCTGTACCAAGCACTTAAGCTTCTACGGATTAAAATGAACGATGATACGCTTGTGGAGGTTAATTAACCATGGACGAGAAGTTAGAACAAATGAAACAAACTTATATGGACATACCTATTCCTGCAGAACTCGATTTCATAGTCAATCAAGCGATCAAGCAACATAGTAAAAAGCCGAGGAAGCATTTGAAATGGTCATCCGTAGCTGCCGCGGCAGCAGTTATTATATTTGTTGCGGGACTTAATACGAGTCCAGCATTCGCAGGGTCGTTAGCGGATGTGCCTGTCGTTGGCAAACTGATCCAAGTCCTCACCTTTCGAGAATATCAGTTCGATGATGGTGCAAATAAGGCAAAAGTTGAAGTGCCGATCATCACTAATTTGGATAATAAAGCATTAGAGGAGTCCCTGAATACGAAATACTTGGACGAAAGTAAGAAACTGTACACTGATTTCATGAAAGATCTTGAAAAGTTGAAAGAGAGTGGATTCGAAGGGCACCTTGGCGTAGATAGTGGCTATGTTGTTAAAACTGACAATGACCAAATCTTCGCTGTAGGCAGATATGTTGTGAACACGGCTGCATCGTCGTCAACAACTTTTCAGTATGACACGATTGATAAGAAGAATCAGTTACTAATCACGCTACCGAGCTTATTTAAAGATGAAGGATATATTCAAGTGATTAGTGACTATCTGAAGGCACAAATGATTCAACGAATGAAGGAGGATCCTTCCAAAGTGTACTGGGTGGATGGCGTTCCGAACGAGGTGAACTTTTACTTCAAATCGATTAAGAAGAATCAAAGTTTCTACATCAATAAGGATGGCAAGCTTGTTATTGTGTTTCAAAAATATGAGATTACGCCAGGCTACATGGGGACACCGGAATTCATCATACCGACGAATCTTTTAGCTGAACAATTAAGTACACATGCTTACCTTTTGCCCGAATAAAATTGAACTTCATTGCCTACATTAATTGGGTATGCAAAACATCAGCTGGGGGTATTGCCATGCCGCAACAAAAGGAACTGGGATTAGCGCAAATCAAAGATGTTGCCCAAAAAGCAGAGCAAGCTGCTGAACAAACTTTGCAAGTTGCTCAGCAAATTTATTCGCAAGCTACAGCAGCGGCACTCTCGGAGGCCGAACAGCAAGTAGAGGAACTTCAAAATCAAATCAAACAAGCGCAGCAGAAGACGGAAGATTTGAAACAGGAAATGAAATCTCAGAGTGAGTCACAATCTCAATCATAGTAATAAGTCTGCTTGAAGCTAGAACTAGGCCCCACTTGTGTGGGGTTGAACAACTTGCACGGAGATAAAGGAGGGTATTTCACTTATGCCGCGACAACGTAATAATGGTCCGCATACGATTGATCCGAATAAAGCCATGATCCAGTCTGTTCATTATGAAAATGGCAGTATTGAGGCTGTGAAATTTCAAAATGGTCAAGTGGTCGATGTTCAGACTGCCATCGAGATGACGGAAGCGGATTTAATCGAAGATGCGAATACCGGGGTAAATCGGAAAGGCGAGAAAACCCTGCGTTCATATCCAGATGGAGATCCCAGCAATAATTTATCCAACTTACCTCGATTCTAAAAGGTTGCTTAAAGAGCTGTTTACCTAGGGTGAGCAGCTTTTTTGGTGCACAAAAAAGCTGCTGAGCGACTCAGCAGCTGTTGTGAATGCGGTTGCAGATTTACTTTTTGAAATAGCCTCCAACATAGTTATAGAGGACGCCAAGTACACCGATATAATAGGCAATTTTGATAATGAAATCGGTATGATCTAGCGGCATCATGTTGGAAAGCAAGAATAAAGGGAACACAAAGTACAAAAGGTCTCTCAAGTAATTTGTAACCGTAGCGCTAGAAAACGTGCCAGCAGAGAACGATTTAAACAAGTCTACTACAAAGCTGAGACCCATGACTCCCAAGACAAGCCACATTGCATAAAGCATTAAACCCGATAGTGTAAGTGCCATGTCTGATTCACCTCCACATACGATGATTTGCTTTCAATCTATCATATGCGGCACTGTGACAAGTCGTGCTAAGCAGCCGAAAAAATTTAGCTCTAGGTATGCATCGTATTCCGGAAGATATGGGGGGAGACGCCTACGTATTTTTTGAAAATACGGGAGAAATAGAAGACATCTTTGTACCCTAGTGAATCAGCGATTTCTTTTACGGAAATCGTCGTATTCAACAAAACATTTTTGGCTTCAGCCATTTTCATTCTATGCATATAAGTATTGAGCGGATATCCGGAATAATCACTGACGATTCTACGAAGGGTGGAGAGTGATATGTGATGTCGTTTGGCCATGCTTTGCGCATCAAATGGTTGATATAACGAATCGCTGAGCTCATTGATCAGGTTGATGAACTGACCGGACTTCGTTGTTTCTGTCGTAGCTTCAGCCCGCTGGATAAATTCGAATAACAATGACTCCACCAGCAAAGCGGCTCGATCAATATTAGCAGGAATACCACTTTCCATCCCCATGAAAATGCGCTCAATCCGATTATGTTGTGCGGCATCTTCATATCCGACTTGCTTCACATGGTCTAAATCCGTTAACCAACTGCTCTGCCATTCCTTCACTCGACTGCCTTCAAGTGTAAAATAATACTCATCCCAGTAGCCTCCGGGGTCGGGTCCATATTGATAAACCTGATTCGGACGGAAGAAAAAGAGGCTGCCGCTTTCTACTTTTTGAACAGGACCGTCATTGACTCGGTAAGTTCCCTTGCCTCCCGAGATATAGACGATAGCAAAGCTCTCGAACTTGGCGTGTCCGCGAAACATAATCCGTCCTGGCAGATGTCCGACATGCAGAATCCGTAAGGATTGTAATTTTAATTTGCTAGCATCGATAGGTAACGTAATGATTCGAAGTGGATAAGGACTTATGGTGTCGTCCATGAACCTAGGCATAACATGCATTCCTTCCGAGTAGGCACCGTGATTTAAGTATGAAAGTTAAAACGATTGTAACTTCCGTACATGTTCATTATAAGTGAGAAACTATGCTCACGTAAAATGGTTAACATTTTGTAGGGGGGCAGTCGGATTAGAGTTTTAATTTATATTAATGATATGAATTATTAATGATATTAACTAAAAATAATAGTCATTTCTTTCATTGAGATGGGGTATATGGGGAAACTATGGTATAATTAATCACACTATGGCATGAAAGCAGGCGACTTACGCAGCATGAATGGACAAAATCGGAAAGATGTTGTACCTGGCAGAGAAGTGAACATTGTGTTAAAGCAAGACCAACGAACTGGGAAACTTACACGCGGGATTGTGAAGGATGTATTGACGAACTCACCTACACATCCACATGGTATAAAAGTAAGATTGACTGATGGCCAAGTCGGTCGTGTGAAAGAAATTATCAGCCCATTGAATTGATGGACATGGAGGAGAATAAGGGATGGCAAAAGCGAAAGTAGCAAAACGGCCAACACGCGACGAATTCGTTCTCGAAGAAATCGGGAACCAGTTGTCGGAAGCGAAGATGGAGAATTCCGAGATTGTGTTAACGGTATGGGGGAGAGAAGAAACAGTGCGAGGCACGATCGCAGCGATGGATTCACGTACGGGTCGCGTACATATGGAATGCAACGGCGAGTTGGACAAGGTTCCTTTCATGGATATTATGAAGGTAGAATATCCGCGGGATTAAGAGCTGGTCTCTGAACATTTTTTTTAATACTACGCTTATTCTTCGCTCTAGTAAAAGCAGTGATAGATTCTGCTGGTTCTGAGTGTAAGAATAAGCGATTTTTTCATCGAAAAAATTGCACTAAATCTATATTTAACGCAATTTAATTTGTAACGAACGGAGTTTACTAGAATGGACACTAGATTCACATATGATGATGAGTATTTGGAGCTTTTTGATACCTGGATGAAGGATCAAGGGTTCACGAAACGAACACAACAAGCGTATCTAGGCGATGTTCGTTTATTTCTAACGAGCCTCGGCGAGAAAGAGATGTCTACGATTGAGGCGATTGATATCATGCGATTCTTGACGAAGATGCGCCAGGGTGGGGCGGGAGATGCCGCGAGGAATCGCTACCTCTCATCGATCCGAACATTTTACGCAGCGCTCATTGAATTGCAGGTGGTGAAGAACAATCCTTCGATCACAGTCAAGAAATCAAAGGTAGAGAAGAATTCGGTTCCAACCTTTCTAAGCGAGGAGCTGCTTTCAGTCTTTCTACAATCCATAGAAGGGAAATACCAGATTCGCAATGTGGCCATGTTTCTCTTAATGAGCTATGCAGGCTTGCGTGTCAGTGAGCTTCACCGATTAAATATGTCCGATTTCAATCGCGGGACGAATTCTTTGATGGTATTAGGAAAAGGGCGCAAGTGGCGTGTCATTCCGCTTCCGAACGAAATCGTCCATGTGCTTGAGCGCGCGCTGATTGAACGATTGGAAGCGAGAAGTGGGAACGAGCAGCCGTTTTTTGTATCTCAGTTTGGTCGGCGCATCAGCATACGAATGATTCAGTCCATTGCAGAGAAGCAGTTCGGACAATTGAAAGGGCAATTTTTGGAGCTGCAGGGAAAATCATTATCCAGTCATAAATTAAGACATACATTTGCAACGATGCAAGTGATAGCAGGTACGGATATCCGAACGCTGCAAGAGCTGCTAGGGCATGCCAGTATTCAAACAACTCAAATCTATACCCACGTGGGAGATAAACAAAAGCAAGACGCAATGAATCGTGTTTCGGCATTTATTCCAGTCGGGATGGGAATTTGAGGATGATGTTGACATAATTCTCTGATTCCAAACATAAAAGGGATGGAGGGAGAAGTTCCTTTTTAACACAATGTCATTGGAAGGGAGGTATAGCGATGGCAATACGCCCACCCATCTTACAAAGTGGAGATACCATTGGCATTGTTACATTAGGAAGCCCACTTGATGCGAACACGATCGATGCAAGAATAGCGACCCTCGGCGATATGGGGTTTAATGTTGTTGTGGGCAAATACGCTTACGCGTATGGAGGGATCGTTGCAGCGACGGCTGAACAGCGAGCGGAAGATCTGATGAATATGTTTATTAATCCCCAGGTGAATATGATTCTGCCAACGCGAGGGGGGACTGGGGTCAAGGATATTTTACCGCTCCTCGATTATCCCCTGATTAATAGTCACCCGAAAATCGTAACAGGTTACAGTGATATTACGATTTTACTCAATATTTTATTCCAATTTGCGAATCTTATCACATTTCAAAGCTTGTTGTTGATTGATTTCAACTCAAATACACCCGCTTATAATTTCGATCAGTTTTATGCGGCGACTTCCACATTAGTGAGCCCGCGAGTCATTCAAAATCCACCAACGATGCCGCTGAATGGACTTGTGAAAGGTACGGTGAGAGGTCGTCTTGTAGGCGGTAATCTCACCTCATTCGTTGGAACACTGGGTACTCCTTTCGAAGTAGATACAGTGGGGAAGATAATCGTCCTCGAAGAGACACACGAGCCGACGAACACCATATACCGCTATCTGACGCAATTAATTATGGCGGGGAAATTTCGAGATTGCGTAGGAATTGTGATGGGACAATGTACGAATTGTACGACTTCCTATTCAACTTCATATAATGATTTGATTTCAGGCATTATTGTACCATTGGGCAAGCCACTTCTGACTAACTTTAGTACGGCCCATGGCTATTATAAAGCAGCAATTCCCATTGGAGCTATGGCTGAACTTGATACATATACGAATAAACTGACCGTTCTAGAACCAACCGTCACGAGCTAAATGGTCGTACTACCCAGTTAACATCCAATGGAGTGAATGTTGACTGGGTTATTGCTGTTTATTTATAACAATAAGTAGCTTTAATTAATTAAACGGCGTGCTCCCCAATAATGCGCATCATAATAAGGCGTACCAAATAACGTACTGACTTTCACTTCTCTAGTTCCCATTGTTCCGGCTTGAAGAATTTGATTGTTACCTAGATAGATAGCGACATGGGAAACGCCCGTTGTATAGGTTCCTTCCAGAAAAACGAGGTCTCCTTTACGCAGGTTACTCTTCTCTACAGGTGTTCCCATTTGACTTTGTAAGGCAGCGGAATGGAGCAAATTAAATCCTTGCTGATTAAATGCATACTGAACAAAACCAGAGCAATCGAAAGCTACATACGGTGTGCTGCCCCCAAAAACATAAGGTACACCGAGCTGTTTCATTCCGATTGCGATGATCGTATCGGCTTTCACTTCCCAGCTAGCTTTTGAAGCAGCTTTTGCAGGGATTGTTATGATGACGCCTTCATAAATATTGTCCGCATTCACTTTGGGATTACTTGTAATAAGATCGGATAGGGGCACATTGAACTTTTGTGAAATGGACCAGAAGGTGTCTGAATCCGTGGCTATGTACGTATTGGAAGGTGCGGCATTCGCAATGCCACCAAACATGAGACTGGTTGCAACAACGGTTGTAAGCATAATCTTTTTCATCGTCTTCCTCCTAGATGTCGAGTGTAACCACTTACACATTCTATCAAATTGCAGAATTAGAGAGTATGATCAAAATTTGGATATAAGTGTTGATGACCGAATTAGTTTACATAACATTAGTTATGTAACTTCAATGGTGCAGCTAATATATAGTACTGGTACCCCGGAAGCATGGAGGGAAATTAACAATTAATCTTACACTATGTCAAATTATGATTCAAATTTTGGAGCAGACAGTATAATGAAATCAATGAATCTTGTGGTATAATATAACAAAATAGGTCACCAAACATTACATTAATATAACGCAGATTCATGAAATCCCATTTTTTAAGAATAATTATGTCATAACCAAATCTACCATTTGAAAAATAACAACAAAAGCTAGGGATGACATCCTCATTACCAACATAGAAATAGAGTAGGTACACATGGACGAGAGATGGAGGGACTACTTATGAGTGCTCAAGATGGCGTTGATCCATTGGTTAAAGAGGAGCTGCTAGGGAAAGATCGCAAATACGTGTGGCATCATATGTCTCCTCATAATGAAAATCCCATGATTATCGCTTCTGGTGAAGGCAGTTGGGTGACAGATGTGGATGGCCATCGGTATTTGGACGGCATGTCAGGCTTATGGTGCGTGAATGTCGGTCATGGCAGGCGTGAAATTGCTGAAGCAGCGGCAGATCAAATGGTGAAAATTGCTTATGCAACCTTGGTTCAATCCCATATACCGGCTATTGAGTTAGCGGCGAAATTAAATGAATGGCTCCAAGGGGAGTACCGCATTTTTTACTCCAATTCAGGATCCGACGCGAATGAAGTCGCGTTCAAAATCGCTCGTCAATATCACCATCAGAATGGCAAACCGAGTAAACATAAGTTCATCTCGCGACATCGCGCTTACCATGGGAATTCTATGGGAGCATTGGGTGCAACCGGTCAAGCGCAACGTAAGCTGAAATATGAACCGCTTGGGGTAGGTTTTCAACATGTGCCTCCGCCTTATTGCTATCGATGCCCTTTCGGTCAGACGAAAGAGACCTGCTCGTTGCAATGTGCCAAAGCGATCGAGAATGCCATCGTGTGGGAGGGCGCAGATTCCGTTGCTGGTGTGATTTTGGAGCCTGTTATTACTGGGGGTGGCATGCTCGTTCCACATGATGGTTATTTACCCGCAGTTAGAAGTATTTGCTACAAATATGATGTCTTATTGATCATAGATGAAGTGATTTGCGGTTTTGGCCGATCGGGGAGGCCCTTCGGTCATCAGAATTATGGGGTGAAACCAGACATTGTCACAATGGCCAAAGGGTTAACAAGCGCCTACTCACCGCTGTCGGCGACAGCTGTATCGGCCGAGTTATACGATTCTTTCAAAGAGAAAGAAGCGACTAGCCATTTTAGACACATCAATACATTTGGTGGTAATCCTGTTTCTTGTCAAGTCGCTATAACGAATCTCACGATTATTGAGCGTGAGGGACTTGTAGAACAATCGGCTGAGATTGGGCAAGCGTTCAGGGCTCGATTAGAGCCACTGAATGAGCATCCACATGTCGGGGAGATTCGTATTTTCGGATCAGCGATGGGCATTGAATTGGTAGAGGATCGGAAATCGAAGATTCCCGCTTCGGTAGAACGGGTAACTACTATTATTCAAGCTTGCAAAAGTAAAGGACTGCTCGTTGGCAAGAATGGGGATACCGTTCCGGGCTATGCGAATATCATTACGCTCAGTCCACCATTATCCTCGACGGAGGAAGACGTAAATTTCATTATTGAAACCTTACTCAGTGTGTTTAGTAACGAGCAAGAGCAAGAGAAAGGATGATTGGAGTTGTCGACAATGCCACCTATCCAAATCAATTCAGAGCGACTTGGGCAGCACATTCATGATCTGGCGCAAATTGGGAAAATCGGTGAAACAGGTGTTTGCCGTCTCGCTCTTTCGAAGGAAGATCGAGCTGGAGTAGAACTTGTGAAAACCTGGATGGAAGAAGCTGGGATGGAGGCGTACATCGATCCCTTCGCTAACCTAATCGGCGTATGGCGCGGAAGTGATCCGGAGGCTCCGGTACTTATGCTCGGTTCGCATGTGGATTCACAACCGTATGGAGGGCGATTTGATGGAGCAATCGGTGTGCTTGGTGCGATAGAAGCTGTGCAAACGATGAGGGAACAAGGTGTCAAACCCCTGTGTAATGTTGAAGTAGTTGCTTTCTGTGACGAGGAAGGCAGTCGCTTTAATAAAGGCTTGTTCGGTGTTAGAGGTATGATCGGCAAACTGGAAGCGGAAGAGTTGGAACGTACGGACAAAAGCGGCATCACACGCCGAGAAGCACTGATAGCTTTTGGCTGCGATCCAGCGAATATGGAAGACTATTCGTTCCAAGAAGGCCGGATTGGCGCTTTTCTGGAGCTGCATATTGAACAAGGCCCAGTCTTGGAGTCGTTGAACGAGCCAATTGGTATCGTGAGCGGAATCTCTGGTCCATTGTGGCTCACCGTGGACATGATGGGTTTCGCAGGTCATGCTGGCTCCGTGCCCATGTCGATGCGGCATGATGCGCTGCTCGGAAGCGCCAAAGTTATCGTTGCACTTAACGAGCTTGTACGCCGAGAACCGGGGATGCCCACAGTTGGAACTGTTGGTTCGCTTACCGTATTTCCTGATTCTCGCAACATTATTCCTGAGAAGGTCAGCTTTACGATTGATCTGCGAGACATCGATATTAATCGTCGGAATGTGCTTGAAGCAGAACTCTTAAGTGTCATAGAGAACGTAGCCTGCGAACATGGACTCACCTATACGATTCGAGAAGATACGAATAGTGAGCCACGCTATTGTGCGAATTGGATTAAAAATGCGCTTCACACCGAAGCGGCGCTGATGGGGATGAAGCCGCCTGAGCTCATGAGTGGTCCCTTCCATGATTCATTGGCCATGTCTTACGTGTGCGATTACGGCATGGTTTTCGTGCGCTGCCTGGAGGGAATCAGTCACAATCCGAAGGAATATGCGAGCCCAGAGGATATTACAAGGGGGACGGAGCTTTTGTACCGAACCGCCCGTAAGATCGTAAGTAGTTCAGAAGGGCGACTTTGAATGAGGGAGGAGGAGCGAAGATGGGGATGACTTTTATTTCGTTAACGGATTTAAAGCGTAATTTTGCCGAAGTGAAGGCAGGGATGAAGCCCAAAGAAGCAATCGAAGAATCCAACCGCTGCTTGTTCTGTTATGACGCTCCTTGCACGAATGCCTGTCCGACAGGCATAGATATCCCTTCATTTATTAAAAAGATTGCCTCCGGCAATCTAAAAGGCTCCGCCAGAACCATTATGGATGCCAATCCCGTTGGTGCTTCGTGTTCGCGCGTATGTCCAACGGAGGAATTATGCGAAGGGGCTTGTGTTCTCAATCATTCGTCCAAGCCTATCTTAATAGGTCAGTTGCAGCGGTATGCCACGGACTGGGCTATGAAGAATGAGCAGATTTTATTTCAAGCTGGGGCAAATAATGGGAAAACTGTCGCTATTGTGGGCGGCGGACCTGCGGGACTCGCCGCAGCACGTGAACTGGCCCGCTTCGGTTTTAAAGTGACCGTATTCGAAGCGAAGGAGCAAGCTGGCGGTTTGGATACGTATGGTATCGTATCATTCCGATTGCCGCAGGAAATTTCGCTTTGGGAGGTCGAGCAAGTTCGGCTGCTGGGGGTGGAGTTTCGAATGAACACGCATGTCGGCGTTGACGTCAGTGCTGCTGAATTGCTAAGTGATTACGACGCTGTGGTGATTGCGGTTGGGATGTCTAAAGTGCCTATGCTAGGCATCGATGGCGAAGAATTGACCGGTGTCTATGACGCGATAGATTTCGTAGAGTCGACGAAAACAGCCCCAGATCTCGATGAGTCTTTCGTGGGGAAGCGGGTTGCGGTGATTGGCGCCGGGAATACAGCTATAGATGCGGCCACGTGTTCTGTTAGACTTGGCGCAGAACATGTGCAAATCGTTTACAGGCGAACGCAAGAAGAAATGACGGCGTATGATTTTGAATACGAGTTTGCGAAGCTAGACGGGGTTTCCTTTCAGTGGTTGACGGCGCCGAAACGGATCCTCGGTGATGAAGCGGGTAATGTCATTGGGATTGAATGTGTTCGGATGGAGCTTCTGGAGACGGATGACTTACGGCGTAAACGTCCAGTTCCTATTGCGGATTCCGAATTTGTCATTGAAGTAGATGCGGTGATTAAGGCGATTGGTCAGACGAAGCATATGTCCCTGATCGAACAGTTTGGACTCTCTCATTCGCAGGGCACGGTGACACTGGTAGATGCAGCTGCTGGCATGACGTCGAATCCGAAAGTTTTCGCAGCTGGCGATGTTATTTTTGGAGATGGACAGGGGGAAGCAATGGTCGTATCAGCAGCCCAACAGGGAAAATTGGCAGCGTATGCGATTTACAAACAGTTGGTGAAGGGGCAAGAAGCATCAGCTTAAGGTAGGGCAATTACAGAATCAGGAGGGATTCAGCATGGCTGATTTACGAACGAATCTAGCTGGTATTGTATCACCCAACCCTTTCTGGTTGGCATCGGCTCCACCGACGAACACCGGGTATCAGGTTCAGCGGGCTTTCGAAGCGGGCTGGGGAGGTGCTGTGTGGAAAACGCTTGGCGATCCCATCATTAATACATCCTCACGCTTCGCTGCTGTACATTTCAACGGCCAGCGAGTTGCTGGTTTTAACAATATTGAGCTCATCACTGACCGTCCGCTAGAAGTTAATCTGAAGGAGATTTATGAAACGAAGAAGCGATTCCCGAATCATGCGCTCGTCGTATCTCTGATGGTTGAGCCCAAGCGAGAGAAGTGGCATGAGATCGTCAAAAAGGTCGAAGCCATTGGCGTAGACGGTCTTGAGCTGAACTTCGGATGTCCGCATGGCATGGCGGAGCGTGGAATGGGTGCGGCATCTGGTCAGCAACCAGACCTTGTGGAAGCACAGACGATGTGGGCGAAGGAAGCCGCACAAACACCAGTGATCGTGAAGCTGACGCCTAATATCACGGATATTACGAGCACTGCTTTAGCGGCCGTTCGCGGTGGGGCGGATGCGATCTCGCTCATCAACACGATCAACTCGCTCGCCGGTGTCGACATCGACTCGTGGAACACGATTCCACATGTCGGCGGCAAAGGCTCGCACGGCGGATATTGCGGACCTGCCGTGAAGCCGATTGCGCTTCATATGGTCGCGGATTGCGCGCGTAATCCAGGAGTGAACATTCCGATTTCCGGCATTGGCGGCATTTCTACCTGGCGCGATGCGGTCGAATTTATGCTCATGGGCGCAACAGGTGTTCAAGTATGCACGGCTGCTATGCATCATGGCTTCCGGATCGTGGAGGATATGATCGATGGACTGAATAACTATTTGGATGAAAAAGGGTTAGCCAGCGTCTCCGAACTGATCGGGAAATCCGTCCCCCGTTATGCAGATTGGGGAAATTTGGATTTGAACTATGCCATTGTTGCGAAGATCGACACGGCAACGTGTATTAATTGCAATAAGTGCCATATTGCCTGCGAGGATACCTCGCATCAATGCATTGAGCGACATACGGATGAGCAAGGAAAGTCCTTTTTGCAAGTGAGGGAAGAGGATTGTGTAGGCTGTAACTTATGTGCGATTGTGTGTCCTGTAGACGGTGCGATCTCGATGGTTGAGGTGAAAGGGACAGAAGAGCCCATGACGTGGAACGAGCGTCAAGCGGCTGTTGCCAAGCTGGCTGAGGGAAAAGATACCGATAAGATGGAGGCGGTGTAGCTATGGCCAAACGAAGTGCCAAAATCATTAAGAATGGAACCATTGTCACTGCGACGGATCACTATCAAGGTGATATCCTCATCGAAGATGGGGTCATTACTGGAATCGGTTTGAATCTCGAGCGAGAAGGTGCAGAGATTGTAGATGCTACGGGGACCTATGTGTTTCCTGGTGGTATTGATCCGCATACCCATCTGGATATGCCATTTGGCGGGACGGTCACCGCAGATGATTTCGAGACGGGCACGATAGCCGCAGCCTTTGGCGGAACGACGACAGTAATTGATTTTTGCTTGACGAATAAAGGGAAACCGCTGAGTGAGTCGGTACAGACGTGGCATCAGAAAGCAGAAGGCAAAGCCGTCATTGACTACAGTTTCCATCTCATGATTGCCGAAATGAATGATGAGGTGCTGGCTGAGCTCCCGAGCATGATTCATGATGAAGGAATTACATCACTTAAGGTATTTATGGCGTATAAAAACGTCTTCCAAGCGGACGACGGCACATTATATAGGACGTTGCTTGAGGCGAAAAAGCATGGCGCACTCGTGATGGTACACGCGGAGAATGGGGATGTCATTGAGTATTTAATCAAAGAAGCACTTGAAGCGGGTCAAACTGACCCGATTTATCACGCGCTCACACGGCCATCCTTGATTGAAGGTGAAGCGACAGGGCGCGCTGCGAAGCTTACAGAACTAGCCAACTCGCAGCTCTATGTCGTGCATGTGACGTGTGAAGAAGCTGTACAGCAAATTACAGAAGCGCGTAATCGCGGTGTCGACATCTGGGGAGAAACGTGTCCGCAGTATCTGATGCTTGATCAAACGTATTTGGAAAAGCCGAATTTCGAAGGTGCCAAATATGTGTGGTCTCCGCCACTACGGCCGAAGTTTCACCAAGACGTACTGTGGAATGCGTTGAAAACGGGCCAACTGCAGACGTTGGGCTCAGATCAGTGTTCTTTTAATTGGCATGGTCAAAAAGACTTAGGGCTCGGGGACTTCAGCAAAATTCCCAACGGTGGGCCTTGTATCGAGGATCGTTTCTCTATTTTGTTCTCTGAAGGGGTCGGGAAAGGCCGAATTACACTGAACCAGTTCGTGGATATCGTGTCGACGCGAAGCGCGAAGTTATTTGGGCTGTTTCCGAAAAAGGGGACGATTGCGGTTGGCGGGGACGCGGATTTGGTGATTTTTGATCCGCATGCGAAGCGCACGATTTCCGCCGAAACCCACCATATGAATGTGGATTACAATCCATTCGAAGGTCTTGAAATTACCGGGGAGCCGGTGACCGTTCTGTCTCGCGGTGCTTATGTGATTAAGGATAAGCAATTCGTAGGCGAAGCCGGAAATGGTCAATTCATCAAGAGGGGAACATACGTTTCGTCATCCACGCGGATGAGCCAATTGAATAAGGAAACGGACCAAGGAGGTGCTCCTCATGTCTGAATTTGAGCTATTTCAATCGGAAAAGCAAAAGCTTGACGGCTATGTCGCGCAGCAATATAGGATAGTCGGCGTGCTTGAGGATCTCGAAGGGGCATGGCTGGATCTCGAACATCCCGGTGGTGAAACAGCGAAGCTGCATTTGACGACGGCCAATGCTAGGAAGTACTACGTTAATGTTTTATTGTCGCAGGGTAAAAATAAGGCTTAGGTGGTTGTTTTGCGGGAAATGGAACAAGTGTTCTTGTTGTGGGAGTCGCAAGAATGGAATGGGGAAATATTGTGATTAGGGAGATGTCGCAACTTGGAAATATCAGTTGCAGTTAAGTGCGAAAGGGTCTGCAATTGTGAGGAAAGTTTACGTGGTTTTGGATGATTGAAAAGCTAGGGTAGTTTTACAAAATGTCCAATGTGATCTGCATGCTTGGCTGATGAACCTGAGGAGGGGCCTCAGGTTTTTCGTGCGGGGAGGCTAAGTTATGAGCAATCGTGTGCTGAGTTAGCTGTAACGGTGAAAAACACGCTTACAGCGTGGGAGCTGCGGTCAACCGTCCGCCAAAGAAGCTGTAACAATGAAACACTAGCTGTGTCCACGCTCAACAGTGATGAAAAACATCACTAAAGAACGCACCTGTGTCAAAACTAGCTCCGCACACACGCAATAGTGATGAAAATCATCACTATTGAACGGACCTGTGTTAAAACTAGCTGCGCTCTCACGCAATAGTGATGAATATCATCACTATTACAATGTCCACGGCCAAAACGGCGGTTTTTTTCATTTTAGCCAAAGAGTCCGTTGTCGGGATCGAGTCAATTTAGTATGATGGAGTGTACGTCGAGAGGAATACGGAGGACTCCATATCAATGAAGACAAACCGAAAAAACAGCAACTCTATGGGACAATATCGCGAGCTGCTTGGTCGCTATTTGTTTCCTCAAAAGGGGACGCTGATTGGACTAACGCTACTGTTGTTCACTTCAATAGGACTGCAGCTGATTAATCCGCAAATTATCCGATTTTTTATTGACACGGCACAGTCACAAGGCGCGATGCAGCCCCTGTATACAGCGGCGATCCTATTTATTGGATTTGCGCTGATGCAGCAGTTGGTATCTGTGATTGCGACCTATTTCAGCGAAAATGTTGGTTGGAAAACGACCAATAAACTGCGCGTAGATTTAGCTTCACATTGTTTGTCGTTAGATATGTCATTTCATAAAAACCATACATCAGGCTCGCTGATTGAACGAGTGGATGGAGACGTGAATGCACTTGCGAATTTCTTCTCCTCTATGATTATTCATTTATTCGGAAATGTGCTGCTCATGGCGGGTATTCTCGTCCTTTTATTCCGGGAAAATTGGTTAATTGGTGCTGGAATGGCGCTTTTTGTTGTCTGTGCGATTTACCTAATTCAGTGGATACGTAATTTTGCTGTACCTGTTTGGGCGGGATGGCGGCAAGCGAACGCGGAGTTTTATGGTTTTATCGGGGAGCATTTGGAGGGGACGGAAGATATTCGCGCTAACGGTGCGGTACGCTTCGTGATGAATCGTTTCTATACAATGCTCCGCAAAATGCTGCCTCTACGTGTCAAAGCTTTCCTCGGTTTCTGTGCGATGTGGAACATGTCGATCTTCGTATTCGCATTAGGGAATGCGATGGCATTCGCGATCAGCGCCTATTTATGGCATGGCAATCATATATCTTTAGGTACGGTGTACTTAATTTTCTTCTACACGGAATTACTCGCTAAGCCGATTGAGAAGATTCGGACACAGATGGAAGATCTGCAAAAAGCCGATGCAAGTATTTCCCGGATTCGTGAGCTTTTCGCGATAAAGTCCAAGATTCAAGATGGACCTGGTGCAGGGTTACCGGATGGACCGCTTGGGGTTGATTTTAAGGATGTCGTATTCAGTTACGATGACGATCAACCGACGATTGATCACTTGACGATGACTTTGAAGCCTGGTGAAGTGCTTGGTCTACTTGGTCGTACAGGGAGTGGGAAGTCTACAATTGCAAGATTATTATTGCGATTCTATGATCCACAAAGTGGCGTAATTGCACTCAGTGGTACGGACATCCGCGATTGCAAATTAGCCGAACTGCGCAAGCGAGTAGCACTAGTGACCCAAAATATTGAAATCATCCAAGGGACAATTCGTGATAATTTAACCTTTTATGATAAGTCGATTCGTGATGAACAGATTGTTGCGGTGCTTCATGAACTTGGCTTAGGGGCTTGGTATGATGCGATGCCAGAGGGCTTGGATACAGGGCTTGCATCAGGGGGAAGCAGTTTATCTGCTGGAGAGGCGCAATTGTTGGCTTTTGCCCGCGTATTCTTGACGAACCCGGGACTTGTTATTATGGATGAAGCTTCATCACGACTGGACCCTTTGACGGAGCAACGTATGGAGAAAGCCGTTTCCAAGTTGTTAACGGAACGCTCCTGCATCATGATTGCCCATCGACTTGCCACTGTACAGCGAGCGGATTATATTGTTATTTTGGACGGGGGACGTGTCTTGGAATCAGGACGTAGAGAGGTTCTAGCCGCAGACTCGAATTCCCGCTTCAGCCAATTGCTCGCGACAGGGTTAGAGGAGGTGTTGGCATGACGACGTTTCAGTATTTAAAAGGGCTTATCATGTATAAACCTTTCCGTTATTTCATTAATGCTTTCGCATGGACGATCATTTATTTGGCTCCTATTGCTCCGGGGCTGATTACAAAAGAATTTTTCGATACGTTGACGGGAAATGCCAAGCTTAGCTTTGGCGTGTGGGGTTTAATCGCATTGCTGATTGGAGCTGCTTTGGGTAGGATTCTGCTGATCGTTTTTGGATTCATCACAGATGTCCATTTCCGCTTTCGCATGGGGATGCTGCTTCGCCGCAACCTGCTTGAGCATGTACTAAAGCAACCAGGTGCACAAGCCATTCCTGTATCACCAGGGGAAGCGATCAGTCATTTTCGCGATGATGTGGATCAGTCTGAGGAAGCCGCGAGCTGGTCGGTTGATGTGTTTGGGATGACGTGTTTTGCTCTAGTTTCTGGGTACATATTAATTCGCATTGATGCGCAAATGACACTTCTTGTGTTTATGCCGATCGTTATCGTTATCACAGCTGCTCAATTAGCTACTGTACGTTTGCAGAAATATCGTGCGGCGAGTCGAGAATCCACTTCCAAGGTAACGGGTGAGATTAGCGAAATGTTCGGCAACGTTCAAGCTATTCAAGTGGCTGGCGCTGAAAAGCGAGTGATGGAGCGGTTTAGCTCCTTCGGTGATCAACGTCGCAAGGCGATGTTGAAAGATCGACTGATGAGCGAATTGTTAGACTCTGTCTTTTCGAACTCGGTTAATTTGGGAACGGGACTTTTGCTTCTTATGGCGGGGACGAAAATGAGAGCAGGGACTTTCACCGTCGGTGACCTGGCATTATTCGTGTACTATTTGACCTTCGTGACACAGTTTATTACCAATGTCGGGAAGTTTATCACGTATTTTAAGCAAATGAGTGTTTCCCTGGAGCGACTGACTTTCTTGTTGCAAGGTGCGTCAGCGAAGGTGTTGACGATGGTGAAGCCGTTGTATTTGAAGAAGGAGCGGGTTGGGCAGATTGATTCGGTTGCTGTGAAAATAGAACAAGATCAAGCGAACGACAGCGTCGCTGCACCTCCGCTGCAACGACTGGAAGTGAATGGACTCAGCTATACCTACCCGGATACGGGCAGAGGTATCGCTGACATTCACTTCAGCATGCAAAGAGGATCGTTCACCGTCATCACGGGAACGATCGGTTCAGGCAAAACCACGCTGGTTCGTTCCCTTCTTGGGCTGCTGCCCAAGGAGAGCGGAACGATTGCGTGGAATGGTGTGCCCGTCGAGGATCCGGGCACCTTCTTCACACCGCCGCAGAGCGCCTATACCGCGCAGGTGCCGCGGTTATACAGCGATACGCTGCGCAATAATATTTTGCTCGGGCAAGCGGAGCAAGACGACAGCTTGCCCCAGGCTTTGAACGCGGCGGTGCTCGAGTTCGACGTCGCGCAGCTGCCTGGCGGGCTGGACACGGTCATCGGCCCGCGCGGGGTGAAGCTCTCTGGCGGCCAAGCGCAGCGGACGGCCGCAGCCCGGATGCTCGTGCGGGACGCCGAGCTGTACGTCTTCGACGACCTGTCGAGCGCGCTCGACGTCGAGACGGAGCAGAAGCTCTGGGAGCGGATGTTCCTGCGCCGCAGCGAGGCGACGTGCTTGGTCGTTTCGCACCGCAAAACTGCGCTAACTCGTGCTGATCACATCATCGTGATGAGAGATGGCCGTATCGAAGCGGAAGGCACGTCGGATGAACTGCTGCGACACAGTCCTACGTTCCGTGAACTGTGGTACGGAGACGATCGCAAAGCATAAGCATTTGCTCCAGTTATGAGCGTGCGCTGTGGCGAAGGCAAATAAAGGAAATTCGACCTTCGTCACGAATAATACAAATCAATAACATAAATTCGAAACGGAAAATCATTAATGACATTAACAAATTCAACAACATCAGCACATTAGCATCAACACGACAACACACAGCAAATGAGCACAACAGCAACTCAACATCAGCATCACTTTAACAAACTAAATCAAATAACTGTAAAATCAACAGCTAATCTTCACGTTTTCGAACCAAAATCCGATTTAACTGTATTTCCTGTAGTTAATTTCAATGGAATTCACCGGAATCGATGATTCTTGCGAAATTAACTACATATTTTCCATTTAAAGTGCAAAGTTGGGTGGAATCAGAAGAATTAACTACATATTTTCCATCTAATTCCACAGAGTCGCGGAGGGGGGAGTGTGATTTTGAGTGCGGCGTTGGCCGGTCGCAAATTGCGAAGTAGAAAGCTCCTCTTGAACTTGACTGCTCCCCATCCAATCTACAAAATAACCATCAAGAAACCCACCTGATGTAACTAACAGAAGGCGGGTTTTTGTTGTTTTATGCACCCATAACTCCAGTAAAGGATGAACCTTACGTATGATCAACACACTTATTCTGGTATTTGTATTGACGATGATTATCCATACGGCCGAGACCTTGTCATACTCGATTCGTTACGCGGGTGTGCGGGTGAATAAACTCGCAGTAGCACTGTCGCTGGTTGGCATTGTCGTACTTGTGTCGCGCACGGCGAACTTGATTCAGGCTCCGATGACGGCGAATTTTGTGGATTATGCCAAAGGTGAACCAACGTTTGATTTGGTGCGATATTTACGCATCTCGTTGTTGGCATCGTCCATTGGGACGATTATCGCGATCGCGTTATTTCCTACTTTTATCAACTTAAGTGCTAGAGTGATTGCTCGTCTTGAGCTTGCTGGTTCACTGCCGAAGATGCTCACGAATGTCACGATTTCCCAACTGAAGAACACGACCAAGTATATTAAGAAGCCAAAAGTGAAACTCAGCCAATTCCGTTATCTCGGGATTTCCAAACGATTCTTATTCATCAATATTGTCGTCACCGCATTCTATTCGGTTGGTGTTCTTGCTTCACTCTATGCGGCTCATTTATGGCCAGATCATGCAACAACAGCTTCCCAAGCATCCGGATTGATCAATGGAATTGCTACGATTTTGCTCACTATATTCATTGACCCCCAATTGGGTCTCATCACCGATAAAGCACTGCATGACGAAGATCAACGGAAGCAGCTAGGCAAAATATACGCTTTACTCATGACAACACGCTTCTTGGGAACGCTGTTAGCGCAAGTTTTTCTAGTGCCGTCCGCCTACTTTATTGGTTGGATGGTTCAGGTGTTTTTCTAAAAAGTGCGAAAACCTTTCATTCGGCCGCTTCGCTTGGTATAATAGCCTCTATCATAGTAGTAGTGCACAAGAAACGGAGTCCGACCATGAAGAAGTTTAAGAAGTTTTATATTGAAATTACGAGCGTATGCAATTTGGCCTGCACGTTCTGTCCGCAAACGAAGCGTCAAGCTAATTTCATCAAAATAGATACGTTTACGAATATTCTTGATCAAATTAAACCGCATACAGATCACATTTATTTGCATGTAAAGGGCGAGCCGCTGCTTCATCCCAAAATCGATGAATTGCTAGACTTAAGCCACGAAAAGGGCTTCAAAGTCAACATCACGACAAACGGGACGCTCATTAACAAAAATAGGCATAAGCTGCTCGATAAACCAGCACTTCGCCAAATGAACTTCTCCCTGCACAGTTTTGATGGTCACGAAGGCTCTGAGGATAAGGAAGGTTATGTGACGAGTATCCTGCGGTTTGCCAAGGAAATCGTAGCGAAATCCAATGTCATTATTTCCTTCCGATTATGGAATTTGGATACCGATAATCAGACGAACTTGGAACGGAATCGAAATCGCGAAGTGCTTGAATTGCTAGAGAAGGAGTTCGAGCTTGATTACAAAATTGATGAGAAATTCGTCCGCGGAACTGGCGTTAAGCTTGCTGATCGTGTCTATCTGAATCAGGATCACGAGTTTCAGTGGCCGGATTTGAAAGCGGAGGAAATCGAGGGGCCTGGCTTCTGCCATGCGCTGCGCAATCAAGCGGGTATTCTTGTTGACGGAACGGTAATCCCGTGTTGTCTTGATGGGGAAGGGGTTATCAATTTGGGTAACATTAACCAAACGAATTTCTCCGACATTATCGAAGGTGAGCGCGCCAATCGCCTGTTCGAAGGCTTTTCCAGACGCGAAGTGGTTGAGGAACTTTGCCGTAAATGCGGATACCGCGAACGATTCAGTATGTAAATCAAGAGCTCATTCCAGTCAGCGTTATTGCTGCGGAATTGGGCTTTTTTTCAGCTTTTGCATTTACCATACATTCATGAGATAATACAAGTTTGATTCTTAACTTAGAGGGTTGGGGGCACATACGTGGGACGTTATCCATTTGCATATGATCATGCAGAGCCATATATGCAGCAGGTGTCTGACTGGATTGCGGATATCTTTTATGACATATTACCTGAGGCAGGCTTTGAAGTTCGGGATGAACAGATTTACATGGCGTTTCAGCTAGAGCGGGCTTATGCTGAGAAACAGACGATTTTTGCGGAAGCCGGCGTTGGGACTGGCAAAACGTTAGTGTATTTATTATATGCGCTGTGCTATTCGCGCTTCACGAACAAACCGGCGATTATCGCCTGTGCGGACGAATCGTTAATTGAGCAGCTCGTTAAACCTGGTGGGGATATTGATAAAATCGCTCGCCATTTGAATATGGTTATCGATGCACGACTGGCAAAGTCTCCAGATCAGTATGCTTGTCTGGTTAAATTGGATGAAGCTAGATTCGGTCATGAAGATACGGCACTCTATCGTGACGTATATGCGGAACTTCCTGATTTCGTGCATACGCGAGAAGCATTGCAAACGTTTTATGCATACGGTGATCGCAAAAACTATCCACATCTAAGCGATGAACAGTGGCACCGCATGAACTGGGATGCGTATCAAGATTGTTTTGTGTGTGACAGACGGCATCGGTGTGGACAAACCTTATCGCGTGAATCCTACCGGAAGTCGGCAGATTTAATCATTTGTTCGCATGATTTCTATATGGAACATGTGTGGACGTATGATGGACGTAAGCGTGAAGGACAACTGCCACTCCTACCAGAACATTGCACCGTTGTATTTGATGAGGGGCATTTGATGGAATCTGCTGCTCAAAAGGCGTTAACCTATAAGCTGAAGCATGTGGTGTTCGAGGAATTGGTCATTCGCTTGTTAAAAGGGGAAGTTCGCGAAACATTAGCCGTCTGCATTGATCGTGCGATTGACCAGAGCGAACGTATGTTCGAGGTACTCGAAAGCTGTTGTCGCCCGATTGCGGGCTCTGACCGTAAACAAATCGTGATGAGCGATCTCTTGAGGAGAGAGATTCACACGCTCTGTGATATTTTGTCCGAGATTGAAGAGGAGCTCGTCTTCGAAGGGGAGATGTTTACCCTGAACGACTATCAGCTGAAAATTGTTGAGGAGCACTTGGAAATGATGCAGAAGGCGTTCGCGCTATTCCGCAATGATCATTCCTTCATTTGCTGGGCGACGGAAAGTATTACTGGGCTCAGTCTTGTTGTTATGCCAAGAACGGTGAAGGAAGTGCTGAAGGAGTATGTTTTCTCCTCCAAAATGCCAATCGTGTTCTCGTCGGCCACACTATCTGTAGAGGGTAAGTTCGACTACGTGGCGAACAGCTTAGGCTTAGAGAAATATCTCTCGTTCTCGGTAGACTCCCCGTATGACTATGCACAGCGCATGGAAGTCATAGCGCCACGCTTCACGGAAGGCGGAACGTTCCACGAGAAGATGAATTCAGCCATCAACTTGCTCAATAGAACAGAAGGCAGAGCGCTTATTTTATTCCCGACACATCAAGAATTGCAACATTTCAAGAGAGAGATGTCCTCGCGTTCGGAATGTAAGAATCTAACTTTCTTCTATGAAGGAGATCAAGAAATTTCCCATGTGATCGCTTCGTTCCAAGAGAATGAGCATAGCGTGTTGGCTGCCGTTAGCTTGTGGGAGGGGCTCGATATTCCAGGACCGTCGCTATCCAACGTCATCGTCTGGGCGCTGCCGTTTCCTCCACAGGATCCTGTGTTCAACGCGAAGCGTGAAGCATCAGCTTCGCCTTACGAGGAAGTAGACATTCCGTATATGTTGCTGAGACTGCGTCAAGGGATGGGGCGATTGATTCGAACGCGTGAGGATAGTGGGATTATTGCCATTTTCAGCGAGGAAATGTATACGAATGCAACACTCCGCGAGCACATTGAGCGGGTACTGCCAACTGGCGTAGTCATGAAATCCGAATAAGCGAATATCTACTAATGTTAGGGAGGCAGGAGTGACTGCCTCTCTTTTTTGCTATTGATCCAATCAGCATTTCACAATTAGGCCCGCTGTATGGAGGTGTAAAGGAACTTTTCTATTTGCTTGGACATAAGATGAAGCTGTGTAGATCAAAGGCGGTGGCATCTGTGAATCCATGTAAAGTACTGTTCATTACGGGAGATTTCAGTAAATATGTACAACGAAGTTTTCACCACTTTTCAATGGCATTATCTGAACTAGTTCATCTATCCCTATGGCATAAGAGCGGACATATTAAGGACATTTTAAAACAGCTTCCGGAACGTCCCGACTTTATCCTTCTCAATGACATTCGAGAACGACATTGTCCTCGTATTGAAGGATTGGCCGAGCTCGATATCCCGCTTGGAGCCATCGTACATGATACACATTTCAATATTGAAGAGAGAAAAGCATTTCTGAAGACGAACCATATCAAGCATATTTTCACCATTTATCGTGATCCCTTTCTAAAGCTGTTTCCTGAATTCGCACATCAGATGCATTGGTTTCCCCATTTTGTCGACACCAAGATCTTTCGTGATTATGAGCTGAAGAGAGACATTGATTATTTACTGTTAGGCTGCACCGCGGCATCCGTGTATCCGCTTAGGAAAGTCATGCTCGATCGTATGAAGTCAAGGAAAGGCTTTTATCATGAAGAACACCCGGGTTATCGTGATATGACCGCCGAAGAAGAGAATAAAGTACTCGTAAACAGAAACTATGCTAAGGCGATTAATCGCGCCAAAATATTCCTCTCCTGTGACTCCACCTACCACTATCCATTACGTAAATATTACGAAGTGCTCGCTTGTCGTACGTTGTTACTCTCTTCCGTTTCGAAAGAGCTGCTTGACCTAGGTTTTATACCAGGCGTGCATTTCGTTGAAGTAACGGAGGACAATTTTGAATGGAAAGCCGAGTATTATTTGAAAAACAGAGCGGAACGCAACCGAATTGCCGAGGCCGGTTATGAGTTTATTCGTAAGCATCACACAGTTAAGCATCGCGCAAGGAAATTCGTAGATACGATTCAAGAAATTCTAAATAATCCAAGATGAAATCCAAAAAAACACCATCAATGTTCACTAGCATCATGCAGGATGATGTAGGGAATGATGGTGTTTTTCTAACTGTCTCCAAGTCGAATGACGTTGCGCATGTTCCTTTGCTTATCCATTACGTCCCGCGTATCATAGACGAGCGATGCATACTTAAGAATATCAGCCTTCGGCATAGCGTTATGCGTCATCAAAATCACAACACAATCCGCCTTTTGCAAGGTATCAGCAGTTAATTCAACACTATGAAATAAGGTCCCCCCAACATGGATCGAACTCATGTAAGGATCATGATAGCTTACGTCTGCACCTGACTCATGCAAATATTGCAACACTTTCATTGCTGAAGATTCACGTACATCTGCGACGTTGCTTTTATAAGTTATGCCGTACAGAAGGATGGATGCGCTTCTGAGCGTGGTAGGGGGCTTCAATAATTCACTGATGCGTTTGACGATATACATCGGCATGGATTCATTAATTCGTTCTGATTCTCGAATGAAACTCGATTCAAGTCCCAATTGCTCCAACTTCCATTGTAAATAAAGTGGATCCACGGGTATGCAGTGGCCTCCAATTCCTGAGCCGGGGTAAAAATCGTTGAAGCCGAAAGGTTTCGTTTTTGCCCCATCAATCACTTCCCAGATATCGATGTGCATCGCATCGCAAAGCATGGCGAGCTCATTAATAAAAGAAATGTTAATAAATCGATATGTGTTTTCAAGCAACTTGGCCATTTCGGCGATCTCTGGGCTAGACACGGGTTTTATTTCCTTAAATACGGAGCTATATAGGTGTATGACGTGATGTAGGCAAGCTGGTGTCATCCCGCTGACAAGCTTAGGTATGTTCGCAACGGAGTACTGGGAATTGCCAGGGTCAATACGTTCGGGTGAATAACCGATAAATAGATCCTCACCTATGACATATGAGGTGCCTGCAATGATTCTGTTAGCGATTTCTTTGGTCGTTCCCGGATAGGTTGAACTTTCCAATATAACAAGTTGCCCAGGCCTTACTATTTGCTTGATAGAATCTGCTGCTGCTTCGATATAACGAAGATCAGGCTGTCGATCTGCACCAAGCGGTGTTGGCACACAAATGATAATTGCATCACTGTCACGGAGCTCATCTAGGTCGTAAGTCGCATTGAAACGATCGGATGTCGTTATGAAATAAGCATCATGCTCATCCAAACAGGGTAGGGATTGCTCCTTCGTACGCAGCTTAGTAATGAGCTCCCGGTTAATATCGAAGCCTGTTACGTGATAACCGCCTCGCACAAATAGATGGGCAAGCGGCAGCCCCACATAGCCAAGTCCCATGATGGCGATGCGAATACGCCTAGAAGTATGTTCGAAGTTGTCCATGTCATCCCCCATCCCAAACCGACTTATAATGTCTGTCTTCAGAATCCATCCTATGTATCAAGGGGGGGTAAAGTTTGGACTTTATGGAAGTATAGTGAACTTGGGTGTTAATAAGAGAATGAGACAGCACCACTGATATTACAGTAGAGCTGCCTCATACGTGTCGATTCAATTAATCATCCAGTTCACAGCCGATAGCATCGGCAATTTTCTTAGCAGAATGATACATTCTCTCATCATGCAAATAAATGGTACTCTGCGGTAGAGGGAAGAAGTACTCTTCATTTCCACCCTTTGTGATGCGATCCTCCAAAATAAACCCTCGTACATAACGGCCTTCTACATTCATATTATCCAGAGTGAAGACAATAACGGGGCGTCTATGACCGTTATGGTTGGCTATTTTGCTTATTTTGAATATCATGCGTTCCGTAAGGTCGTTGTGGTTCAGAGCACCTAAATAATAGACATACTTTTTCCTCTGTTTCACAGGGACAAGGGTAAATTACGGCCATCCTTCTGCATTCAGTTGCCACTCTAACACGCATTTCGTTTCCTTACGGCCATTCCATTTATGGAAATAATATTGCATTAAATAAACTCTTATCTCGGCATATTTAGCAATATTGGATAATGTGAGATTCGTCCCATGTAAGCGGTAATGGTAAAATAGCTGATCCACGTACAAAAACGAATGATTCTCTGCCAGTTTGTAGAACATTTGTCTGTCTTCCATATGTCGTCCTTTGAATGGAACATTCAAATTCCATCCACCGACTGCTTTAACTGACGATGTTCGGTAAAACCGAGGGATAACCATCCACCGATATAACAGTACATCGAACTTATTATTGAATGTACGGTGTATTTGAGGTGTAGCGTCATAGCTACCGTCTTGCTTCTTCTTATGAATCATCGAGTTTCCATAGGCCAATGAGGTATTAGGACTAGCATTCTCCATAGCGCTTAACAAGGCTTCCAGTGTAAGCGGTTCAACCCAATCATCTGCATCCAGTTGCATAAAATAAGGCGTGACGATCCCATGTAATGCGTCGTTAAGAACCGAACCGATACCGCCATTCACGGGACGTCTAACATAAGAAATCCGTGAATCCTGAAGATAGGGGGCTACGACAACCTCGGTTTGATCTGTAGAAGCGTCATCGATAATGAGTAGATTCCAGTTCACGATACTCTGTTTCAGAATACTTTGGATGGACTCCGCGATAAAAGTAGAACGATTATAAGTTGGCATCACGACCGTTACTTTAGCTGTAGGAGATGCTAGGGGAGACTTCATTGTGAATGAATCAGCCTGTAGTGGGGGCTTATTTGGTGACAAGGGGATTAATTTGTGCAAATGCAGCCAACCGCCAAACGAATATTCAAAGATGGGCTCGTATTCATCTCCCCATTGTTTTAAGAGTTTGGGATACACATAGCGGCGAGTTTCTTCGAAATAACTCAGGTTGTTTTTGCCACTAATATTAGCGTCATGCGAGCGGTGATGATATAAATGACAATCTACATAGTGGAATTTATACTTGTTGATTAGCTTCAATAGAAGATAGCGATCTTCCATATAGCGTCCGCTGTGAGGATCATCTAGCTCGAAGCCCCCGACGGCACGTACAGCTTCTGTTCGAAAAAACCTCGGAAAAATCATCGGACGATAGAGCATGAAATCATATGGATTACTGAAGGATCGATGCCTTTGTATGCCTTTTATTCGAATATTACAATCCGATTCTGACCAAGACACCGTATTGCCAAACACCAATCCTGTAGAAGCATCTTGCTTCGCCATCTCACCTAACAAGATGTCCAAAGTTCGAATATCCAACCAGTCATCGGAATCCAAGATAACGAAATAGGGGGTCTCGATGAAGGAAAGTGCTTCCGCTAGAATAGCGCCAGTTCCCCGATTTTCTGCATACTGCTTATAATGAATTCTAGGATCAAGTAAATAGGTTTGTACGACATCAGGTGTACCGTCAGTGGATGCATCATCCATGATAATCAGCTTCCAGTATGGATACGTTTGCGCAACGACACTATCAATCGCAGTACTCAAATATTGTTTACGGTTATATACGGGGATAATGACCGTAATGAGCTCATCGCGTTCCATTGTGACATCCATAAGCGATAATCCCCTCTCTAAACATGACTACTTAGGCTTATGTTTTTTTTGAACTAATCGTTTATATTTCAACACTTCATCCTCCAAAATAGAAGGCAACATATTCAATTTATTCGTGCGGGAAAGAGGTCGGTTTATTGCATTCTCTGCTACCTTCCAGAATCGGAGCGGGAACAGACATACAGCTGTATAGATATCATCATATTTCTGTGCAGCAGCATGTTCTTGGAAATAAAGATAGAGCAAATCGCCAATGTGTTCCGGTGAAACTGACATTTTATCCATCGCATCAGGTATGACTTGGTGCAAGTCACATACTTGCGGCGAAATTTGGACCGTATCAAAATCAATCACGTATGATCTGTTGTTGCCTACAAGTACATTTCCTCTGTGAAGATCGAAATGGGTAACCGTACCTTTGGATCTACAATGGAGCAAGTATTCCTCAACATGAAGAGTATACAGGATCTCTAGGGCTTTTCTGCCAAGCTGAATGGCACCTTTGAAAGCAACTTCTTGCTCGCGCGTTTCAGCCCATGCTGTCCATTCGACTAATTTCTTGAGCCTGTTTTCATAAATGTGAAACCATTCTTTCTTAGTAAGAGGTCCATAAGCGGCACGATCAATAGGCATAGACCACGTTGCTTCACGGTGAAATTGGGCTACTGTCTTCATGTAAATATGAGGATCCGTCGTTACTTTGCCAGGTATCCATCTGGATACATAGATGCAATAACGATCTTGCCGCAAGCAAAGACTTCCGTTCTGTAAAGGAATAACTTCCGGTGCAAGTTTTTTTAGACCTAGTGCATGCTGCATATTGACCGCTAAGGCTGAATTCGTACGAAAATATTTAAGTATTAGCTGTTCAGTGTGATCTTGAAGCTTCCAAACGGCGCGTCTATCATTGGAAACGATACATTCAGCATGCCAGCTGCTACGGCGATAATTCTCATTCATGATGGAAATAACACGATGTAGTTCGATTGGAATCACCTCTAGCGGAGATGCTTATCGTAACATCATATTAGGGGGACATCGTTTGGTTCCTTTCTAAACGGTTCGTTAACAAAAATAGGTAGAGGCCTTCTCCCAGTAATGTATTCGAGTAGCTCATGTTCTTTTTTTGTAAGGTACAGTCTAATGCCTAACAAAAGCGTGTATATATAACATATATTGAAAGCGTTTACAACTTGTCCAAAGAAATACGATCGACCGAATCAACCTCGGCCAATCCAGTGCCAGCACCATGAACACGTCGAAGGAGGTCGTCGCATGCAATTCTCTTATACCCAAGATCAACTAGACATCAGGGCTCAAGTCCGTGCGTTTGCACGCGCGAAGATGGAGCCGACTTCAGAGGAAAGGGATGAATATGAGCGATTTGATCGTGGGATTTACGACAGCATCGGAGAGCAGGGATGGTCAGGACTCCCTTGGCCACAAGCCGTTGGCGGAGGTGGTTCTGATTTCCTAACGTATGCGATGGTAATCGAGGAACTCTCACGTGTGTGTCCGTCAACAGGCGTGATGCTCTCCGTGCATACGTCGCTGGCTAGTTGGGCGATTCATACGTATGGGACAGAAGCACAGAAACAACAGTATTTACGCCCCATGGCACAAGGGACCAAGCTCGGCGCTTACTGCTTGACGGAAAGCGAGTCAGGTTCAGATGCGGGTGCCATGCGAACGACCGCTACACGTGTGGGCGATGCATTCGTGCTAAACGGCTCTAAGCTATTCGTGACGAATGGCGGTGAGGCGGAGGTATATATTGTTTTTGCCATCACAGATGCACAGAACAAGACTAAGAGTTGTACGGCTTTCATTGTGGAAAAAGGTAGGGAAGGACTTAATTTCGGTACCAAAGAAAATAAGCTTGGGATCCGTTCATCCACGACGATGGAACTTAGGTTTGAGGAATGTAGGGTGCCACTGGAGAACCGACTGGGCCCGGAAGGCGATGGCTTTCGCATCGCAATGCGAAGTCTGGATGGCGGCCGCATTGGAATTGCTGCACAAGCGACAGGAATCGGCCAAGGCGCCTTGGACGCTGTCCTCGCTTATGAAGCGCTCAGCGGCGAGCAGTTCCATGCTCATGTATCGGAGATGGCC
The DNA here is from genome assembly GCF_059691955.1 of Paenibacillus sp. J22FR83. NCBI lineage: Bacteria > Bacillati > Bacillota > Bacilli > Caryophanales > Paenibacillaceae > Paenibacillus > Paenibacillus sp. J22FR83. The sequence goes on from NZ_JCAUAM010000005.1 coordinate 259,216, forward strand.
ACGCACATCGAAGCCGCAAGACTGTTGACCTATCAAGCCGCTTGGCGCAAAGGCAAGGGGCTCTCCTATGGGAAACAGGCTGCCATTGCGAAGCTTTTTGCCAGTGATATGGCGGTTCAAGTATGTCTGCGTGCTGTCCAGCTCTGTGGCATGTGGGGATGCCTGAAGGAGTCGAAGGTAGAGCGCTATCTACGGGATGCCAAAGTGACGCAAATTTATGAAGGGACGAATGAGATTCAGCGTATTGTGATTTCGCGTTTGCTGCTTTCTGAAAGCACGTAGGAAGGGAGAGCGAAAACATGAGTGATCACTATTTGCCTGGACTTGAGCATGTGATAGCTAGTGAGACTAGCATTTCATATCTCGATGTGGAGAAAGAAGAAATCGTGGTTCGCGGGTTCAATCTGATGGAACTGGCGGAGCAAACGACCTATTTGGATGTTGTAGGGCTGCTGTTAGAAGGAGAATTGCCGAATGCACCAAGGCGACAAGCGATAGAGCAACAGATTCAATCGTCGTATGGATTACCGCCTAATGTGCGCGCCATGCTCCATCTGATGCCGGATCGGGCTGATATGATGGATGTCCTGCGAACGAGTATATCTGCTTTAGCGAGCTTTGATGACGAGCTTGATGATCGATCACCTGAGGCGAATGGACGGAAAGCGATACGTTTGTTGGCTAAAGTGCCACAAATTGTCGCTTATGGTTATAGGGCAATTACGAAGCAGCCGCTTATCGAACCCGATCCGAATTTGTCTTATACGGCTAATTTTCTGTATATGATTACAGGAACGATTCCGTCACCGATGGAGGTGGCGATTTTTGACCAATCGTTAATTGTGTACAGTGAGCATGAATTGCCGAATTCGACGTTTGCGGCTCGCGTCATCGCATCCACACAGTCTGATATTTATGGCGCACTTGTTGGTGCGGTTGCTTCCCTGAAAGGAACGCTGCACGGAGGAGCGAACGAAGCAGTCATGCACATGCTGCTTGAAGCGGGTACAGAAGATGATCTGGAAGCGTTAATTCGTTCAAAGCTTGCGAGGAAGGAGCGCATTATGGGCTTCGGACACCGGGTCTACATGCGCAAGCCCGATCCACGTGCGATGTTGATGAAGGAGGCGCTTGAGAAGCTCGCACCGGCATGCTATCAACAGGAGTTATACGACTTGTGCGTTCGTGGAGAGAATGTCATGCGCACAGAGAAAGGGCTGCATCCCAATCTGGATTACTATGCAGCACCAGTGTACTACTTGCTTGGCATCCCGATCGAGCTGTTTACACCCGTTTTCCTTGCAGCGCGTACGGTTGGCATCAGCGCACATGTGATGGAGCAGCATGCGAACAACCGTCTATTCCGACCTCGTGTACGCTATACGGGTGCGCGCGATTTGCATCCGCCACAGGGAGATCCGCATTCAGAAAGTGAGGACGAAATCGTATGAGTACGTCAAGAGAATGGGTACAGAGGGAGATGGTCTTTGATCCGCTGATTGTGGAGGTTGCCGACTACGCACTGCATGCCGAGATTGTGAGTGAGGAAGCGTATCAGATTGCTCACCATGTGCTCATGGATTCACTGGGAACAGGCTTGCTTGCGCTGCGTTTTCCTGCTTGCACGAAACATCTAGGTCCGCTTGTTCCAGGTGCAGATGTGATCGGAGGTGCTCGTGTTCCTGGTACGCGATACGAATTGGACCCGGTTCATGCCGCATTCAATATCGGTTGTATGATTCGGTGGCTGGATTACAACGACACGTGGCTAGCAGCGGAGTGGGGCCATCCGTCCGACAACTTGGGCAGTATCCTTGCTATAGCTGACTATGTGAGTCGGAAACGCTTATCCGAAGGTGAAGTGCCCCTTACAATGAAAGACGTCTTAACGATGGCGATTAAGGCGCATGAAATTCAAGGTGTGCTTGCATTGGAAAATAGCTTGAACGCAGTTGGACTCGATCATGTCCATCTGGTGAAAGTCGCTTCCACTGCGGTAGCCGCAGTGATGTTGGGAGGAACGAAAGAGGAGGTATGCAGCGCCATCTCCCATGCATGGATAGATGGTGCGAGCTTGCGCACCTATCGGCACGCACCGAATACAGGGCCTAGGAAATCATGGGCTGCGGGAGACGCAACGAGCCGTGCTGTTCGTTTGGCTTTGATGGCAGTCGGAGGTGAGATGGGGTATGCCTCTGCACTCACAGCGCCGAACTGGGGATTCCAGGATGTGCTTTTCGAAGGAAAGACATTGACGTTAGCCAGACCCTTGGGTAGTTATGTGATGGAACATATCCTGTTCAAAATTTCATTTCCAGCGGAGTTTCACGCGCAGACTGCAGTTGAATGTGCACTTACGTTACATGAGCTCGTTAAAGATCGAATTGGTGACATAACTAAAGTTATGTTAACAACGCATAAATCAGCGCTGCGTATTATTGATAAAAAAGGGCCTTTGCACAATCCAGCCGATCGAGATCACTGTTTGCAGTACATGGTTGCCATTGGACTTCTGTTTGGTACACTGACTGCTGAACATTATGAAGATGATTTCGCTGCAGATCCGCGCATTGATGCCCTTCGGGAGCGCATGGTTGTGATCGAGAACGAACAATACAGCAAGGATTACCATGATCCAGATAAGCGTTCAATTGCGAATAGTATTCAAATTTATTTTAAAGACGGGACGTCGACAGGGAAAATCGTTTGTGAATATCCTATTGGACACCGCAAGCGGCGGGCGGAAGGTCTTCCGAAAGTGATCGATAAATTCAAAGCGAATGTGCAAACGCGATTTCCTAGGAAACAAACGGAAGAAATTATGAAGGTATCACTTGACTACGAGAAACTCATTCAAACGCCTGTATCTGCGTATATGTCGTTATTCGTCATTTAAAGCGTGGATAGATCGGCTGAATGAGGCAGGAGGATACGATGTCATGGTTGATTGAGGAGGAGCCGAGTCAAGAAAAGTTGGCTGCGCAGTGGCGTAGATTAGTTGAAGCGGGTCCAATTGTCCAAATTGTTGGTACCCACGATGGCATGGCAGCAAGAATAGCCAAACAAGCAGGGTTCGGTGCCTTGTACTTATCAGGTGCCGCGTTTACGGCGAGTAGAGGGTTGCCTGATTTGGGACTTCTTTATTCGAGCGAAGTTGCAGAGCGAGCGAGGGAGCTTGTACGAGCATCAGGACTTCCGTTACTAGTCGATATTGATACGGGATATGGCGGCATTCTGAATGTTGCGCGGACCGCTAAGGAGATGGTGGAGGCCAAAGTCGCAGCCGTACAAATAGAAGATCAAGATATGCCGAAGAAATGCGGTCATCTTAGTGGTAAGAAGCTCATATCCGCCGAGGATATGTGTCATAAAATCCGCACGCTCAAAGCCGTCAGCCCTACGCTGTATATTGTTGCACGGACTGATGCCAAGGGCGTAGAAGGAATGGCAGAAGCCATCATCCGTGCAAAGCAATATCTTGCCGCTGGTGCGGATGCTATTTTTCCAGAAGCACTCGAGAGTGAGGAGGACTTTCGTCAATTTCAAAAGGAAGTAGATGCACCTCTTTTGGCCAATATGACCGAATTTGGACGTACTCCATACTATACGGCTGCGCAATTTGAAAGTTGGGGATTTCGGATGGTTCTCTATCCGGTTACGTCCTTACGTGTCGCAGCTAAAGCGTATGAACGGGTATTTGAAGAGATTCGTGGGCAAGGAACGCAGATTGGATCGTTAGATGTCATGCAAACACGCAGTGAGTTATATAAAGCGATTCGCTATGAGGATTATGAGGCCTTGGATGGTTCTATTGCACGATCAACTTGGGAGGATAAGAGCTAGAAGTGCATGCGGCTTGAGGGAGGGCTCCACATGGATTATAGCCTTTCGGAGGAATTAGAAATGATTCGCAGCATGGTGCGCGATTTTGCAGCCGGGGAGGTTGCGCCGACGGCGGCGCTTCGAGATGAAGAAGAACGCTTTGATCGTCATTTATTCGATGCGATGGGGGAACTGGGCTTAACGGGGATTTTGGTGCCCGAAGGATATGGCGGACTTGGCTCGGATCAGTTGACGAACTGCTTGGTATTGGAGGAGCTAGCACGTGCTTGCGTGTCGACAGGGTACACACTTTACGTGCACAGTGCGTTGGCAGCATCAGTCATTTCAATGTTCGGTAACGATGAACAGAAGAAGTTGTATGTAGTACCCATGGCAAATGGGCAAAAGCTTGGCGCTTACGCTTGGGCTGAACGTGTACTGCTGGATGGGAACTCTGGCGTTGATTTGCAGACAGAAGCGTTGCGTGATGGCGACGATTACGTACTGCGGGGCACGAAGGTTCTCGTTTCAAACGCTGGGGAAGCAGACGTATATGTGGTGTTTGCAGCAGCGGGAGCTGATACTGCATCACATGCGAGTAGTGCATTTATAATTGAGAAAGGCACACCAGGGTTCATTCTGAGCCAAAAAGAACGAACAATCGGACTACGTGGAGCACCTAGCATGTCCATTGAATTGGTTGATTGCCGAGTCCCGTTAGCGAATCGGCTTGGCGCGGAAGGAGACGGCCATCGGATTGCATTACGGACGCTAGGTTCTGCACGAAGCGGCATCGCTGCACTAGCGGTTGGACTTGCGCAAGCGGCGATGGATGTGTCAATCTCCTATGCGAAGACACGTAAGCAATTCGGTAAGCCGATTGCCCAGCAACAGGCTATCGCATTTAAGCTGGCGAATATGGCCACGCAAATCGAAGCAGCGAGGCTGCTTGCGTATCAAGCCGCTTGGCGTGAGGGACATGAAGGAGGCGAAGTTGCGTATTCCAATCTATTTGCTGGGCATACCGCGATGGCCGTGACGATTGAAGCTGTTCAAATTCATGGTGGCTATGGTTATACCAAAGCGTTCCCTGTTGAACGGTATATGCGCGATGCGAAGATGCTTCAAGCAATTGAAGCAACGATGGATGAGCAGCGAAGAGCCATCGCTCGCTTGATGAAAGGGATGTGAGCGTGGACAGGAGGGTGAGGTGCATGCGAGCAAGCGTCATTGTTGGCGGTGCGAGGACGCCGTTCGGGAAATTCGGTGGCGCATTGAAGGACGTTCCAGCAGTCGAGCTTGGCGGAATTGTTATTAAGGAAGCGATTCGCCGCGCGACACTGGATCCTGCATTGATTGAGGAAGTTCTGATGGGCATGGTACTGCAAGGAGGTGCAGGCCAAATCCCTTCTCGTCAGGCGGCTCGCAACGCGGGACTAGCGTGGGGGGTAACGTCGGAGACGATTAACAAAGTGTGCGCCTCAGGGCTGCGCAGTGTGACCATGGCGGACCAAATTATCCGAGCTGGAGACGCGTCAGTACTGGTGGCAGGTGGTATGGAGAGCATGAGCTCCGCGCCATACTTGGCGACACATGCGCGATGGGGCGCGCGAATGGGCGAACAGCGTCTGCTTGATCTGATGATCCATGACGGTTTGACTTGTCCGTTCGAACGCGTGCACATGGTGCTCCATGGCAGTCGCGTTGCTGCTGAATATAGGATTGAGCGGCAGCAGCAAGATGAGTGGGCTTTACGCAGCCATCAATTAGCCCTTCAGGCAATGTCCAATGGTTATTTCGCAGAGGAAATCGTTCCTGTTCCAGTGGGAACGACTGTAGTGGATCGTGATGAGGGACCACGTGGGGATACGAGTTTAACTAAGCTTGCTAGTTTAGTCCCTGTATTTGATAAGCAAGGCAGCATTACAGCTGGCAATGCGCCTAGTGTCAACGATGGCGCATCGGCCATGGTCGTCATGGCGAATGATGCTGCGTTGGAGCAGGGCATAATACCGCTCGCTACGATAATTGGCCATGCCAGTGTTGGCGAACCAGCGCCGTATATTGCTACAACACCAGCGTTGGCGATCCGTAAGCTGCTGAAGCAAACGGGCTTGACACTGGGTCAAATCGATCGATTCGAGGTGAACGAAGCTTTCGCCGCTGTCGTGCTCACATGTGAGCAAATGCTGGGGTGGGATTCACAACGCGTCAACGTTAATGGCGGTGCCATTGCGCTCGGTCATCCCATTGGTGCAAGCGGGACACGGATTATTCTTACACTAATCCATGAGCTTCGCAGAATTGGCGGGGGTTATGGGATTGCGGCAATATGCAGCGGAACGGCGCAAGGGGATGCGATTTTGCTTCGCGTGGAGTAACAGCGTGAGCAGTAGGGGCGATGAACGATGTCTATACAAACCATCCTGGTCATTGGGGCAGGGCAGATGGGCAGCGGCATCGCGCAAGTGGCTGCATCTGCCCGCCGCAAGGTACTTTGGCATGATCTATCTCTGCCTTTAATCGATAAAGGCATGTTGGCGATCCGTAGTCAATTAGAACGGAGTGTTGCGAAAGGGAGATTGACAGAGGAGGCGAAAGAAAGTCTTCTTAGCCGCATACTACCGGCGGCAGATATTGAACAGGCTGCAGAAGTGGATCTTGTGATCGAAGCGATATCCGAAAATATGGCTTGGAAAACGGCTCTTTTTCGTAAGTTAGATGAGATCTGTCCTCCTCATGTCATACTGGCTTCGAATACATCCTCTCTGCCCATCACGGAGATTGCTGCGGCAACAACGAGACCTTCGCAAGTTATCGGAATGCATTTCATGAACCCGGTTCCTGTGATGCCCCTGATTGAACTCATTCGAGGTCTTGAAACGTCTCAGAACGTATTCGATACGGTCTTTCAGCTCAGTAAGGAGCTGGGCAAGACACCTGTGGAGGTACAGGATTTCCCTGGATTCGTTTCGAATCGGATTCTGATGCCGATGATTAATGAAGCGATTTGTACAGTCTATGAGGGCGTAGCAACGGTGGAAGCTGTGGATACAGTGATGAAGCTAGGCATGAACCATCCGATGGGACCGCTGGAGCTCGCTGATTTCATTGGGTTGGACACGTGTTTATCGATCATGGAGATTCTCTATGAAGGGTTTAAGGATGCCAAATATCGACCTTGTCCGCTACTCAGGAAATATGTAAAGGCGGGACGACTTGGACGAAAGTCAGGGCAAGGATTCTATTCGTATTCGTGTTGAAGGTAATCTTGGCAGTCGCTCTGTGGAGGGGCTGTTTTTTGTTTGGATAGAAATGAATGGTTATTTAATGATATTAATTAATGTGGTTAAGTAATTACTACGCGTGTTTACACGCTATTAACCAGATGGCGTTATGATTCTCCCAAATGACGGGACAAGTAATGTTACAGGCCGGCAGTAATGAAGAATATAATAATTAATATCATTAATTATTAACTGGATAAACAACAAAAAGTTGGCATCTCTCAGCATACGTGATAAACTGCTAGGTGCGACACTGCAGCGAATTGCTCTGATGGAGACGGAATCGGCAGATTAAGCTGGTGTCCAACAAAGGAGGCCAATGCTGTGAAATTTCGTGCTGTATCGCAGGAAACCCAGATGAATTATATGCTTTGGAGCATAAAGAATGAAATACGGAAAGAGAATAAGTACTTAGCATCCTTACCCTTCGATCCTTCGCCAATCATAGGCGTTGTGAAATATCATTTGGATCAGTGGGACCCCGTACGATTGTTAGAAGATGGAAGTCAAGACGATGAATACGATGGTGAGGCTCGCAGCATTACCATTTATATAATCAAGCATATGGAAGAAATTAGTGTTGCCGGATTGGGACAAGAGATCCAACGCATATTTAGAAAATCCTTTCTGGATGAGTTTCAATCGGATGAGGAAACGTTTGAAATCGCAATTGGCATATTGCGTGATTTGACTAATGGAAATGAGGATGTTTCGGGTGAGTGAAATGGTCGGAAAGTATTGTGCGAAGTTTTTTGGTAAAACAGGTGTCATTCTTGAAATTGGCGTTGTGAAGAAGGTAGCGAGTCGCACCATTCATGTAGATTGGGGGACGAAAACCTGGGTGTACCAGAATCGTGATTTCAATTGGACGCCGCTGACGAAGGAAGAGTTCGAAGTCAAATACAAAAAGCCGAAATTCTCTGACGCTGCACTGGTGCGTGCCGCAGAATTGGGACTCAGAATTACATATAATTAAGTTGCGGCTGCCTTCGGGCGGCCGTTTTTTGTGCGACGGGCAGCACCGTAATCGGCAGGATAGCGTTATGTAGGTTTGCTGCAAAAGAATACGCTAGAACTGGGAAAGATTGAATTCTACTTATTCTTTACAAATAAAGGGGCAGTAGGCATGATAAAATAGAAGTATGGGATAAATAATAGGGGGTGTGGCCATGAGGTTTGTGCTTATTTTTGGTCCGCAGACTATAGGGGAAATGACATAGGATCAAGTAGTATAAGTCCAGAAGATGTCGCAGTGATAATTTCAGCAAAGTTTCACTTCTGATACCCACATCACAATAGGATGGAGGCACACAGAATGTTGCAAATTCGAGAATTAGAGGTAACTGAGGAGTATCCGATTCACTTATTTCTTCTAGCAGATCCTGAGCTTGCGATGGTTGAGTCTTATGTGTACCAGAGCAAATGCTTCGTTTTGGAGGAAAACCATGAAATTGTCGGTGCTTATTTACTGCTTCCGACGAGGCCGAAGACGGTTGAACTGGTGAATATTGCGGTGATTACGAAGAAACAAGGCCGCGGTTACGGTAAGGAATTAGTGAAGCACGCTGTACAAACAGCTAGAACGCTCAATTATCAAACCATTGAGATCGGCACAGGTAATTCTGGGGTTCAACAATTAAGTCTCTATCAGAAGTGTGGATTTCGCATTTATGGCGTGGATCTCGATTTCTTTACAAGGCATTATAAGGAACCTATTTTTGAAAATGGGATCCAGTGCCGCGACATGATTCGCCTAAGTCAGGACTTATAGGAGAGTAGGAAAAACACCTGCAAATGTGCGAATTAAGCACGGTTGCAGGTGTTTTTCTGTATGGGCAACGCCGTTCGCGTCTTTTCATTATTACCCAAGTTGTTTGTACGTATACTCGTAAACCTCACGAACTTTCGCTAGCACCCGTGGTCCATGCTGGACGAAGCGTAGTTTCACATGCTTGTTATTCGTCAAATAAGCACCATGTGTATGGTGACTTAAGGAACCTTGATAAAGTAGTGAGGCTCCTTTACTAGGATGTGGAAAAAACAACTTGATAATGGGCTTGAGATAGAAGGGAATGCCTGATTTTTTACCTTTGCGAATTGTATTATTTCCACCTGGGTCAACGGTTATCATTGTGATTCCATCTGCGGACAGCTGGGGAGCGAGTTCTTGTGTCCATAAGGATAACGCGAGTTTAGAAGACGCATAGGGACCGAATAGTTGCTTGAAATTGGTGGGTCTATCTAAGGTTTCAGGGTCAAAACGCTTCATCGTATTGAACGCGTTGGTGGACGTATGCACGACTCGTTTCAACGTTCCTTTCTTCAAAAGCGCCATTAATTCCATCGTGATAATATAGGGAACGACGGTTTGAAGTTCATAATGCAGTTCTCGACCTTGCTTTGAAAACATGAGCTCATGAAAGCTGCCACCAGCATTGTTGAAAAGGAGATCTATCTTCTCCTCCTTGGTCTTAATTTGCTCTAACGCCGCCCTTAAGCTTGTAAAATCACTCAAATCCGCCCGGTAGACACGCAATTGCTGCGTTCCTATAGCTGTTTGAATCTGTGTATCGTCTGTAGGGAATTCCGTGCGTATGAGCGCAATGATTTGCGCATTTTCTTGCAGCATTCGATGCGTCAAAGCTAACCCAATCCCGCTGCTGGCGCCTGTAATTAGTACGATTTTACCAGAAAGATTCGTCGTCATGTTTACTTTCCTCCATATTCAATGCATGTGTTGGTGTATGGATTTGACTATACAACTTGAAGTCGACTCGAAGTCAACTCATGTAGAGTAATTATTTATGTATTGACTTCGAGTTAACTCCAAGTTTTATAATGATATCAATAGGAGTAAAGGGAGTTGGCATTGATGAGTGAGACAGCAGGTTTTTCAATTAAAGAAGCAGCGATACAATCGTCTTTATCCGAAGACACGATTCGTTATTATGAAAAAATCGGACTGTTACCTCAACCGGATCGGAAAAATAACCGTCATCGTATCTATCGCTCGGAAGATCTTACTGTCATGAAACTAATCACTTGTTTGAAGAAGACAGGTATGTCTTTGGATGAAATGAAACCTTTTCTAGGTTTGACTAAAGAGTCTAATTTGATCGAGCATCCAGATCTGCATGTCAAACTGAACCAACATAAGGAGAACATTCAACATCAGATTAATTCCTTACAAATGATATTAGATGTGATTGATTCAAAATTGTCGTCCGGCAATATGCTGCCAGAAGCAGAGGGATGCGTGCTGGATGATCCCACGAAAAAGCTGCCGCGGGTAAGGGGTATCGGATAAGCAGAACATATAACACAGTGCTTCCTATCGGGGGAGTTCTGTGTTTTTTTGCAAATGGAGTCTAACTGAATGAATGCTGACCGTTTCTTTCATGCAGGCATCCATTGACTTGAATTAGAAGCTGCGGTATACTTCAGTCATCGGTTCGTTTTAGTAAATTAGTAAATTACTAAATAAAACGAAGCCTGACTTTTAAACTTGGAGGTATTACAATGAAAATCCCAACAACACTCAAACATAAACCTGTAATCGTAGCTGAGAACTATGCCAATATTGACGGAAGATACACGCAAAGTACAGATACACAAGGTCTTTCCCTAGGTCTAGCGCAGTGGAACGACAGAGGTAAGGTTGATATTTCGGCTAAGGTATGGCGCTACACGGGCGAGAAATGGTCCCGCCAATCTGAGGAGTTGCCCCTACACCGTGTCTTAGATCTAGCTATCCTTGTATGCCGCACGAAGCTGCATTTCCAAGAGGATGCTTATCGTTATGAGAATGGATATAATGCGGAGAATCCAGTTATTGATCGGATCGGTCTGCAAGGGGATGCCATGACGGTAGGCGTGTGTACGGATAATGAGAAAATTAACGAAGATATCAAGCTTTTCAGCCAAGCATTAAGTGATGATGGAGAGTTGATCGGGGAACGCTTGAGCACGCTCTCCAGGATTCTTAAAGAAATGGGGTATTGAACCACATGTTAGACAAACAGCAGAAAAAAGAGCTTGCGACGAATTATAAACAAACATTCCGGGCCATGGGTGTTTATCAGATTCGCAATACTCAGAACGATAAAATATTTGTAAATGGCAGTATGGATCTAGATGGCATGAAAAATCGACTTGAATTTTGTAAGCAAATGAATACAAATACATTCAATGAGCTCCAGAAGGACTGGACGACGTTCGGTGGCCAAGTGTTCGTGTTTGAGGTTCTAGATCGCATTGAGCCTCGTGATGAAATCATGTTGGATGCCGCGGATCTGAAGAGTTACCGGTCTGAGGTTGATGCACTGCTTGAATTATGGTTAGAGAAGTTAGAGCCGTATGATGAGAAAGGCTATAATAAACGGAAGCGGTAATATATCGTTTTGTACAAATTAAGAAGGGGTTCCGGTATATTGGAATCCCTTTTTTTTTGCATAAATAGGGAGGTTTCCTCTCATCCTATGGCGAAATGGTGATAGATGCAATCCTTGGTAACAACTTAAAGACACCTACATAAGAAGGAGTTGGAACGATGAAATACCGTCAACTAGGTGATACAGAGCTTCAGATTAGTGAGGTTAGCTTCGGTACATGGGCTATTGGTGGTGGCTGGGGTGAGGCGAATGACGATGAATCAATTCGAGGGTTGCACCGTGCCATGGAGGCTGGAGTGAACTTTTTTGATACAGCGGATGTATATGGTTCCGGTCATGCAGAAGAGCTTCTGGCGAAGGCGACGAAAGGGAAGGAAGACGAGATCCACATCGCTACGAAGTTTTGCCGTTCGGGTGATATTCATGACCTTGCGACATATTCGGAGGGAGCAGTTCGCCAATTTGCGGAAAATAGTTTGAAACGTTTAAATCGAGAGCGAATCGATCTGTATCAAATACATTGTCCACCGCTGGCGATCTTGAAGGATGGTTCAGTGTTCGAGGTACTGGAGAAATTGAAGGCTGAAGGCAAGATCCGCCACTACGGCGTAAGCGTGGAGACGGTTGAGGAAGGATTGTTCTGTCTTACTGTTCCTGGTGTCAAGGCACTGCAAGTCATCTTTAACTTGTTCCGTCAAAAGCCTGCAGACACTCTCTTCCCGCAAGCTCACGGTGCTGGAGTAGGTATTCTAGTTCGACTTCCGCTTGCCAGTGGCTTACTGACAGGGAAATTCACGACCTCTAGCACATTTGCAGCTGACGATCACCGTAATTTCAATGCGAATGGTGACCAATTCAATGTTGGTGAGACGTTTGCTGGGCTGCCGTTTGCCAAAGGCGTAGAACTTGCGCAGGATTTGGCTTGGATTGGCGAAGGTCGTGGGAACATGGCGCGTGCAGCGATGCGATGGATCTTAGAGAATCCCCACATTACGTGTATTATCCCTGGTTTCAAGAACGTCAAGCAGATTGAAGATAATCTAGCTACCCTTGATGTTCCGGCGTTCACTTCGGAGGAGCTAGTACGTTTGAAGAGCTTCTATACGAGTGACATACATGAGCATATTCGTGGTGCTTATTAGCCTATTTTGAAGGGAAAGGGGTTTCAGAAGAAAACGAAATGGATATAATAACACCACAACGTTTGTATCATGGAACAACGGATAATCTCGTCAACCTTTTTCAAAATAAACTATTGGATAGTCAGTATTGGCGCCCTGGCCGTGATTTCGGCGAAGGTTTCTATACAACCATCTCAGCCGCACAGGCACGAAATTGGGCCCGCAAGGCTGCAGCCCGCTCCATTATGGGGACTGAGCTAGCTTGTGTGCTTGAAATTGAGTTGGTTTCGATACCTGCGAAGATGGAGCCGCTCATCTTTTTGAGTGATTCCTTAGCTTGGGCCGAATTTCTCATGTCGCATCGCCGTGTGATGCACAAGGGAGAAGCGGATCCTTGTCACAAGCACCCCGATATTATTATTGGTCCTATGGCGGATGGGGACACTGGACGAATTATTGAAGAAGCAGTACAATTAAATAAAGATGTACATTGGTTTTATGATCAAATTTTACGCAATACACGCGGTCGCAAATTGGATGCGCTACGACTTGGCAATCAAGTGGTCTTCTCCTCCGAGAAGTGGGAAGCATCGCTTCGATTTGTTGGTTATAACATTTTTACGGGAGGCAGGTGGATCTACTATGAAAACACAAGTTCGGCTGAATCTGTATGAACGCGGAATCGTTGATGCTCTTGTTCAGAGTTTCGGTTACACCTCGCAAGGTGCTCGAAAGCTTGTTGTCGAATATGTCGAGGTCATTCGTAAATTAGGTGGCTATGACACCTGTTATGACCATGCAGCGCGATTAGTCCAAGCGTCAACCAATCATTGTCAGCCGGAAGAGTGGTTGAAACGAATCAATGTGCTGGCCAAAGAAGCCGTCCAAGATAAAGGCATTGTTCACCTAGAGGGTCGCTTACACGTACATGTTCGTTAATAAGAAGCGTAGAAGCTCATCCTTTGGTTGAGCTTTTTTTGCGAACTAATAAGGAGGTCAAACGATGATTGAACATATCCGCACGAATAATGTACAGCGATTTGCCGGTTTCGGTGCCTTGTATGATGAAAGCAGGCCAACAGCTCCGCAGGAATTAATTCAGATTTTGACTGCCTACTTGGGCAAGAAGCCACAAAGCGTCGTTGATGTCGGCTGCGGCACAGGGTTGTCTTCGTTTCTATGGTTAAATGACGCTGAACAGATCATCGGCGTAGAGCCGAGTGATGATATGCGTGCAGTCGCGCTAGCCAAATGGGAGAGCATGAACCAACCAGCGTCTATTCAATTCGTAAGCGCATTATCACATGAACTGGAGCTGCCTTCCGATTCTGCAGACATTGTCACGTGCTCACAGTCGTTCCATTGGATGGAACCGCAAAGCACTTTGCGTGAATTCGCTCGTGTATTGCGACCAGGCGGCGTGTTTGCTGCATATGATTGTGATTGGCCGCCAGTCATTAACTGGGAAATTGAGCAGCAATATCTGAAACTTACGTCGCTAGGTGATCAGCGGGCCGTAGAGCTGGCACCGAAGCAAGAACAAGCACACAAATGGAATAAGGACGAGCATTTGAACCAAATTCAATCCTCAGGTTTATTTCGTTATGCTAGGGAAATTGTATTTCATAATTGGGAGACTTGCGATTGGGCCCGTTATGCCAACCTTGCGTTGAGCCAAGGCAGTTTACAATCCGCGATAAAGTTAGGTGCGACTGAACTCGAGTCAGAAGCAGCCGCTTTTCGCCAATTCGTGGAGAAGGCCTTCGCTGGTGAAGAACGTACGATCTTATTTGGGTACCGCATGCGGATAGGCATCGTATAGATTTCACAGAAGAAAGAAGGGAACAGCTACGAAACTGAATGCATTCTTATTGTTCTATGTCGTCATTTACATGGGAAACGCGGTTTATGGAACTTTCATGCCGGTATACCTCAACAACGCGAAGTTTTCTCAGGAGCAGATCGGGCTCATTTTAAGTCTAGGACCCTTGATTGCCATGATTGGCCAACCGGTTTGGGGGGCGCTAGGGGATCGGGCCAAGTCCAAGAATCATATTCTGCGAGTATTAATTATAGGAAGCGGAATTTCCGTTCTATTTTTCCCAATTTCGCATCAATTTCTATTTATCCTAGTTATCATTTGTATATTCACTTTTTTTCAGACCTCAATATTTGCGCTTAGCGATGCGATTACCTTAGAGGAACTAGATCGCAGACCCACATGGAGCTTCGGCATCATTCGGTTGGGAGGCACTGTAGGCTTTGCCATCATGTCTCTGCTGTTCGGATTTGTTGCCAAGTCGCACATCAATTCCATGTTTCCGGTTTATGCTTGTACAATGGCAGCCGCATTGATTTGTTTATGGCAATTTCCAGCTGCCGCCGGGCGTCCAGCTCATGTCATGGGGCAGAAGTTCCGTGAGTTGTTCAAGAATGGCAAACTGATGTTCTACATAAGCATGAATTTTATCATTCAGATCACACTTGGTTACTATTATGCCTTTTTCCCGATTTACTTCAAGGAAATGGGTGGGGATAGCGTCATGTTGGGTTGGTCAATGACCATCTCATCTTTAAGTGAGCTGCCCTTCCTATTATTTTCAGCTAAAATATTGAAGAGAGTTCCCATCTCGATCATTTTACTCGTTGCCGCATTGGCGTCATCCTTACGGTGGTTCCTATTCTCCCAAATTGAAGTGGCTCACTGGTTATTGCCTGTTCAAGTCTTACATGGCGTTATCTTTATCGTACTATCTGTTACGATTGCCACGATTATTAATCGTGAAGTACCTCCAGAATGGAAGGCAAGCGGTCAAACCCTGAATGGCTTACTTAGTCTTGGGGCTGCTCGCATTATCGGCAGCTTCATTGGCGGTTTCATGAGCGCAGCGTATGGGATGAGACAAGTTTTCCTGTATAGCTCATGGCTATCTATGGCGTGTGTCGTGGTAATTGGGGTCGTTCTTTTTACACGAAGAAAGCACAAGGAACTTGGGATATAATACAGAGGTAGATACGATAATGGTAAGCTGTAAAGGGAGTGATCATGATAATCGATCATGAAGCGATTCTTACTTATGAACCTGACGGGCAACAGATATGCATGACACGTGTGTTCAATGCACCACGGGAACTAGTGTTCCAAGCATTTACGGATGCGACGCTCCTCGTGCAATGGTTAGGGCCGCGACAATTAACGACGAAACTGGATACTTTCGAGCCGAGAAGCGGTGGCAATTGGCGGTATATACATCTAGACAGCCAGGGGAATGAGTACGCGTTCCGCGGTGTGTACCATGAAGTGACGGCGCCGGAGCGAATTATACAAACATTCGAGTTTGAAGGACTAACGGAGAAGGGCCATGTTATTCTTGAAACGGCGAAATTCGAAGAAATCGAAGGCGGAATGACCAAGCTAGTGATGGAGTCGGTGTTCCAATCAGTCGCTGATCGTGACGGTATGCTAGATTCAGGCATGGAGCAAGGGATGCAGGACTCGTATGAGCGGTTAGGGGAGCTATTGGATCGTATCAAATAGGTAGGAAGAGAACAGGCGCTGAGGCGGCCTGTTTTTTTCATGAATAATAGCATAATAAGATATCTATTTGCGGATTCGAATATGGCGATTCTCGAACGACTTTGATACGATATGTCCAAATAGAGGAATGAAGGGAAGATAGCCATGCCATTTCTATCACTAACGAGTTGGAGTTTACATCGAAACTTAGGTCCGTTGCGTTGGACTCGCTGGGATGACAGCACCCACACACAATTCACGGATGCTCAAGAACAACCAGAACTGCTTTCATTGCTCGAATTACCAGCGGTATTAGCAGAGAAGGGGTTTGAATCACTGGAAGTATGTCATTTCCATTTCCCAGAGACGAATGAAGCTTATCTACGTGCGTTGAAAGGGGCATTTAAGGATGCCGGCCTTCGCTTCTATACATTATTGCTCGAATATGGAGATATCTCTAGTTCAGATAATACTCGTAGACAGTCAGATCTCGAATGGATCAAAAGTTGGATAGATATCGCAGCGCTAGCCGGTGCGGAAAGAGTGCGTATTATTGCTGGAGAAGCGGATCCATCGGATAAAGATGCATTGGCTCGATCCATCGAAGCACTCCGTGAGCTAGGCCAATATGGCAAGTTGCACGGTGTTCGCGTCGTAACTGAGAATTTTAAATCTCTCTCTTCAACCGGCGACAATTGTCTTGCAATCATTAAAGGATGTGGAGAAGTCGTTGGATTTACATCCGATTTCGGCAATTTCAAAGGGGATCAGAAATTCGATGAGCTGGTTCAAACCATTCCTTGGAGTGAATCCATCCATGCCAAAGCGCAAACGAATGCCGAGGGATATCCTGATGAGGCTGAGTTTATCCGCTGTTTAAACCTTGCCCAACAGGCTGGTTATGAAGGGCCGCTCACACTTGTTTATGATGGTCCTGGTGACATGTGGGAAGGAATCGCACGTGTTCGGAAGCTGGCGGAGCCGTTCTGTTCCAACTAGGAAGTGTATCTCCTCCTACGCGAATTATGTTATGATACTAGTAATGTTATCCAATAACTTCACGCTAGAATAGGAGACTTCGACAATGACCCCCGTATGTAATTATTGCAGCAAGAACGATGCCTTAGCGAGTTTGATGATTGAAATTGGACAATTGCGTGTTTCCACATTGTATTTATTCAGAGAACAAACGTATAAGGGACGCTGTATTGTTGCTTTGAATGAGCATCATACCGAGTTCTTTCACTTGTCACAAGAGAATCAAGATGCGTATATGCGTGATGTGGCGCAGGCTGCGGCCGCTGTAGAGCGTGCTTTTTCTCCGGACAAAATTAATTATGGCGCATTTGGCGATACCATGCCTCATGTTCATTTCCACATTGTCCCGAAATATAAGGATGGGTACACATGGGGGAAAATGTTCGAAATGAATCCTGCTGACAATAAGCAATTGACTGAGGCCGAATATGCGGAAATCATCGGTCAGTTGAAGGAACATCTGTAAGGATACCCGATGACAAGACTTGAAGCCACCGATCATCTGTTGGATGAGAGGTGGCTTTGTTTACTTTTACACAACCGTTATAAATAATGAGAAGGCCAAGAAGAGACAGAGTGGACTATAGAATCGCGTGTCATAGTAAGAGAAAGTTGTATGTTTGACCCTCTTGAAAAAGCCCAAATATTTGAAATCTCCAATTGCTCTTAAGACGAAAATACTCCCACACAGGACACACGACCACTTGGTAAACGCATTCGCTTGCAAGACTGACAATGTTTCCGATTGGATAATCAATACTGCACACACGCCTAACATCACTACGGCCACTGCTAGTGTTTCAAGTATACGAGGTCGAAATAAAGCAGTGCCTCCATTCGACTGCGGCAACGCTGCACGACTGCCCCATCTGCCACCAAATGCCCAATAGACATGGACCAAGCTAATTACGATTAGGAACGCTGCAGCAACATAGACAACAAGTGTACTCATTGTTCAATCCCCTCCCAAATAACATCCATTTGCTTATTAAACATCACAGTGAGATCTTCACCTTGCGACTGAATCATCGCCCAAGATAGGAGTGTGTGAAAGTAAATTCCCACTAAAACAGAAGCAATGATAGAAGATTCCCACCGTGTTTGGAACCCGTGTAAGTCAATAGCATCATTGATAATCATACACAGTGTCTGTTGAAATAAGACGATATTCGGTGATTCTTCTTGCATGAGCAGGGCGGACTTCATCGTTTCGGATAGGGTAAGCTTAAATAATTCTGAATGTTGTGCGTAGGTAGACAGCAGATCATTGAATATGAGTCGCAGTCGTTCTCTAAGATTAGAATTTTGATGTTTCTGAACAATGTCGTTCATTAATTGCACTTGGGATTGACCGAGATGAAGGAGAACGTGCTCTTTTTTTGGAAAATAATTAAAAAAGGTTCCCTTGGCGATGCCGCAGGCTGAAGCAATTTCTTCTACGGTCACATTGTCGTAACCTTTCTCCTGGAACAGCGCAATGGCTTTCATAAAAAGTTGCTGCTTGAGCTCTTGCTTACGGATTTCTCTTAGCATATATTCTCACCTCGTTAATAAATGACCGCGGTCATTGTTTGACTAAGGTCATTATATTGGAATTTTCCATTTATTTCAAGTGGGAAATGGGCTGAATTGGTGTTTGACATCGCATTTATTATATATTGGGAGAAAAGTAGGAGAGTGAAGAGATGCCAGAACAGGATGTAAGCCTTAAATGGCTAGATTGGGTTAAGCAAATTCAGTCGATAGCACAGATTGGCTTAACGTATTCGAAGGATGTCTATGATTTGGAACGATTCCAAGCGCTTCGGGAACTAAGTGTAGAAATTATGGATACATACACATTGGTGGGCAAGGATGCGATTCACTTAAGCTTTGCGAATGAAGCTGGGTACGCAACACCGAAGGTTGATATTCGTGGCGTTGTTTTTGAAGAGGGACGAATACTACTTGTGAAGGAGAAAGCAGATGGTGCCTGGGCGCTCCCTGGGGGTTGGGCTGACATTGGATATTCACCTTCGGAAGTTGCGGTGAAAGAGATTAGAGAAGAAGCAGGATTTGATGTGGTGCCCGTCAGATTACTTGCCGTTCTTGACAAAAAGTTCCATGGCCATCCACCTGAACCGTATCACATTTATAAAATGTTTATTCTTTGTCAAATCGTTGGCGGCGAAGCTCTTAGCGGTGTGGAGACGAGTGAAGTGCGCTTTTTCGGTGAACATGAGCTTCCCGAATTATCAGCAGAACGTAACACGGTTGCTCAGGTGATAAGCATGTTTGAGTATTTGAGAGATCCGGATAAGGCAGTTAGATTGGATTGAGAGAGGGAAAGTGACGAAATGGACCAGCTGGACAATCTGCGATATCCGATTGGGGGATTTGAGAGGAACAATCCAATCTGTATGCCAAGCTAAGATGAATAAACTTATAGGGGCCACCGAGTTCAATCTCGGTGGCTTTTATTCATGATGCTTGAGTGACCTGGGAGGTGAGGCAGATTTCCACGTGTGATCTGACGTTTTTAGCTCTTCTTTTGCAGGAATAAGGAGGGAATTTGTCGAAAAGGATTGATTCGTGGAAATTAAACCGTGTGTTACGGAGGTACAATGAAAATTAAGTTGAAAATGAGCGTTAAGCTTGCAGCAGTTCTTACTGGGGTATCTATGATATTCGGGAATCTAAGTGCACTTGCAGCAGATAACGATGTTCAAAACGCCGCGCTAGACTATTTAAATGACGTCAGGGCACATATGGGTATTCCATTGATGGAACTAGATTCTTCACTTACCTCCGCAGCTGGCAATCATGCGAATTATCTCCTTGTGAATCAGGAGAATGGACATACAGAAACACCGAACAAGCAAGGGTTCTCAGGCAAACTTCCTTGGGACCGGGCGGCGGCAGCAGGTTTGGATACGGATAAATACGGGGTATTTGAGGATGTATCATTTACGACGGATTCGCCAGAAGTTGGTGTTCAGTCCTTGCTGGACGCACCGCTTCATCGCGCAAGTCTGATCTTACCGGACATGTCACTCCTCGGCGTTGGATATAACAAGCATGCACTAGTCCTTAATCCTGCGAAAAAGTGGTTCACCCACTTAGGAACAGGAGTTTATCCTTATGATGGACAGCGGGGAGTACCGATTGGATTTTATGGGTTTGAGGTCCCGAATCCGTTAGAACAATTCAATCTGGAGAAGTCGGGATATTTCATCACCTATGCAGGAGTAGCTCAAGAGAAGACGGACGTAACTGCCTCATTGAGAGATAGTCAAGGTGTCTCCCTCGAGATTTATAAACTGAAGCAAGAACTAGGGGATACGAACGCATGGCATATTATTCCGAAGCAAGAGCTTAGTTATGGAGAAACGTATACGGTAACCGTTGAACAAACGACTTGGTCTTTCACAACGGTAGAAAATCCGGCTAAGCCATCTACGACGGAGCAGAAAGGGAATCCGGTCAAGACGGATCCGCCAAAGAAATTTGCTCAGAACGATGTAGGCATTCGTGTGAATGGAACTTACATTGATGTAACTCCCAAGGCCAAAATCATTGGCGAAAGTACGTTCATCCCGCTTCGTGGTGTTTTTGAAGCCATGGGAGCCAAAGTAATTTGGGAAGGGGCACGTCAACAGGTTACGATTGTGAAAGGTTCAAAAACGATTGTTTTGAACATTGGGAACAAACAAGCGCTGGTTAACGGGACAGGACAAGCACTATCCAATGCGCCTTTTATTTCTTCGGAAGGTTCAACGTATGTGCCCTTACGATTTGCATCTGAAGCGCTTGGCGCACAAGTGGCTTGGGAAAGCGATAAGTGGACAGCTGTCATCAATCAAGTTGAATAAGCGTGAGTTGAAGTTGAGCGAAAGATGCGAAAGTGCAACCTTTATAGCTGAATAGTCCCACTCAAGTTGAAATACGTGCAAATGTGCAACCTTTTCAGCGAGAAGCACCCTTTTGGCGCGATTTTGCTCCAAAAGGGTGCTTTTTTGCACTTATTTTCAAATAATAGCCGTATTTGACGAAAATAAGTGCCTTTATGCAATTTTGACGGGACTTTCATTGATTGGACATTAACGCAATGTCTTCAAAGCCCCGCTCCAGGCGATGACTTGATCAAACACGGTATTCGCAGCAGACTCCTGACGCGGGTGGGGCTTGAGCACGGTAAAGTTCTCAAAATCAGTGAAGAGGGACAACGTAACTTGAGCACGAACGCTGGCCATATGTAACTCGGCTATGATGAGACGTAAGTTCTCCGCTGCGCGTGCTCCACCTGTGCTTCCACCGTAACTGACGATTCCTGCGGCTTTGTCTTTCCATTCATTGAACAAGAAGTCAAGCGCATTCTTCAGAGCCGCAGGAACAGCGTGATTGTACTCTGGTGTTACGAAGATGAATCCATCATAAGCTTGAATCGCGTTCGACCAAGCAATCGTATGTTCTTTGGTGTATTTCATCAACATAGGAGGGTGGGGTTCGTCATACAGAGGTAAGTTGAAATCTGCCAAATCGACGATCTCGAATTTTGCATCCGCGCGTTTGCTTGCGACTTCGTGCACCCACTGAGCGACGGCTTCGCCTCTACGGCCTGGGCGCGTGCTGCCGAGAATAATTCCGATTTTTAACATCGTTATGGCCTCCATTCGTGTAAATCATTTAGGAATAGCATAACGGCAGCTCGGCAGCCCCTGCAATTGAAAATACAGTTATAACAAATGTTTCCGATTGAAATTAATAAAACATGAGGTTTGTTTACATAATATATGTTAAGTCAACTTAATAGTAAAAGTGGCATTTCCGAGTCATAATACATGTTATATAGACAAACTGATTTAGATAAAAGAAGGGTGGCCGTTTTTCTTATGAATACATCCATATACTTTGTAATATTCTCGGTTATTTTATTATTTGGGCTATTGTCGACATTTATTATCGGGTTTTCCCGTAAAAATCGTGAAGGAGATCAGTCCTATTTTCAGAAAACAGGTACGAAATGGGTAAGACTCACTTCATTGTATGTCATCTCCATTGCAGCAGGCTTATTAGCATTGCTTGCTTTCATTCGATACACAATTGAATAGATGTACATATAGAAAAAATCTCCTTTTAGGGAGATTTTTTTGTTTGGAATGGGAGATTCAAGCTGGCAGCGCTGGCAAAGTGTTAATTTTGATAAAATGAATCTGCAACGATCCGAAAAAGGCTTTCCCTTGATTGTAATGCAGTTCACATTTGTACCCATACTCACGAGCAATGGCTTGTAAGGATTTGAATCCAGGCAGCGATCTTACCATAGATGTAATTTGCTTCGTAATATGATTGGGAAGTTTCATGACCATCGAAGACGCACTAATGCCATCAACAACGGAGATGAAACTAGGGAACTCGGGTCTCTTGAGTAGTGACAGGTTCATATGATCCTCAGCAATTTGTAAGATTTCTTTGTTCAAACGATTGAGGTTTAAGGTCATATGTTTATAAAATAGATACCAAATCCGATTTTGTTCGTCAAAGGATTTAATCGTTTCTTCCATTTCAGCACTTGTGCTTCCCAGTAGATCTCCAGTTGATCGCTAATTCTTGCCCAGTTTAATCGTGATGTGAGGAAATGTTTCATTTCTAAACTCCTTAAACATATAGATTCTGTTCTTAAATATGACGTTGGAACAAGGAATATCGTTCAATTACGCCAAATTATGTATGCAGAATCTGGACAAAACCTTCAGCGGCAACGGATAATTTCATATTTCGACGTGTAGCTAGTCCTATACTGCGTGGTGGAAGTGGTTCCTCCAATGTGAGCTCCATGAGTGAACCAGATTCAAGTTCTTCTTGTACAAAAGACCGACTTATGAAGGCAGCGCCATAACCTAACCTGGCGAACTCCGCTAAGAGATCGATATTTCCTAATTCAATATCTGGATTCACGACGAATCCTTGTGCCCCGAACCATTTCTCGATTGACACGCGTGTACTGCTTCCAGGCGATAAGAAGATAAGAGGCAGTTCCGCGAGCTCTTGGGTTGTGACGGGACGATTCGCTAATTCGCGGAAACTTTCACCAACCACGAAACAATCCTCCAACACAGCTAAGGTGTGAATGATCAGTTCAGCATCGTCAATCGGCAAATGAACAATCGCGCAATCAATCTCACCTTCCTTCAGACGCTTCGTAATCTCACCTGTTTTCCCATGTGATAACCGAATACGTATACCTGGATATTGCTGATGATAGGCATTCAATTGAGGCAACAGGAGGTGCTTAATTAAGGAATCACTCGCCCCGATTCGAATCTCACCTTGATGTCGTTGTTTGAGATTGCGAAGATGCTTCTGTCCCGAATCCAGCAGTGCAAAGGATTGTTCGACGTAATCGAAGAGCGTTCGTCCTTCTTCGGTGAGCTCCACACCTTTCGACAGTCGATGAAATAATTTGAGGCCTACAGCTTCTTCTATTTGTTTAATCGCATAGCTCACGGATGGTTGTGTGATATGCAGTTCTTGTGCAGCTTTCGTTAAATTACGGCATTTGGCTGTATGCAAAAAAATACGATACCATTCTAAATTCATCTTTTGATATAGACCCCCTCTATGACATAATGGATAAATTCCGATTTCATTTATTTCATTCAACTTATTATAATAGCCATATAGTAAAAACACAAAAGAGGTGGCGAATATGGCGATGCATCAGCCCGATTGGGAAGCGCGTTCTGCGTGGTCGACGAATAAGGGAACTTCGGAAGTGCGAATTAGTCCTCCCAAATCGAAAGTGACAGGAATCATCCGAGTACCGGGGAGCAAAAGTCTGACGAACCGAGCGTTAGTCATTGCCGCGCTAGCTGAGGGGAAATCAGAGTTAAGCGGTATGTTGAAAAGTGATGATTCGTTCTGGTGTATAGATGCCCTAACGAAACTAGGGATTTCTGTTGTCATCGAGGGGGAAACTGCTTATGTGGACGGCTGTGGAGGGCATTGGCCCAATGCCTCTGGAGAGTTATACATGGGCGCAGCAGGAACAGTTGCACGGTTCTTGCCCGCAGCTCTAGCTATCGGACGTGGCAAATGGACGGTCAAAGGGAGCAAACGATTAAGTGAGCGGCCACTTGCTCCTTTACTTGCAGCGCTTTCAAAGCAGGGAGCTTCATTCAAGTACGAGGAAGAGGAACATCGTTTGCCTTACGAACTGGACGCTGCAGGTCTACAAGGTGGAATCGTGAAGCTGCCAGGATCGACGTCTAGTCAGTTTATAAGTGGTGTGTTATTAGCGGCACCCTATGCACAAGCACCGCTAACCATTGAGATTGAAGGAGAAATTGTGCAGCGAGATTATGTACAAATGACGATGGATATGATGCGTGCTTTTGGAATCACACCGGAGGTTTCGGCAGATGGACAGTCGATTAGGGTTCCTTCAGGGACCTACCAAGCGCAGAATTTTCAACTTGAACCTGATGTTTCAACGTGTTGTTATTTCTGGGCAATGGCTGCCTTAACCGCAGGTTGTGTTAGAACTGAAGGAATTGACGCACGAAGGACCAGTCAACCTGATATTGAGATGCTAGATGTACTGGAGCAAATGGGGTGTACCGTGCTTCGCGGTGAGAACTTTGTTGAAGTGCAGGGTGCGAATCAACTCAAAGGCGGCTTCACGCTTAATATGAAGAAATGGTCCGATCAAACGTTAACCATCGCTGTACTTGCTCCTTTTGCAGATGGGCCAATAACGCTTACAGATGCTGCTCATATCCGACATCATGAATGTGATCGCATTGCGGCTATATGTCATGAACTGGGCAAACTCAGTGTCCATGTAGAGGAGCATTCCGATGGTTTAACCATTTACCCTGGGCAACCAGTTGCGGCACTCGTAGATTCGCATGACGACCATCGCATGGCCATGGCGCTATCATTAATTGGACTTAGGGTGGAAAACATCCGAATAACTGATCCAGGTTGTGTATCGAAGACATGTCCAGGATATTTCGAACACATTGCTGCATTAGGTGTAGAAGTTACTTACTAAACAGGAGGCCTACAAACATATGGCTGGAAATACATTCGGTGAAATTTTCAAAATTACAACTTTCGGGGAATCACATGGTGCCGCGGTAGGCGTCATTGTGGATGGCGTAACACCAGGCATCGAGATCGATGAAGCCTATATACAGAAACAAATGGATCGCAGAAAACCTGGCCAATCCTCGGTGACCTCGCCGCGTAAAGAATATGATATTATTCATATCTTATCAGGTGTATTCGAAGGGAAAACGACAGGCACACCCTTATTCGTCAATCTCTATAATCAAGATATGAAGCCGGAGGCTTACAATGATATTCAGAATTCTTTTCGACCTGGCCATGCGGACTTCACATATCTGCAGAAGTACGGAATTCGCGATCATCGCGGGAGTGGGCGGGCTTCAGGTAGAGAAACAGCGGGTAGAGTAGCTGGAGGGGCAGTCGCTCGGAAACTGCTTGAACATAGAGGTGTGCAAGTGTTGGCTTATACGCTTGAAATTGGTGGAATATCTTGTGAAACCTTTGAAGAGGACGCGATTGAACGCAATGCAGTTCGTGCATGTGATCCCATTGCTGGAGCCAAAATGATTGAAAAAATCGAACAATTAGCTGCGATTGGCGATAGCTGTGGTGGTATCGTAGAATGCCGGATTCGTGGGGTCATGCCAGGTCTTGGAGAACCTGTATTTGATAAATTGGATGCTGAATTGGCGAAAGCGATGCTCTCTATCGGAGCTGTTAAAGGGATCGAATTCGGTGCGGGTTTCGCAGCTGCTGCAATGCTAGGCAGTGAGCATAATGATGGAATGGATAGTGAAGGCTTTCTAAGTAACCATTCTGGTGGCATTCTAGGCGGAATTAGTACGGGTCAAGAAATTATATTCCGAATTAGTGTGAAGCCAACTTCTTCGATTTCAGTTGCCCAGAAGACGTTAAACGTGAGGGGAGAAGAACAAGAAATTCGAACAATTGGTCGTCATGATCCGTGTATATGTCCGCGAATTGTTCCTGTAGTAGAAGCGATGGCGTGTTTAGTTTTGGAAGATTTATACAAGCGACAAGCTGCCAATCATGGATAAATAAAAGGTATAACAAGATGCCCCCTTCCGAGAAAGGGGGCATCTTGTCATCTTGTTTACTTTACTTCTTAAAACCTTCAACAGCTTTCCTTGCTTGATTAGTAATTTCGGTTGCATCTGCAAGGGTAATCTCGTCTTGCGGATGGAACGTCCCGTCAACTTGCAGCTCGACAATATCTAAAGCAAGCGCGGTTTGGATGGCGCCAACATGCAAGATGTCAATCTTGTCATTATCTTTGATGTCGACAGGATTTAATTTAATCATCGGTAATTTCTCACTGGTTTGCAACGTGTGAATAAGAAGATAGGTGAACGATTCACGCGTTACTTTGGCATCGGGATCAATCTTAATTTGGATATCCGCACCTAATTTACCAAGTGTATCCGTGATAAGCTGAACAGCTTGTGAGGATGAGATAGGGTCCTTGCTAATGACGGGTGCTTGATGATCTTTCAAGTATGCTAGTGCATTAAATACTTCCTCTGCAGCCTCAGCACGCGTAATTTCATCCTTCGGATGGAAGGTACCATCCGTATTTAATGTGATAATCCCGTATTTAAGTGCGCGTTGGATGGATCCCGAATACTCTACGGTTAGTTGATCGCCATCTTTAATGTCGACAACAACTGGGTTAATCAAAGGAAGGTTCTTACTAATTTCGATCGCGCGAACGAGCTGGTGGGTGAACTCTTCACGGGTTAATTTCTTAGTTGGATCCAGATCTTTGGGAAGTTCAACATTGTTGACAGCTGCGACGATTAGCGCTTGCGAGTACCAAGCATCATTGGAAGCATTCGCATAATAATCATTCGCTTTTGGCTCTTTCACAAAATTCACCAAATCTAAATTAAGTCCAAGTGCATTCACTAGCAATTGTGCGGTTTGGGAAGCTGTAATTTTCTCTTGTGGGGCAAAGAGTGTTGGAGTCATTCCACTGACAATACCACTTTGTTGAAGCGAGATAATTTTATCTTTTGAAGCAATATTGGTTAGGTCAGTGAAGGAGCTTGTAGCGGCAAAACTTTGGCCGACTAGGGATAGGGATAGCAAGGCAGTTGCTGCAGTTAGCGTGAAGGTTTTGATTGTTTTTTTCATGTTCATTCACCTCATATGTTTTTGTGTTTCAGAAACATAAACGGAGGTGTTTATCAAAAGGTTGCACCTACTTTTAAATAAGTTACTTTCTTTTGAAATGTATGTTGATGTGTAGTAGTGGAATCAAAGTCCGACTATCTCTAAAGCTGCATGAAGTTGTTGAATCCCTGGCACAATGTCATTGAAATGGGGCCTTGCAAAGCTTAAGCGAATCCACCCTTTATTCGAACCATATACAGTTCCCGGCACAAAGATAACGCCTCTTTTGGTCGCCTCTTCAAGCCATTTGAATTCATCAACTTCGCGATTGATTCTACACCAAAGCGTAAGTCCCCCTTCAGGTATGGCATATGAAATCGTATCTCCCATGATTTCCGTTAGTCCTCGCACCAGTTCATTTCTTTTCTTGGCTAATTCGCTGCGTAAAAATAGTATGTGCTTGTCTAAATGACCTTCCTTGATAAAAAGGTTGGCAACCCACTGTGGAATGCTGCTTAAGCCGAAATCCATTTGTGCTCTAGCATCGGATAACCGACTTATGACGGATTGGGGAGCAATTAACCAACCAATTCGTAACCCAGAAGATGCTGTTTTGGAGAGGGAACCAATATATAATACATTGTTATTTTTATCTAATGATTTCAAGGTTGGAGGTGGATGACCATCGAAGGCAGTTAATGTAAAGGTGTCGTCTTCAA
The DNA here is from genome assembly GCF_059691955.1 of Paenibacillus sp. J22FR83. Lineage (NCBI taxonomy): Bacteria > Bacillati > Bacillota > Bacilli > Caryophanales > Paenibacillaceae > Paenibacillus > Paenibacillus sp. J22FR83. The sequence goes on from NZ_JCAUAM010000005.1 coordinate 287,296, forward strand.
CAATGGGAATGCCCAGCTCTGAGGCAATTTCAAGTAATCTCATTTTTCGCTCAGTCGGCATGACACTTCCCGTTGGGTTTTGGAAATTAGGATTAACAAAGACCATGCGAATTTTGTGTTTACGATACAGGGTCATAACGTCTTCAGGATTAATGCCCTGTTCATCGGAGGGTAAGCGGAATAATCGTAAACCTGCTGATTGGAACATTGGCATGGAATAGCAGTAAGAAGGGTCTTCAATAGCAACTGCGTCACCAGGATGTAATAAACACTGTAATATTAAATATAAGGACTGTTGAGAGCCAGATGAAATTAAGATAGATGAGTCCGTGGTATGTATATGAAGATGTTGAGCTAGAAAGGAAACGAGTGTTTCCCGAAGGTGTGCGCACCCTTGCGGATTGTCATAACCCAGTTGTTCATAAAAGGGCCGTTTCTGCAGCAGTTCACGAATCGTTTCATGAGGATATAAATCCGGTGACAACTGGCCGCTAGCGAAGTCGATAAGCCCTTTTTTGTGAAGTAATTCTTCGCGAATACGACGTATGAAAGGTTGATTTGGTAAGAAGTTTCCAGCCTCAACGTACTCTTTCCAATTCGGTGTTTGGTTAATCCCACTTTCCTCATTGGGATTAGAAACAATCGTGCCGTTGCCTTTACTACTTACCAGTATGCCAGTAGCACGAAGTTCTTCGTAAGCAGACACTACTGTACTTCGATTGACTCGAAGTACAGCAGCCAATTTTCGTTCAGAAGGAAGCATAGTACCAGGAGGGAACTCTCCAAATACGATACGGTGTTCCATATAATCCGCTATTTGTTGATAAATAGGTGTTTTGCTTGATCGATCTGGCTTCCACATAATGTATACCAACTTTTATCAAATTTTTGTCTATTCATATCCAACGTTACCTTAAATGTGCAACGAAAAAACACAAAAAAACACCCCGTGTTCCATAGTCAGGGTTGATATTTCTTACTATTTTTCACACACTTGGCAACAGATCATTATAATTTTTAAGTATCATATCATATAAGTTAATCACTTGTGTATGCTTATTAAGTAAAAATATTTTATTAAGTTATTAAAATGAAGTGCGTTAATTAAAAGGATTATAGGAAAAACTTGGATGGTTAGTTTTCTTGATGAGTGGATGGTTACAACGTGATCAATTCTAGTTATGATGAGGAATGTATGTCTGGGAGTGGAGACTCAGAGCAGCATGCTTGGTTTGAATACATTTTGAATGAATGAGGGAAAGTTACATGATTCGTTTAGGGCAAGTACAACATCGTGATTCTGAGGAATTTGTTGAGCTCACGTTATCTTTCAAACAGAATGAGTTTACGGTTAATCAAGTTAACGATGAAGTGCCTGACAACTTAGATGCTCAAACGCATCAACTGCATACGCATGATATCTTTCATATTAAAAAGTTTTATATATATATCGAAAAATGTGAAGTTGAGCACCTGTATGGTCAAGAATTGTGTGATGTTATTCTGGAGTATGCAAGGCAGCAAGGAGCAACAACTATTTTCTTGGATACGCCTTGCGACGCAGCAAGTTCATCCACTTTTTTTGAGAAAAATGGGTGGATCTCAGTCACTAAGCAAGACTTGCGGATTCGTAATCGATATCCAGATCGGAGTTCCTGCTATTATCGATTTGATATTATTTAGTCGTCAGCTTTAACCATATTTCGTATTGTACCATTTAGATCCGCTCTAGCAGTGGATTTTTTTCAAACTAGTCGTTGAATCTATAGAAATAATAGAAACAACAACATTGATCACTCTCTGAGGGAAGGGGTAAGATAAGGGGGTTCCTAGAGGGAAAGCAGTCACATCAAGTACCGTGACCCTCGCTAGGATAAATCCAACACAGAGGTGACTCCTTTCTATGACTACATTAGCAAGCCCCATACAGAATTACAAAAGAAGCATTGGTTCGGTCCAGTTCCTGCCAGTAAATTTATTCGCTTCGGTCATGGGAATTTCAGGATTGTCTTCAGCTTGGGGACAGGCAAGCAAGCTTTTTGGCACTTCCCCAGTCATTGGAGATGTAATCGGAATTATAGCGTTAGCGATGTTTATTGCCTTAAGTATCGGCTATATTTGTAAGTGGGTACGATACCCTCAGAAAGTTGTAAGTGAATTTAATCATCCTATATTAGGCAACTTTTTCGGTACGATCACCATTTCGATTCTTCTACTTTCAACCGTGATAGGTAATTACAATGAAACGATGGGCCAGACTGCTTGGATCTTCGGCACTGTAACTACGTTAGGGCTGGCTTTAGTATTTGTTTCACGATTGTTTAAAGGCAATTTAGAAGCTGGACATGTCGTTCCACCTTTGCTGATTCCAGGTGTGGCTACGCTTGACGTAGCTGTTGCTGGCGGCACGATGCCATTTGCTTGGGCGCACGAAGTCAATTTGCTGTGTTTAGCTATGGGAAGTATGATTGCGTTGGTACTGTTCGTTATTATTGTCTCAAGATTAATTCATAAAGAACCTTTGCCAGCTGGATTAATTCCTTCTATGATGATTTTGACTGCACCATTTGAAGTTGGCTTCCTAGGTTATACGGATGTTATGGGTCGCATAGACAGTTTCTCAGCATTATTGTTTTACTTTGGCTTATTTTTATTCGTCATTATGTTCTTTAAAATATTTAGAAAGTCTGTCCCTTTCGGAGCTTCTTGGTGGGCTGTAAGTTTCCCCTTGGCTGCACTTAGCAATGCAGCATTGAAGTATGCCATGTTCGTTGATTCTTGGATGTTCATATCGATCGCCGCGGCCATTCTATCTTTTCTTAGTATCGTGCTTGTTGTACTGTTTGTTCGAACACTGAACATTCTGTTTACCGGTAAATTGCTGCAAGGTTAGTATGATCGCATTTGCTGTAACGAATAATACATCTGAACTGATTTGAGGCAAATAGAACGAATGGTGCATACATCACGAGGAGAATCAGAGCATGGAATTGAGACAATTAGAATATTTCATGACGACGTGTGAAGAACTCCATTTCACTCGCGCTGCCGAAAAACTTGGGATTACGCAGCCAACGCTAAGTCATCAAATTAAAGCGCTGGAGAACGAGCTCGATGTTCGATTGTTTGATCGCATTGGCAAGAAGACAATGATTACTGAAGCAGGTATGATTTTGTACAAGCAATCCCATATAGCCATCGGTTCCTTAGCTAAGGCTCGTGAACAAATCAAAGAACTCCAGCAAATAGAACGTGGAACTCTTTCGATCGGCGCGTTGCCAGGCGAATTAAATGAACTCGTTTCCACACAATTAATCAACTTTCATCGAAAATATCCGAACATACACATAAAGTTAATTGCGAATGAAAATGTTGTTGAACGGGTTCTTCTGAATGAGCTTGATTTTGCCATCTCGATACTTCCTGTAGACAACGATAAATTATCAATCCATTCGCTCTATCATGAATCCTTTTATTTCGTGACGAACGCGACTCATCCTTTGGCCAGTCACACGCACATCGATTTCGACCAATTAGTTACAACCCCGATTGTTATGTTTCCTGAAACACATCGGTGCAGGCAATTCATAGATTCCACCTGCCTAATTGCAGGGCTTTCATTAAAACCTTTTATAGAAACGACGACCGTAGACTCTTTATTTACCTTAGTGCGATCCGGAATTGGAGCAACGATTCTCTCGAAAACATTGATTGACATGTACCACTATGCAGATTTGATTAAAATTCCAATCGTCAAACCGCAATTGTCCCGTGAAGTCGTTATTGTTTCGCATAAAGATAAGTATTTGAGTCAAGCAGCTAGTGGTTTTATTGATTTGATTCTTTCTTATTTAGAAATGATTAAAAAAGATGAAAGCACATCCCTATGAGAAGTGAAATTATTGATAAAATAACGAGCAGTTTAAAAAGGAAATCCTTATTTCATTTTACGAGAGTACGGAATTTGCCCTCCATTGCGCATGTAGATGCCTTGTATTCATGCCATGAAGTTGACCCAGCTCTATCGAAGGAGAGACGGTTAGTAAGACAAGAAGTTCAATTTCACGGAAATAGGTTTGTAGCGAATGCTCATCTTCGGATTGCGGATCAAGTCATGGATCCACAAACAACGCATCAACAATTTCATAGTTATCTGGATAAACACGTATTTCTTTGGCCGACTCAACGGGATTGTCAGAAAATGCTAGAGATGTATGGAAGAAGAGAACCAGACGAAGCGTTTGCCATTCTTCAATTTGATGCCCATGTTTTGCTTACTGAATGCTATGACGCTGTTAAGTTATCTAAATATGACTCAGGAAGCTCTCCAAGATACCCCGATCGGTGTAACTATAGAAAAAGTTTGAACATGTTTGTGCCACTCGACCAATTTGAGCTTGCAAGGGAACACGATGTACCTACGAAGCCTTCTGAGATTCGCGAGGTTCTTGTGGAAGGGCAAGTCATGCATGTATCCCAATTTTTACAGGTCGTTTATTGCGAAAATAAGCAGGGGATTCCTGATCGTTGGAGTGAAATATCACAATCTCTACAGGATTTTAAGAATCTAGGAAGTTAATAAAACACGGTACCTATGTGGTATCGTGTTTTTATATGGTCTAACGGCATCTGCTAGGTTCATGGTATACTACCAAGAAAAGGGAAGGGGAAGATGCTGATGGATGCCAGTCTATATGTAAGTATCGGAGTTAAGCTTACGGTCTCTCTAATAGGTCTTCTGATCATGACCAGACTACTGGGGAAGAAAGAAATTTCTCAATTGACGGCCTTTGATTTTGTCTCCTCCTTAATGCTCAGTGAACTGGTCGGAAATACGATTTATGATGATGAGATTCATCTTAGCCATCTACTATTTGCTTTAATTATATGGACAGTACTAGCGCTAGGGTTAGAGAAATTTATCGCATTATTCCCCAAAATATCTCGCTATGCCGCGGGAACGCCAGATTTGATTATTCGGGATGGCGTGGTCGATTTCAAAGCGATGAAACGCAACAATCTCGATTTCGCTCAATTAGGGATGTTGCTTCGGGAAAATAATATATTCTCATTGCGTGAAGTGGCATATGCTTTGTTCGAGACGAACGGCAGCATCAGCGTACTCCGTCAGAAGAACCCGGAAGAGTTCAGTGGCAATGCCAAGGAGAGACAGGGAAGCGTCAGCTTGCCCTCCTATATTATTGAAAACGGCAGCATCAATGAGGATACATTGAAGCGCTTAGGACGAGACAGGACCTGGGTGGATCAACTACTGCAGCTTAGTGGAATTCCAAATCATACATCCGTGCTCTTCGCGGAATGGTCGGATTCGAGTGGTCTGTATTATCAGCTTAAGGAAAAACGAGCAAATAATGATTGACAAAGTACTGGTAATAGAGTTAACTGAATATTAACTCAATAACAGAATTAAGCCTATGAAGAGAATCCAACTCGGAGGCGTTTCCGTCAAGAACATTCTTCCAATGATGTTCCTAAGTTAGCCGGCCCCGACCGTTATCGCGGAACCAAGAGGATCGAGCAGTTATGTTCGATCAAGTTGGGTGGCACCGCGAGCAAACGCTCCTCGTCCCAATAAGACGAAGGGCGTTTTTGCGTTTTCACAAAACTGAGGAGGTTGGCAACATGTATCGTATTAACAATTTCAATCCGGGACCGGCAGCTCTTCCGCTTGAAGTCTTGCACCAGGCACAAGACCAATTTATTGCGTATAGGAACGGAATGTCCATCATGGAGATGTCTCATCGCAGTAAGGATGTTGAGCAATTATTTGAGGAGACGCGGCAAATGATGCTTGAGCTCTTGGGATTGACTTCGAGGTATCAAGTCTTATTTATGAGTGGCGGTGCAAGCATGCAATTTGCAATGGTACCGTTAAATTTGATGTCGTCTAAAAGAAATGGCAGTTATGTTCTTTCAGGTAGTTTTGCAGAAAAGGCTTATACAGAAGCGCTAACTATAGGTAATGCCAAAATTGTAACTAGTAGTAAACAAGAAAACTGGCGTCGTCTTCCTTCTGTGAATAACATAAACGTAGAGCCAGATACTGCTTATATTCACATCACCACCAACAACACGATTGAAGGTTCGCAATTTCGAGATTTTCCTTCGACTAGCTCAGTTCCTCTGATTGGTGACATGACCAGTGACATACTTAGTCGCAAGCTTAAGTTTAGTGATTTTTCAATGTTCTACGCATCGGCTCAAAAAAACCTAGGACCCGCAGGAGCGACGGTAGTGGTCATTCGTGATGATTTACTGAATGCGTGTGTGAACTCCATCCCAGCAATTTTAAATTACAAAACATACGCTCAAAACCAATCACTTTACAATACACCTCCAGTTCATTCGATTTATATGATGAAGCTTGTACTTGAATGGATTAACCGGCAGGGAGGAGTCACAGAAATAGAAAAAGTTAATATCCAAAAAGCAAATCTTCTTTATGATGTTATTGATAATAGCGGCGGTTATTACAAGGGAATAATTGAAAAAACTTCTCGTTCCATGATGAATATCACTTGGCGAATGTTAGATGAAGATCTGGAGAAGCTTTTTGTTAAGGAATCCGAAATGCATGGTTTTGATGGGTTAGCTGGGCATCGAAGTGTCGGGGGATTACGTGCATCTGCCTATAATGCAGTACCTTTTCAGGCTTGTAAGGATCTTGCTGAATTCATGATTGATTTTCAAAAGCGTAATGGGTAATGGCTGTAATTAATACGTTGAAGGAAAAAGCAATAAACCAGGGAGCAGATCGTTACATAGATCTGCTCCCTGGTTTATTTGTAGAAACATTAGGATGCTTTACGTACTGCAACCACGGCGTTACGTTGCGCCCTGTCTGCTGGTAGTAGAAAGATCAAAACCGCTAGAAGAGAAGCCGTCAAGAATACGGCTGAACCCACAATTGAGATAGATATTGCATGGGTAAAAGTCGTAGCCGAAGGAACAGCCTGACGGTTCACAGCCTCGAACACGGCAATCAATACTGCGAGTCCTAGTGATGCTCCTGTCTGATGAGCAACGTTGACAAGTCCAGATGCAGCACCTGCATCCTTGGCATCAACAGCAGATAACCCTAGTGTCGTGAAAGGCTGGAAGATCATCCCCGCACCACATCCCATGACGATTAAAGGAAGAAACAAATGAGTGAAATAGCTTGAATCAGCTGATAGCTGACTCAGCCAGCTTGTACCTGCGATCGCAATTAGTAATCCGGCGATTAATACTTTTGCATTCCCGAACCGTGCTACAAGCGAAGGCATGACATACATCATGCCAAACTGTATGACCGTGAACGGCATGATCGCGAGTCCAGCCTCCAGCGAATTGAAATGAAGGACGTTCTGCAGAAATTGTGGGACGAAGAAAAAGATTGGATAATTCCCGCACAAAAGCAACAGCCTACCTAAATAGGCTCCCGATCGCGTGCGGTTGGCAAATAGGCGTAGAGGTGTGATCGGTTCTTTCACCCTTGCTTCGATCCACACGAAAGCTGCAAGTGAGACGCCTCCTAGAGCAAGAGAACCCCATACCTCCGGAGTTTCCCAACTGGCAGAAGCAGCTTGAACAAAACCGAATGCTAGGGCCGTCATGCCGATCACCGAAGTCATGGCTCCCATGATATCCAGTCGGCCCGATTTCGACTCCGTTTCCTGCATATAGCGAGGCACCATAAGAAGCAAAGCGATACCGATGGGTACGTTGAGGAACATACCGGCGCGCCAAGAAACTAAATCAGTCAGCAGCCCGCCAACGATGAGGCCGACGCTGCCGCCAGCTCCGGCTACAGCGCTGTAGACGGCGATGGCTTTCGAGCGTTCGCGAGCTTCCGAGAAGCTGACTGATAACAAGGCGAGCGCAGACGGTGTCGCGATCGCTGCTGCTATGCCTTGCATAGCGCGAGCCACGAGCAGAAGCGTAGCGGATGGCGCCATGCCAGCTAGGATGGAGGCCAGTGAAAACAAGGCGATTCCGAAGCTGAATGTTTTTCTTCTACCTAAGATGTCACCCGCTCGTGCTCCTATTAAGAGGAAGCCTCCGAACGCCAAAATATAAGCGTTCTGCACCCAAGTTAAAGCCGCCGTGGACAGGTGTAGTGTACGGCCGATTTCAGGCAATGCAGTAACTAGCACAGATGTGTCGAGTACCATCATCAACTGACAGGCGACAATCAAAGCCAAAATAATACGTTTCGAATGTTCATTCAAGAGGAATTCCTCCCTTTCAAGGTATAGCCTTATTATGACGCGATTCCGCATGGGTAAGTAGCTCGTTCCTGCTTTAAAATTGCACAATACTGCAAATCGATATTTCAATATTATTATAAAAAGGTTGGCGATATTTGAAGCAGGCCGTATAATAGGGGAAGGAATACGAATGGAGGGATGATCTTTGGGGAACGAATTAGCACAAATATTGAATATTGTAGACTCCTTTAATCTTAGAGAAGGTCGAACGGAGACGTCGATACCTTTCTTTTCGCTGATCCGGCGTAACCGGCCGACGGCAATTATTCCTGGCGTTCTGACTCCATCTTTTTGCCTAATTCTACAAGGTTCTAAAAAACTTCATCTCGGCGAGGAAATGGTTTACTATAGCGCGGGGGATTATTTGGTATCATTAATGGACATTCCAGCCTCCGGACAAGTCGTTGGCGCTACAGGGCAATCACCGTATTTCGGCTTACGAATCGATATAGCGATAGAAGAAATTGCGAGTGTTATGAGGGATGCCGGTATTAGTGTGACGCCGATTGACGGAAAGCTGGGTCCTGGAGCTTATGTTGGTAAGTCTGATGAACATTTGCAGCTCTTATTCATCAGACTTTTGGAGTTGCGGGGCAAGCCAGAGGCGGAAATTCGCTTTATGTCTTCGCTGATAAAACGTGAGATGATTTACCGTTTACTTACGGGAGAGTGTGGGCACTTGTTTGTCCAACGAGCATTCATGGAGCAGCAGAATGAAGGGATTGGTCAAGCTATTGAATGGATAAAGGAAAACTACAATAAAACCTTCTCAATCGAAGAGGTGGCGAAATCATCCAAGATGAGTGTCTCAGGACTGCATCACAAATTCAAAGCAGTCACGACGATGGCTCCACTGCAATATCAGAAGCAGCTCCGCCTTCAGGAAGCCAGACGGCTCATGATGAACGGCTCCGTAAATGCGACGGCCGCTGCGTTGGAGGTCGGATACGAGAGTCCAGCTCAATTCAGTCGTGAATACCGTCGGCTCTTCGGACTACCGCCGCTGCAAGATATCAAAGCATTCCATAGAAAACCAGTACCGGAAGCGTTCGAGAGTAGTTAAAACCTTCAATTCCGGTAGAAGTTCGCATTCTGTACCTTTCACATTGACTAGACGGCGAAAACCTTGGCTGCAGATTTTGCGCTAAGGCTTTTTAGGTATTCGCAGTTGTTTATCCATCGGTAAATTGCTTCCTTAACTCCAGCGGAGTGAATCCATTCATTTCTTTAAAAACTTTATCGAAGTAATTAACATTACAGAATCCTGTACGTTCTGCAATCTGTGTAATGCTTAAATGGTGTTCAATCAGTAGCCGTTTGGCCATTTCTACCCGGTAACGGTTAATGTAGTTCATCGGGGTATGTCCCGTTACTTTTTTGAAAAAACGAGTAAAGTGAAAAGGACTTAAATTTACCAGCCCACCGAGAGTGTCGGTATATATCTTACGAGCGTAATTGGATTCGATAAAATCAATAACTGGTTTAAGCCGTTTGTATTGATCGAAGCTTTTGTTCAAGTCTTTTGAAAGAGAAAGCTCCTGCTGATAGCTCCGAAGTAAAGGGATCATCATGCGATATAGTGACGATTTGATGACAAGCTCACTTCCGATTTCTTGCGTCACATATTCTTTGTATGCGATTTCAAAATGGGTATTCAATTCATTCCACAACGGATGTGTGGGGTGGATAGGACCTAGGATAGGAGCTGTTTGAATGAAATGAGCGAATAGATGCTGTAGCTCGGAATGTTCCGAGGAGCCAGTTAATAAGGTGGTGTCGAAGATCATCCCGTGGATGGTGCTGCTTTGGCCGTTTAACGATTGCATCGAATGAATCTTGCAGCTATTAATATAAAGTATAAGTGGTGCACGCGCTACAAAGGTTCGATTGTCGATAAGAATTTGAACCTCACCTTCAATAACTTGTATAAATTCAAGATGTTCATGCCAGTGCGGTCTTACTAAGTGAAAACAGCTAATGACTTCGGTCATTCGTAGTGGGAAACGCCTACCCTCGAAGGGTTCAATTTTCTTCAAAATGTCTATCGCTGTTCACCCGCCTTAACTATCAGATAATTCTGAGTATACCATAGTGTATTTCGAGCTGAAATGAGAAAAAGAGCAAAATCATGTAACGAATGAGCAAATTTCTCTATATAACCTGTTATCTGAATTGCGAGATAATAAAATCAATAAAACGAGTTATAGAGGAGAGAGCACATTTGGCGTGGAGCAAGAAAGCGTTAGATATCCAGAAAAATCTACCCAATATATGGAAAGAGGGCGCGTTGTTTGCTTTTTCCGGCTATGACGGGCAAACGGATTCGGATTCTCAATTTGTTGCTACGGTAGGGAGAGAAGCGTGCAGTCTACTATTTCATACACCGAGAAGAAGAACATTGCAATTTATCATTCCTCATTCTGGTGATGTTCGAATTGCTACGGGAGATGTTTTCTTAACTGAACTGAAGGAAGGTCCGCTGTTGGCTGTTTATCAGAGCTGGCATACGCTTATTGGCAGGGTTCCTCTAACGATTGACATCGAACTAAGTTTTGAAGAAGAAGATGGAGGCAAATCTTGGACAGAGGAGTCGCTATTCATTACAGAGTCAGCGAATGGACAGGATGTTATCGCGTTGTTAAGAGTCAAGGAACGATGGGCATTAGCTTACGGACGACAAATTGAAGAAGCTGTCGGCCGAGTCGTGAAGGGACTGTCATTCGATTGCTGGGAGGAAGTTGAGGCCAGACTGCAATACTATCAATATGTACCTCACCTTCAGGATCCGTTGAATGAACGCTTGCTTCTAAAATGCTTAAGTGTGATGAAGGTCAACACCCTTGCTCCTGAAGGAGTGATTCGTCAGCACTGGTCCACGCCTGACCGTGTTCCTCACAAAGCGATGTGGTTATGGGACTCTGTCTTCCATTCGTTTGCAATGAATGAGTTGAACCCAGACTTGTCCTGGCAATTTCTCCAATCTGTACTGGACACCCAGCGTGAGGATGGCATGATTCCCCATACATACAAAGTAGATGGATCAGGCTCTGACATGACTCAGCCACCAATTCTGGCATGGGGAATCTGGGAGAATTTCCAATATACCAAACAAAGTTCCAATCTGCGGTATGCACTCCCTATTCTCGAACGTTATGTTAATTGGGATATAACGCATCGCGACCATAATGGGAATGGACTGCTGGAATGGATGATTGAAGGCAATCCATTATGCCGTTCTGGAGAATCCGGTATGGATAATTCCCCACGGTTTGATCGTGCGGCTATGTTGGATGCCGTAGATTTTTCTGTATTTGTCGCTCAGGATGCTCACTACATTGGATTAATCGCTGAGGAGCTCGGAGAAACCGAACTAGCTCAGCATTGGCAGCGAAAATCTGCTGATCTTAGCGATCAAATTCAAAAATTACTGTGGGACGAGAGCGAAGGTTTTTATTTTGATCGAGACATGGACGGAAACTTTACGCGAGTAAAGGCGGTAAGTGGTTTTCTACCACTGCTCCTAAAACATGTACCCCAAGAACGCACAGACCGTTTGATATCCATCCTGCAGGATCCCAATCATTTTCAAACTAGTTTCCCTATCCCAACTACCGCAGTCTCTGAAAAAACGTATAGCACGGATATGTGGCGGGGGCCTGTTTGGTTGAATATGAACTACCTCGTCTATACCGGACTTAAGCGGCAAGGTAGAGAAGTAGAAGCAAAAACACTTGGTCTGCAAAGCATCCAAATGGTACAAAAATACTATGAACAATATGGCGTCATCTTTGAGTATTTTGATTCGGCTGATCAGTTGCCTCCTACTGAATGTGATCGCAAGGGCCCGCCAACAGGTACGTATAATATTCGGCAGAAGATGGACGTTGTCAGAGATTTTCATTGGTCGGCGGCACTGACGGCTTGCTTTATCATGGAACAGACTTAGGAGGAACAACCTGTGGCTCAATTAAGTGGTAAAGTAATTCTCATTACAGGAGCTCTGGGCAAATTAGGATTATCAGCCGTTAGGTTATTTCTTGAAAGAGGAGCAAAGGTCGTAGTAACGGACCTTGCGGATCCCGAGGATGCTCATCGAAAGTTGAGTGAACTAACGATTGTTTCATTTCTCCCAATGGAATGGATTTACATCCAATCGGATGTGCGAGACGAGAAGCAAGTTACGATGACGATTGAACATATTCTGAATCACTGGGGTCGATTGGATGGCGTATATCACAATGCCTATACACAAATATCCAAACCCGCCGTGCAGCTCACTTTAGAGGAATGGAATCAAGTTCTCTTAGGAACTTTGACAAGTACATTTCTGGTAAATAAATATGCGCTACCTCTCCTGATTCAATCAGGAGGAGGGGCTATTCTTAATTCTTCCTCTGTCTTAAGCCAAAAGGTAAAACCAACCTGTCTCGCTTACGGTGCTGCCAAAGCAGGTGTGAATCAGATGACCCGTGTCATAGCTGCTGATTACGCCAACAGAGGGGTTCGAGCTAACGCGCTTCTGCCGGGAGACATCAAAACTGAAGAAGCGTTAAGTACACTTCCTCCTTCCTTCAAGGAAGAAGTCGCCAAGCAAACGCCACTTGGTCGGTCGGGAACGCCTGATGAAGTTTCAGAGTTGGCTGCTTTTCTGCTATCAGATGCTGCTTCATATGTTACTGGCGCTTTAATTACAATAGATGGAGGATTTGCGCTATGAGCGATTTAAAGTTTCATCATGGTACGCGAGAAACGCTTAAACGTCAAGCGCAAGAGGGATATGCCGTAGTTATTCCACTTGCCGCAACGGAACAGCACGGTCCTCATCTTCCGGTATATACGGACAGTATTATCGGTGAACATATTGCTTTTGAAGCCTGTAAAAGGGCTTTGGTGTCTACGAAGCTATTATTGGCTCCAACGCTTATGATAGGGTGTTCACAGCATCATTTGGCTTTCGGGGGTACATTATCTTTCTCATCATCGACATATTTACTCATGTTGAAAGACATAGGTGAAAGTCTGATAAAGAGTGGGTTTCGTAAAATCATTTATCTTAACGCACATGGTGGCAATGAACCTTTGATGCATCAGGCTGCTCAAGATCTAGCCGTCCAGTATGACATCTGGACCGCCTCTGCCTCCTATTGGAGTTTATCCAAAACCGCTCTTACCGAACTTGAAGCGGATGAGATGGGCATGGTTCCTGGTCATGCTGGAGGTTTCGAAACATCTCTAATTGCTTCACTAGAACCGCATTTGATTCGTAGGGATGCAATGAATAGCCTTGCGCATACACAACATTCTTGGATTCATACAGGTCCTCCGGGCACTTTCGTCGGTAAACATAGTCTCTTAACGGGTACGGATGGTTACACAGATTCCACGCTCCCGGCTGATGCAGGCAAAGGTGCCATGTATTTACAAGCGATCATTGAATCAACGGCACATTGGCTCGTTCAGGTCGGTAATTGGATGAATGAAGGTGTCGAGGTTACCCCATGAACTCTCAGAACGAGCGAAAGAAAGTAGCTGCCATCGTAACTGAATATCGCCCTGATTCGCATGCGGAAGTTATCATTGGACGCCTGCTAGGCATGTTCGGGTATTCTCCGCAAATCGAAGTTGTTTCGCTTTATCTGGATCAGGTTCCTTTAAACGATATTGGTACTGCGGAAGCGCAAAAGAGGGGTATACCTATCTACACATCCATTGAGGAGGCTATTGCTGCTCCACATGTCGGGATACCGATTAATGGTGTTCTATTAATAGGCGAGCATGGAGACTACCCTTGGAACGAGAAGCGTCAAAAGATGTATCCGCGCCGTCGTTTTTTTGAAGAAACATTTCGTGCAATGGATCGTTTAGGCCTCTCTATTCCTATATTTAATGATAAACATTTGACTTATCATATGAAGGATGCGGAATGGATTTACAGAGAGCTGATGAAGAGGGAATTGCCTTTTCTCGGAGGTTCCTCTATTCCGCACGTTCCCCAAATACCCAATTATTCATCGAAGAAACTTCACCAGGTGAAAGAGATTTTTGTGATTAGTTGGCTTGGAGTCGAATCCTATGGCTTTCATGGCATGGAGGTGCTGCAAGCTTCAGCCGAACAAAGACATGGCGGTGAGACCGGGATTCGATCTGTTCATGCGCTGGAGGGGCGATCTGTTTGGGCTGCCATGGATCGAGGCGAAGTTCCCGAGGAGCTCATGTTGCAGGCACTAAGCACAGTTAGAGATGTGCTACCTGGTCATCCTAGGGATCATGTGGACGTACCTGTCTTGTTCACTATTGCATATAACGACGGTTTGAAAGGCTACGTTCTTCAGCTTCAGCGTTATATCAGGGAGTGGGGACTTGCTTTTCGTGGAGCTCATGGTGAGATTACAGCAGCCCGTTGTGAAAGCGGAATGGGTAGACCCTACAACCATTTCGAGAAGCTGACAAGTCTGATCGAGCAGATGGTACTGACCAATCGTTCTCCCGTCAGTGCGGAGCGGACTTTCCTCACAACTGGAATGATCAATCTGGCCATGGAATCTCTTCATCTTGGAAGAAAGGTAGACACTCCGCAGCTCCGTTCTATCCGTTACACTCCACCTGAGAACATCGTTTGATAGAAGATTAGTAGCTGATGGACACAAATTTACTTGCAAGTTGAATGGAGGAGGAGTCATGATGAGTACCTTTTCAAATTTGTATTATTATAAGCCCAAGCAACCGCTACCTCGTCAGCCTACTCGTATTGAGGCCGATCTTTGCATCTACGGCGGTACGCCAGCAGGCATAGCAGCAGCTATCCAAGCTAGTCGAATGGGACTTAAAGCGGTGATTGCAGAGTTCAGTCAACATGTAGGAGGAATGACAGCAAGTGGCCTCGGACGTACCGATGTAGGTAATACCATGGCTATTGGTGGGATTTCAAGTGAGTTCTATCAAGCACTTGGTCAGCACTACGGAAGCGACGACCCGGATGGAAGGACTTGGGCTTTGGAACCTCACGTGGCGGAACGGATATTTCTGGAGTGGTTACAGCGAGATGGGATCTCAGTGTTTTTTGAGCAACATCTGGACTCCGTAGAACTTGAATCAGGACGCATTACGCAAATCAGAATGGAAGACGGAAGTATGTACACGGCACCGATGTTTATAGATGCATCTTATGAGGGAGATTTGCTTGCTCGTGCTGGCATTTCCTATCATGTGGGCAGAGAATCTAACACCGTGTATAAAGAGATATTGAACGGGATCCATTTTGGTCATCCCAAACATAACTTTACAGCGTGGGTAGACCCATATATACGAGAAGGTAAAATAGATAGCGGTCTTCTTCCGGGCTTATCTACTGCCACTCCAGGTGTGCAAGGACAGGGTGATGATTCTGTGCAGGCATATAACTTCCGCATCTGTTTGAGCAATAACCTGGATCATCAGCTCCCTTTTCCAGAACCACCTAACTATAATCGCGATGAATTCGCCTTACTGGCGAGATATATCCGTAACGGTGTTTGGGATGCATTAAAGCTCAATAAAGTGATGCCGGGTAACAAGAGTGATTTGAACAATTGGGGAGCCATTTCAACGGATTACATTGGACATAATTATGCTTGGCCTGAGGCACGCTATGCGGATCGTGAGAAACTCTTTCAGGAGCATCTTCATTATAATATGGGCATGCTATATTTCCTGGCCAACGATGATACGATCCCAGCAACTATTCGAGCGGAAGTAAAGACGTGGGGGCTTCCGGATGATGAATTTACCACTACCGGCGGGTGGCCTCACCAACTTTATATTCGTGAGGCAAGGCGTATGGTTTCTGACGTTGTCATGACAGAACATCATTGTCGCCACTTCCAAATAGAAGCGGATTCGGTAGGCTTAGCCGCTTATACGATGGACTCCCACAACTGCAGGCGATTGGTTCTAGACGGTCGGTGTATTAATGAAGGGAATGTTGAAATCAGTCCTAAAGGGCCATATCCGATTTCATATCGAGCTATTATTCCCAAAGGCGAGGAGTGCACAAACCTTGTTGTACCAGTATGCTTGTCTTCCTCACATATCGCCTATGGCTCCATACGAATGGAACCTGTGTTTATGATTTTAGGCCAATCTGCAGCTACAGCAGCAGCTTTGGCACTGGAGCATCAATGCGCGTTGCAGGATCTGGATTACGGACTGCTGCGAAAACAACTTCTTCTGGATGGTCAAATTCTACAGTTGAATTCATAAATTCCACATGTCATTCATTTGAAATTGTTCTTAAAGGGAGGTCATACTCATGAACAAAACGACAATTGCTATTGGCATCATTGCAGTACTATCACTAACGGCCTGTTCAAACGAGAAACCAGCGGATACTTTACCAAGCAGTGTAGGTGGAACAGCTGCAGTATCGCCAACACCAGCACCATTAAAAGATGTCACGCTGAAAATCGGTTTGCCGGGCGGTTATGACATCACTAGCAAGAAAATCATAACCAACTTTCAAGCGAAGTATCCGAACATTACACTGGAAATCGAGGAAACGCCATGGGCGGATTTTGTAACCAAAATCGTTACTCGCATCGCAGGAAATAATCCCCCTGATCTATGGCTGCAAGAAAATGCCGTTGTACTTGGTTACGGGAAACGAGGAGTCGCGGAGAACTTAGAACCATTCATTAAACGCGACATGAGAACGGATGATTATGTAAGTGCTCTTACTTCCGCTAAACTGGATGGTAAAATATATGGAATTCCGCATGGTATCAACCCAGGTGCTTTGGCTTTTAATAAACAAATATTCAAAGATAACAACATCCCATTGCCAACGGACGATTGGACTTATAATGATATGATTGAGGCTGCCAAGAAATTGACTAAGGATACCAATGGTGATGGAAAAGCAGATATTTACGGCTTTCAAGCAGGAAATAATATCACTTTAGGCTGGCTGCCTTGGATGAGGGCATACGGTGGATCTTCGCTGGATTCGACATTAACGAAAGCAACTTTCACGGATCCAAAATCAATTCAAGGGCTAACAGCCTGGTCGGATACGATTAACAAACTAAAGGTTAGTCCTACAAGAGAAGCTGCAGCCACAGGCAAGTTTTTCGAAAATGGGAAGACAGCGATGACGTTCATGCAGTATGCAACTCAGGTTTCACTCAATAAAAATAAACCGGATCTTGACTGGGATACCGTTAAGATGCCGATCGGTATGGATGGCAAGCGCTTCGTTCCGATGGTTGTGAACCAATGGGTTCTGTATTCCAAATCGAAACCCGATGTGAAGGAAGCAGCATGGACATTCCTCAAATATTATTTGAGTGATGAGGGGCAAAGTTTACTTTCGGAAAGCGGCACAAGCTTGCCGGTAAAGAAAACAGCGTTGGCGGAGCTCGAGAAATCGACGACCAAACCACTAAACAAGAAAGCTTATACAAAAGGAATTGAAGAAGCTGGTGGTACATTAGATGAAAACGCATCATGGAACGAATGGAGAGCAGCTGCCGGACCGATCCTGAACGATATAATGGATGGTAAGCGAGCTCCGGAAGACGGTGCCAAAGAAATTCAACAAAAGGTCCAACAAGTACTCGACGATAACAAATAAACAGTTTGGATTTGGAAAGGGGTGTTCCAATGCGCAAACAAGGCTGGTGGGGCTTCGCCTTCACTATACCTTTTGTCCTGCAGCTGCTCATATTCTTCTTGTTCCCCTTTGTATTTTCACTGTATATCACATTTACGAAGTGGGATTTATTCAACTCGCCGCAATGGATCGGTTTGCGCAATTGGAACCAGTTCCTACATCAGCAAGTTTTCTGGCTTTCGATGCGCAACGTCGGTTATTTTGCCATCTTATTCGTTCCGCTACAAACGTTCGTTGCCCTTATTTTGGCCTATCTGCTCAATCAGCAAATCCGAGGTAAATCATTGTTCCGGATTATTTTTTTTCTACCTGTAATTACACCTTGGGTAGCAGGGGGGATGATTTGGCTATGGATATATAACAATGAATATGGACTTTTAAACTGGATTCTACACACATTGGGGCTACAACCTGTCGATTGGATAAGAAGTGGAAAATGGTGGTTAGTGATTGGTTCCATTGCACTCGTTAACATTTGGAAGGGAGCCGGCTACTCGATGGTACTCATTCTAGCTGGCATGCAGAATATTTCGGAAGAAATGCTGGAAGCGGCGCGGATGGATGGTGCTTCAGGTTGGACATTATTTACGAAGATAACGATGCCGATCGTTTCTCCGATGCTGTACATGGTGATGATTCTCTCAACAATCTCTGCTTTCCATGCATTTGATGTGTTCCTTGTTATGCTTGGAGATGTCATTTCTGTAGCAGATCGGAATATGGTGCCTAATATTCTAATTTACCGCGATTCTTTCCTTAACTTCAAGATGGGCAGTGCATCCGCGATGGCGTGGGGGTTGTTCTTGATCATTCTGCTCATCACCATTATACAGAAGGTAACGGAGAAGAGGTGGGTGCATTATGAATAAAACAAACATCGGTTTAAGAAACACTGCCTATGCGATATTAGGAATCGGGTCTATTATTATGATTGTGCCTTTCCTGTATATGCTTTCGACTTCTTTGACAGCATCGGGTTCTGAACTAACTTTCCCCCCACAACTGATTCCGGAACCTTTCGTATGGCATAATTACAAGCAAGTATGGATTGAGGTAAACTTTCTGCAATACACCATGAACAGCATCTTCGTCACGTTGATGGATTTAATCGGCACCGTCGCTTCTTGTGCGATCGTAGCCTACGGATTAGCTTTCTTCCAATTTCGTGGAAGGAACCTTATTTTCTTAGCGATGCTAGGTACAATGATGCTGCCATCTCAAATTACAATGATACCTACCTATTTTATCTGGAAATCTGTCGGTGCACTTGATACTTATTATCCGCTTATTCTGCGTAGTTTCCTTGGCGGGGCTTTTGGCATCTTCCTGCTGCACCAGTTTTATAAAACACTGCCCAAAGAACTGTATGATGCAGCATGGGTAGATGGAGCGAATCCTTGGAAAATTTTTTATAAAATATATCTTCCGTTAGCGAAGCCTGCCTTGTCAGCACTAGCTGTGTTTACCTTCATGAGCGCCTGGAATAACACGTTAGAGCCGCTTATTTACTTACAAGATAAGCAAATGTTTACACTGCCTCTTGGGCTGCTGTTTCTGAAAAACGAAGTTCAAAATCGGATGACGCTCATCATGGCTGGTGCCGTTATTACCATTGTCCCCGTACTCCTTGTTTTTCTATTTACTCAAAAGTACTTCGTCCAAGGAATTGCTTCCACAGGTTTAAAAGGTTGACTTTACTGAAACCCTACTTATTACCCAATTGCCGGGAAATGGAGAGTGACTAAAGCTATGTCTAACCAAACTAACCACTTACATGATTTAGAAGAAGGTGTAAATAAAGCGGTCGTAGAGGGTACAACAGAGCGGGATAATAAACCCTTAATTAGCCGCAGGAAGCTGCTAGCTACATTAGGGCTTGGTGGAGTTGCTGCAATCTCAACAGGATTGTTGGGGGGAGTGGGTAAGTCCACTGCTTTCGCCAAAGATCAAACTGTAACCGCTTCTGTATATGGTATAATCAATAAAAATCGAAAGAAAGAATTGCTTGAATTGTTGGATATGCAATTGTGCCTTGCAGTTAAGTTGGAGGATCTGAGGTCTGAGCTAGAACCTAATCCGAGTTTAGCTTACTACGTAACGAATGAGATGCAGGAAGGATTCTTCCGATATGACCCGAATGATACGACTACCGCGGACAACACGGGGACTGTACTTGTATCAACTAACGGTAAACGGTTCAAACGCATCTTCGGGGATACCCTTATCGCTACCTGGTTCGGTACCAAAGGTGATGGCGTAACGAATGATACGTTGGCTTTACAAGCAGCATTGAATGCTTCTTCTGACCACAAATTATTTATTCCAAAGCAGCGAGTTGGCTTTTACTTAACGGGTCAGCTATTCATTCCAAGCCAAATCGCAATCGAGCTAGAGCCGGGAACGATCATACAAGCAATAGACACGCTTAGTCGGGTAAGTCCAGTGTACGAACGGTTAATTCGGATCAAAACTGTAAAAAACGTGTATATCAACGGTAATGGTTCCACATTACGAATGAACAAAGCCGCATATACGACAGGGGAACAAGCCCACATTTTCGATATCAGCGGCTCTGAGAACGTTACCATTGAGAATATGAATGCTACTGACAGCGGCGGAGACGGATTCTATATCGGATATTTCGAATCGACAGTGGGTTTCTGCCGAAATATTGTGCTCCGTAATTGTCGAGCGGATAATAATCGCAGACAAGGTTTGTCCGTTATTTCTGTGGATGGTCTCACTGTGGAAAATTGCCGCTTTACTAACACGAAAGGGACAGCTCCACAGAGTGGAGTTGATATTGAGCCGAACGGCCAATTGGATCTACTGAAAAATATACGCTTCATCCAATGTGTGGCAGAAGGGAATACAGGGCGTGGCTTCCTAGTCACTTTGTTGAAACCAACTGCAGCCAGTGTGCCCATTGATATCGTCTTTGATCGCTGCAGCACAAAAGGTAATTCATTTGGTTACTCCATGAATTATGGAGGAGATGGCGTTAAAGCCGTTCAAGGTGAAATCAAATTGATTGATTGCATCGCTGACAGTGAGCAGTACGCAGGATTCTCGGATTTGTCCTTCTCCGCGGATAGCGCGAAGCGTTCCTATATTCGGTGCAAGGCAATCAACTGCAATACGGTTAATCAACCTGACGACCCTTACGGATATGGTTCCTCATTCATCCTTACAACCGTACCAGCTCAGGTAAGAACCGCCATTGGAAATGCGGTCTATAAGGACTGCGAATCTGTTGATTCACGTCAAGTACCCCTCATGAAGCGTGGGTTTACCTTGAAGAGAAACAAGTTAGAAATCATACGTAACGTCTGCTACAGCAATTGCTCCATCAGAGGTGGAGGCCAGAGCTTATATGCCATAGACCCCACTTCAGAGGATCTTTATGTAGAAAAATCTCCACAGCCGTTACAAGTTATCTCAACTTCTGGAACCATATCCCTCGATTATATAGGTTTCAAAATCACTAATGCCGGCGCGACTGGGGAGGTTAGTCTGACACTACCAATAGTTGGGGGGAAATATAAGTTTAAGAGAAATTGAATTGAAAATCTATGATGATACAAGAATACAGACTACTTCACAAAATCCGTATTTTATACATATGTCTATAATGGCTTTTAAAGTCTTGGTATTGTGTATATGTCTATAATGGCATGGCTTTTAAAGTCTTGGTATGTCACTATAAATATCGATCGATTCTTTTCAAGAATAGAATTTAATAAGATCGGATTTATTTATATTGTGTGTTTGTTTCTACCCACCCACCCAAACAAAAATGACTGCCCTTTAAGGGCAGTCGATTATTTTTAATTGCAACAAGTTTTCTCATTCTTGAATGATTCTAATTTAATTTGGTGGTCGGACCTGTTGTGCAGTATGAAGATTCGGCTGTTGCTGCTGTAGTAGTTTCAGTTGGAGCACAACAAAGTGAAATATCATCACGTGGTCCTGCGCTTTCAAATTCCGAATCTTCTTTTGTATAAAAGATTTCCCATGCATTTCCATCAGGATCATAAACCCAAACTTTGTCTTGCACTGCATAACAACATGTTGTGTTCATTTCATCAATTAGAAGCAAACCTGATTGGCGGAGTCTCTCTCCAATCGCCAATACATCTTTAGTATCATTCACTTGAAACCCCAAATGGTTAAGAACCCCATTTTTTTCAAATGAACGAACATTTAAGGAAAAGTGTAACGCTGGGTCTTCAAGCTCAAACTTGGCATAATTCTCTTTAATTTTAGTTGGCTCTGTTCCGAAAAACGCGTTATAAAAATCCAGGGACTTCTGGAGATCGCTGCAGTTTACTGCTACATGCATTCTTTTTATCATGGTCAGTTCCCCTCTTTCACAAACCGCGCTATACGGTTTTTAATGGAATCTCGAACTTCACGAAATTTAGCCATTACTTCTAATTCTGTACCAGTTGCTTTTGCTGGATCTTCAAATCCCCAGTGCCATCGCTCTGCTTTATCATTACGTACAACCGGACAATTATCGTTTGCATGGCCGCAAAGCGTAATGATGTAATCGGCTTCTTGAAGGATTTCAGGGTCGATTACATCTGATGTATGATTTGTAATATCAACGTCAGCTTCTTTCATAACTTGGACTGCTCGAGGGTTAAGTCCATGTGCTTCCAATCCAGCACTCTTCACTTCATATTTGTCACTACCCAACGCTTTCAGAAACCCGTCTGCCATTTGACTCCTGCAGGAGTTTCCCGTACAAAGAAAATACACCAGTTTCTTTTCCATTTTGCATCAATTCTCCTTATTCATGTAATAGTTTGTATGTCAGTGAGGCAGTTATAGCACCAAGAACAGTTGCCACTAAATACAGCCATAAATGTTCTGTTACTCCTGAAATGATAGCCGGTCCCAACGATCGTGCCGGATTCATTGAGGCTCCGCTTATAGGACCGGCAAACATCGCCATGAGTCCAACTGTGCCTCCAATTGCCATACCAGCGAAGTTTTTGACTGCTTTACCGTGTACTGCCGATCCTAAAATGACCATCATTAGAACAAACGTTAGAATGAACTCAAGAATAAACGATTGTCCAACAGTTGAATTTGGCAGTGTGGCACCTAGATTCGCAATATTACCAAATAGCAAACGAAGTGTGTAACTCGCGGCAGTCGCTGCGGCAAACTGTATGGCGATATAATATAGGCTATCTCTTGCTGTCATATCGCCACGCACCAAAAAACCGATTGTAACCGCGGGATTAAAATGAGCACCTGAAATATGCCCAAACGTATATATGAGAGCCATAACGACCAATCCAAAGGTCACGGCAACCCCAACATGCGTAATGCTCTTGGTGAAGTCGTCAATTACGATTGCACCTGGGCCGGCAAAGACCAAAAAGAAAGTACCAATAAATTCTGCAAGTAGCCTCTTCTTCATTTTAACCCCTAAACTAAATCAAAAAAAATTGATTTATTATTCAAAAAAAATTTAGCAGCAATCGCTATCATTCCGGGCAGGTTTAAAAATGCAGCATAACTGCTCAGACAGGATTCTACTTACTTCTGTTTGATTGATCTCGTAATAGCTCCAGGTGCCGCGCGTTTCCTTTGTAATCATTCCTGCATCCAACAGAATTTTCAAATGATATGAGAGTTTAGACTGTGGCATATCGACGATCTCTGTAAGGTCGCAGACGCAAGTGTTTCCGCGTTGAGTAAGCTCATACATGATCTGTAATCGCTTTTCATCAGCAAGTGCTTTAAATTTGGACTCATACTCTTTTAAGGATACGTTTGGCTCATTGGCTTGCTTAAGTGGTATTTCTTTAATCATTGGGTCTCCACCCTTCTTCGTACTTTAGCAGCAATTGCAGCAAACTGCTTGAGTTTGTACATTTGTTGAAGTAGTATTAACTGCAGCTTTGAACTTTGAAATCAGAGATTTGAATATTTGAATCTGATCCCTCTCACTACTTTGTTGCCAAGCAGTAGCTGCTTCTTTTTCGATTTCCCAATTTACGCTGAAGCATCTCGCTTTCTATCGAGTAAAAGTTCAAATTCATTGTAATTCCTCCCGTTCATTTAATCAAGTTTTTTTGATTTAATTTGCAACCTAAATTTACCACTAATAAAAAGTGGAGTCAATACATTAATCAAAAAAAATTGATTAAAAGAAATAATCCGCATATTACCAGTAAGTAATACACGGATCCAAGTATTATTCGCTCTTGAAGCTTTCGAATTGATTTTTCAACAAGTGCTGATTTTGATTAGCAATGTATTGTTCCATTTGAATCAATTGGTCAACTAATTCGTTCTTAGTTAGTTGCATATACCGTTGTTTGACGCGAGTTATGTCCCTATCCTGCTTTATTTGCTTAAACGAATCCAGATCACTTGCAATGGGTACTCGAGAGCTCTTACGCGGCTTATAAAGCTTTGCTGATATGTGTTTTGAAAAGTATGCGTGCAGCTCTTTATTCTTACGAATAGTGTTTGGATGGATGCCGATTCCTTCAGAGTCGATTTTTATCGATGTTTCTGAAACAGTGCGATACGAAACAGAAGAACCTTCTTTGACTAGTAAATCAATCGCCTTAACGCCAAGTTCAAATGAACGTTTTTTCTTTTCATCGTACAATGACTGAAGCCATTCTCGTTCATTTGTTTGAGGAAATATGGATTTTTGGAACATATAACTCATCCTTTTGTGATTTTTCTATCAATTGAATTTCCTTCAATTCGATCTTAGCTCGATCTTTTACAATCTTCATCTTTTTTGCTTCACTAGGCAAACTTAGTTTTTCAAACCGCTTTTCACTTTCATCTGCCCAATTATAAAAAGATTCTATTTCATCTTTAAACTCTGGTCTAGGCACCTTCGCACCGCAACCCACACAAGCCATTTTTGTTGGGCAAACAGAGTCGATCGTGCATATGCCTCCAACAACTTTAGATAAAGTGCCTACCTTCTCACGATGTTCAAAGCCCCCAAAAAGGTAATAAACATATTTTTCGTTAGGCCTCGAACTTTCTCCTCTTTCCACACTAATCTGGCCCGTTACTTCAACAATTCATATAATTAAGCCTTTCTTAAATGAATTTCAGTGAATTTCCTCTCTAACTAACGATGAGTAAGAATCATTAACCAAAGAGTGTATCCAAGAATATATTCTAATGGTAGAATTTATCTATTATTCTTAAGGATGTGAAATATATGAGTTCATACGATGTACATATCGCTAGATTGATTAATGGGAAACGTGAACTTGAAAATAATGGTGTATATCTGGTTTGTACTCCTGAAAAAGAAATTCTTGAGATGGAGTCATTAGATGGAAATGAAGGTAAATTCGTTTCTTCTAAAGAGATTGAAGACTTACTCTATTTCTTTTGCAAGAAAACCATTCAGGAATTTTCTGCATCCAATGACAATAAAAACGTTTATACTTTCTCAATTTACACGGATGCTACACATGGAAGTTACATCGTCTATATAAACAATTTAGAAGCGCTAAATAAAAGAGTTGAACGTGCTCATGAAAGAAATCAGAGGATGTATCTCGAAAAAAAATATGAACATTACAATAAAACTAAAGAACAGGTTTACAACGAATTTAAATACGGTGAAGGCGATTACGATTTTATGTTTGAGGATATTCCTGAGCAGTTGCAAGGAATATTAAGTTTATACTATTGTATTAGCTTAGAGGAACCGGATTATTTGGAAATTACGCAAAATTATATATTCGAAAAAAAGATTGTCGATTCCCAGCTTTACTTGATTGCAATCGATGTTATTGAACGACTAAAAAGTGATTTTATCGAACTTAACCAGACTGATGATTTTATCGCCTACGTTTCATCAGCTGACGGTGATGGCGGAGATTACCTTACTCTTAGTTCACTTGTAAGGCGAAGTGTGCCTCAAGAAAAACTTTATCAGGCTATGCTTGATTTAAAGGAAAAAGATAATGCTTTTAATCAGGTTGTGTTAACCATAAAGGAAAAGCCAATCGAAGAACAATTTAATTATTGGATTTCAGCGATTGAGGGTGGTGAGTTTGGCGAAAACAGTGTTCTGAAATATTGGAGAACTGACTACGAAGTGTACGAACGTATACTTGAACTCGGGGTGACTATAATCCCATTCATTCAACATAAGCTTCAACAAGAATTAATACATGAGAGTCGTTATGTTCTTGAACTAGCACTCACGATCCTAAACGAAAATAAATCTGCTAGGTAATCAAAGCATGTTGATCCTGCCATTAGCCCCATTCCAGTAGGTTGTTTTATTAACGTACAAATTTGGCCATAGATATCCATCAGCATATGAAGAAAAAACCACTAATTAACAAGTGAGTGGTTTCTTTGTATAGAACTTCTCTTTTATTTGAACAAACGTTCTTACGTTAGGTTAATGGACTAACGGTATTCAACGATTTTTATAAATTCTATAATCAACTTTCCCATCTTGTATGATGGTCCAGTTACGCTCATCTTTATTTCTTTGTCTTCAATAATTTTTACTGCAATCGGCTAAATTTTTTATATAATTTTTTTGATCCTTGGTAAACCGATAGCCTCTCTCTTCATAAAACTTGTGAGCATGTACTCTACTTGGGTGGGTTAGCAGCTTTATTCCAGAATATCCGTTGTCCTTTCCCCACCGTTCCAAACAATCTATTAACATGCCACCTATACCTTGATTCCTATAGCGTTCTTTAACAATAAACCCCAGTACGTTTACTAATGAATCGGAAAAAAGTAATTCATATGGGGTTCCATGAATATATCCAATGACCTCAGTGTCTTGTTCGTATACAAAGATGATGTCTTGCGTTTTCGCTGTAATGATATCAATCTTCTCTCTTACTTTATCTGCGGTAAATGTATGCAGATTCGGGTTAAATTCTTGATTAAGTAGATAAATATCGTGATAGTCAGTTACTCTTATCTCCCTGATATTGTTCTCTTTCATATATAAACGCCTCAATTCCCGAGAACCAGTCGTCTTCAAAGCCGACCAACTTCAGATGATTATTTCAACTATAGCTCCAGTTAGTTCAACGATTTATCGATTTGCTTACGAGATATCATAAGTTATCCAATTGCAGTTTGCGATAATTGTTTTTCATGTACGTGTATCCAGAATAAACTGTCAAACCAACAGCTAACATCATGATTAGGAGATCAATAGGGTAACTTGTAAAATAGTAAAACGGGAAATTTCCTAATAAAACAGCGGTGATTGCAACAACCTGTAGCACCATCTTCATTTTCCCATGTTTATCAGCTGCAAGTGCCACTCCCTTTGCCGCTGCAATTGTACGAATGCCAGACACCATTACTTCCCGACCAATGATTACAATTACTATCCAAGAAGGAATCATATTCTGTTGAACCATCATTACCAACGCAGCCGATATTAAAAGTTTATCAGCTAGCGGGTCTGCAAGCTTACCGAAGTTCGTTATCTGATTATATTTGCGTGCTATATAACCATCTTACTTGTCTGTAGCTGATGCAAAGATAAATATTGCGATTGCCCAATACAGTCCATACTGATTTATATAATTCAAAAAGCCAAACTGCTCCACGATCCAAGATGGGTACTGTTGAAATGCCAGCATGAAAAATGGAATCAACCCAATTCTTACGACTGTTGATAGCCAACAAAAATTCTCCGACCTCGTCCGTCGGGAATGAGATAATGTTCTTGTCACCCGACCACAAATTCCCCATCATTCTCATAATTAAAAACTCAAACAGCAAGTCCCTATTTCACATAGGAAGACTTGCTGTTTTTTTGTGTTAGTTGGTCAGTCAGTCGTAGGAAAAAACTTTAATCAAACCGTTTCCATTCTATTTGAACTGGAACCAAGTTAAATTTGCAACTGTGCTTGAATCTGACTTAACAAAAGTAACATATACCGTATGGGTTCCTACAGCTGTCCCGGCATTAAGCGAGATATTCTTGACTGACCATGTCTGCCATCCGCCTGTGCTTTCTGCCGTCCAATAACCCAACATAGTGCCTGTAGGGCTATCCAAGTGGATTTCGATCCTTCCGCCGGAATTAGCCGATGCAACCTTCAGATCAATACTTGTTTTAGCTGTACTGCCAAAGTCTACATTTTTAAATGCTATATAGTCGCCATTGCTTCCTCCACCTACATTTAGCCCGCCATCTGTGCTGGATTCATAGGAAAGAACACCTGAGCTAAGGTTATAGCCTTCCGCTTCAAATTTCAATGTGTTGAATTTTGGTTCTGCCGCATAGCTGTTCGTATCTGTTATTTTCAAATCTGTCAAATTAGTTGCCGCAACTCCACCGACGCGAACATTGTTTAATGTAACTCCGGAGACAGTAGATGTATCACTCCAACCCTTCATTATTGAAACTTCACCTAAAGCGCGTAAATTGATATTATTAAAGACCACATTTTTGATCGGACCGGTTTTTGCAGAAAGATCAAACCATCTGGAGTGAACGCCGGACCTTGGCCAGAAGCCTTCGACATCTATATTGTCAAAAATAATGTTTTGTGCCGCTGGAGTCCCATACAGATGACCTACCGCTAAAGCGCGCCAGCTCCGGTATACATAAGAGTTTTTAACAACGATGCCATCCTGAAGCTGTTTCACTCCATCTCCAACCTTGAATGCTCCGCATCTGCTCCAGGCCAAAGCATCATCCACAACTACATTTGACTGGTTCTCAGGAGTTCCGGGCCAGTTAGCAGCAATATCGGTAGTTGCTACATCCCAGGTCTTAAATGAGTAGGTGTCATCCTCCGATACTGCTACAGTATGCTTTATGAGTACATTCTGGCTCTCTTGAATATCTATTGCATCATTTTCATAATCAAGTTCATTGTTGTTGAAGTGCTTTGTATTCTGGAAGGTTACGTTATTAGATCTGGTAACGATCGTAGCCCAGCCCCCGCTGTCTCTTATTGTTATGCCGTCAACCTTGAAGTTGCTGCTCTGCAAGGGTACAAGAATATTGTTCAAATAATTGTTTGTATTTCTCATATAATGGCCATTGCCGTCAATAGTCCCCCTGCCGTATATTTTAATATTGTTTGCATTTGTTTCGGTATAAATAAACCATGTTCCATCCTTACCCAGAGAATTCTTATGAAAATGGGTAGTGTAATCGCTCGGATTTCCTGAACCCCTTATAACTGAACCACCCTCCAGATAAACCGAAACATTACTTTTTAAAACAAGGTTTCCGCACTTATAAACTCCTGCTGGAACGTATACTATACCGCCACCTTCTGCGTTCGCCGCATTTATGGCGTTTTGTATTGCAGTTGTAGCCATAGAGGCACCGGTACTGTCGGCACCGTATTGCGTTTTAACATTGTATATACCTGTACCGGATGAAGCCGGAACATTGGTTTCGAGAGCATCTGCCGCAATAACCAGATCCTTCAGGTTATTGATTTTAACGATAAGATATGTTGGTGATGAAAGTGTAAATGTAAGTGTATTTCCGCTCTTTGTTGCAGTGATTCCCAAAGCTTTGGGAGAAATATTATAGGTATTGATTGTCTCGCTTGCTGTTATTGTGATTGTAGTCGTACCTGAAAAAGAGAAATTACAATAATTATAGTTTACAAATACCGCCGAAGTGTCGATTACCGGTATATTTGTAGAGTCTGCTGTTACCGTGTATTGACTGGTCGTGGTATAAATC
Source organism: Paenibacillus sp. J22FR83 (assembly GCF_059691955.1). Taxonomy (NCBI): domain Bacteria; kingdom Bacillati; phylum Bacillota; class Bacilli; order Caryophanales; family Paenibacillaceae; genus Paenibacillus; species Paenibacillus sp. J22FR83. Next base: position 316,919 of record NZ_JCAUAM010000005.1, read on the forward strand.
GACGGTAATGGATAGCTTACAATTGTACCCGCCGCACTTGCTGTCAAAGGAACGACAAGTAACAGACTGGCGAGCATACAAACAATTAAACTTAATAAGCTTAACTTTTTTAGCATAAATAAACACCTCTTTCATATTTTTTAGAAAAAATTCTATCATCAGTTACCAGTGATGCTCTATTACTCTTTTCAGAAAGTCGACGTATCCCTGTTCAGCTTCCCCCCTTATATATCCCTAATGTATTCGCTTACAACCTGATTATAAACGGACTGGCGCATCCGGATAAGGCGGGTAAGCCCACTTTAAGGGCAGATTTCTGCAGGAGCTTTATACAGTGAAGGGTGGCCACCTCCGCCCTGCGGACATGCCTCCCCTGCGCATTTTTATTCTTTTCCAAGATAATGCAAATATTTGAAAATACTCACTTATGGCTTATTTCCTTATTCCAATATGAAGAAACCTAGTTATTGTAGCGTAGTAGCAGCGCTCGCTCTTCATCCCCCTCTTCTATCTATGAAATAATAAAGTATTATTTTCTTGGTGCATGCAGTTCAGTTAAAAGAAAAAATTGGCTGTCCCAAAAGTAAACTTGGAGACACCTTCAGGAACAAAATAAAATGACAATTGAAAAAACCAAAGAACTATGCGGCCTGTTCTCGCCACACACACACTTATGAACCCGGACTTGCACCACCGGTAGTAATGTTACTATGTTCTTGTCACCCGACACTTCTTTTGTCTTTATAACAAAAAAAGCCTCCCCGTTTTTATGAAGGCTTTTTCAGATTACTATATATAACAATTGGCTGATCATCTTCTTTAGATACTCTAATAACAAAGAATGGCATTTGTTTTTTTACTATATTTTCTATTATACTCGATGCAATATCTTTTTCTATCTTCGACTTTTAGTCTAGGTTTCCTACCAATTTGTTCATAATATTAAAAGAAAATCAACCATTAGACCGTGAAAATATAGTATTAGACTGGGAATGGTATTAAGCTAACGGGTGGACACTTCCATAAGTGCCGAAAACAATAGGAAGATGACATGATTGAAGCTATTTTATTACGATGTAGCCTAGAAGACCACCTCACGTTTGCGGATGAGTCGTCTCCTGTTCATCAATGAACTTGTTCATGTTCACCGACTTGATGCCCTCAGCAGCGAGCAGCTCTTTAAGCCGCTTAAGATGTAAATCGCCAAGTCCGTACAAAAGATACCCCTCGCTCTTCGCTTTCTTAATATGCTGGAACATCGAGAAATCACGGGCCTTCTCCGCTTTCATAATCTCGGTATCCGCTGCACCATAATCCGACTTGGCCACATGCCAATTGTCGGCAAAAGCCTTCTTATCCGCAGCCGATGCCTGTGCCTGCTCCTCTTGAAGCTTCGTAGTGGCGTAAGCCGTTACTTCACGAACGAACGTAGTAAACAGATCCTTGCTCTTTGCAGCTTTCATGGCCTCCGTTAAAGGCTCCGCCGATTGGCCATCGCCTTCAAGGCTGGCAGCGGTTCGCTGCCACAGATCTTCCTGAGCCGCATAGGTCTGATAGAGTACGGATTCTTCATCTGCACCCGCCGCAAATCGAATCGCCATACCGAATAATCTCTTTTCTGCCTCCGACGCCATGACCCGATAATCGTAAATCACATCAATCCCTTGCAAGCCTCGAATGACTTTCGGATAAAAACTTTCCGCATAGTGCGATTTAGCCCCCGGACCTGTGCCGATGCCACCGAACTTGGCATTGCGCTCAACCTCTCGCTTCGTTATAGCCGCTTCCAGCTCAGGATTATCGGCAGCTTCAGCCGGACGTTCGGTGTAGGCTTCGTGCATGAACTTATCCGTCCCCACAGCTTTCACAACATCTTCCAACGTAGTTTCCGTATGGATTTCCCCGATTACCGTCAGCTCATCCGGAATGCGAATCCACGTATCCGTCTTCTCGACATACCCGATTTTCTCTGTCGTCTTCGCCGCGTACTGAGACATTTCATCCTTACTGTTGAAATAGCGTGATTTCCCGTCCGCGATCATATTATCTACATTCCGCTCGCCTGCGCCTTCGTTGCCGCGGCCGGTTTTGGTCTTGTTCCTGTAGCCGCCAATTAGCGCCCGCTTGATATACACCTTACGCTGAATATCGCTTTGGGATGGTGAAGCGGCTTGAATCGTACCAGCGGCTGCTGTCAGCTCCGCAGGTTTTTCCACGGATCTCGCAGCGGGGTTAGCCGCTGACTGCTGCTTGAACAGATCGCCAACCGAGCGGTTGCCGATCGTACGCTGCAGATGCATCATCTGCGCCGGGCTCATAGCCTGCGGGAGCTTCGTTGCACGCTGAAGAGCTGCACCGGACAAGCCTTTTGCCGTTTCATTTTCAACCATATTCAACGATTCGGCGGTGCCGGTCGTCGTTGTCTGCTGAGCAGCTTTGCCCTGTTGTTGGTGTGTTTGCATTAATACGCCCCTTCCTGATAGGACTATTCACTAGATTGTATCATGCTTAGTATTGGAAGAAAATACTAGAAATATATAATAAAGCACCTCATTGGGTACTTCTCTTCACCCTTTCAAAAGGGCATTAGCTATCAACCAATCAACCTTTTATTTGTAAATATAGCACTGTCCCGAAAAGTTTTATAGGCAGCTACCGCTATTTCCCCCTTAACGAGCAAACCTTCAACATCTTGTGGAATGGGGCATTCTGAAACAAAGACCCACTCTAGCATGCTTTTCATTTCTGTTGCCATTTCTACATTTTCCCAAAATAAATGGTATTCGTACTGTTTATTCGACATTTTACGGGGGACTTCCTTGAGCAAATTCAAAAAGACTTTTAGGTGATGGACGTACACAATTACTTCGCAACATATAAATGAGTTCACGTATCGGGAATTCACCCCTCGTAGAGGAAATTGCTAAAATACCGAGCCCATGCCCAACAGGTTGCTTAATGTATATGTCTAACTTTAAGGGGTCACTTCATGTTGTTTGCTGCCTTTTTATAGTAGGTTTTAAGCTACAGTTCGCCGTTAGTTCAATGACTGATTAGAACAACTTGGCAAGTTTGATATCTTCTAAAAGTACGTTTGTTTTGATATCAAATACCCGCACGAATGTTACATCGAAGCTTGGGAAAGGAGATAATGCTTCTCTTGCAGCCAATTTCATTTCTATAATTTCTGCTTCATTCATGCCCCATTTTGTTTGACCCAAAGTCAAATGTGGAATGAAGTTATCCAACTCTATATTACTGTCAATAAGTTCGGGCGGTGGGGAAACCGCATCTACCAAATTCTTGTGTAGATTATATATCGCTTTCGATTCAACGCTAAGGAATGTAACTGCTGTTCCAAATGTTCCTGGTTCAGACAAATTTAACTGGAAGATTGGAAATGAAGAACATGTTTCTCTTACCTTTTCAAGCCAATTCATATCCTCCGTAAGTCCATTTGAGAGTTTAACAGTAATATGAGGCTCAACAGGAGCCCTAAATTCGTTATTATCCCATCGGTTTGGAAATGTCTTAGCCTATTTATTACGGAATACCAAAATTTGTTCTTTATAATCTTCTGGTGGAACGATTCCTATGAAAAAAGGCATTTTTACACTCCCTTTATAAATAATATATATTTTTCTCGGATCAACTTTCCGTAAACATTTATCCCTTTAGAAAGTATTCCTCATGTTAAACCGCCCTCTAGCAGAGAAAAGACTGCAATGAAGAATAATAATTTCCATGTAAACCATCGACCGTGTCCGTCTGTTTCTGCAAGCGTCTCTTTGTATTCATTCCCATTAATGTAGTAATCAAGATGAAGGTCTAGGTCCCACAAATTGTTATAGAGATGAAACACATCCCTCTCCTTACCCAAGGATTGAATTTGCTCAATCAATTTTTTCTTATCATCAACAGGAATCTGATTGGCTACATGGGTATGAAAAATACATATTGATGAATTAAGAGATACGGTTGGAATTATATTCTGGAGCATGGCTACCCCATCCCCTTCAATTAGTTCGACAGGCTGGTTTTTTAGGTAATGAGCAGCTGACTCAAAATACAAATTACGCTCCTTATGCTCAGGCCAAATTAATGCCTTTAGCCAAAGGTAATCTTCTGAATCGTTTAGGTTATTTACGTGTAAATCCAAACCGATTCTTCGTATGACAGGTGGACTATGCTCAAACAATAATGGAAATTTATCTCCTTTAATCTCTGCAATTATTTCTAATGTCGACTGCAGAGATCCGTACTTTTGGTTTGATTTATAGGAGTAGGAATACTTATCCCACATGAGTTGCAAGCCAGCACTCGTTCCTATTTCTAAAAGGGTTAATGGCTTCTTGATTATTCCATAAATATGACAAAAGCTGGGGTACAAATATGCACAACGTCTAACTTCGTTAGTTTGAACAAGTTTATTTTCTAAAAGTTGAATGATCTCTTTTTCGTTCTGCTTACAAATATCTTTGAAACAATTTATTGCTCCTGTAGATTCCATTGGTCTGTCTACTATGCTGGCGTAGTATGAGGTCAACTCATGTTCTACCCCACTTAAAAGCAAATAATGAACTGCCCCAAATAAAAGGTTAGGTACTGGTTGACCTAGTTTTGAGTGTGTAGCTAGTTTAAGTAATTCCAAGTCATGTGCAATGTTCCCAGCAAGATGTTCATAAAGAGCGCTTGAGTCTTGACATTCTCTTTCAGCAAAAATCCTAAACTTATCCGATAGTACATTGATATCCAACACGACCACCACCTTTTCCAGATAGTGGTTTATTAACATGAATCTTCGATAAACATTGCTTTAATATTTCTATTATATTAATAGCGCTCTTTTATCACTTACACCTTCAAGTTGAGGGGTAACATTGGAAGTAATCTGCCATTTACCGGGGTGGTTTATTTTTTTATGTCGACATTCGGACAATGTGTTTGTCATCCGACAATACCCAGTGTAGACTTTCCATTCTTTTTTGCACATAATAATTTCTAAACATAATACGAGGTGACAGTCCATCAATGGTTAATGACAATGACAATATGAAAACCATCACTCTTGGCATGGGCTGCTTCTGGAGCCCTGACGCTTTGTTCGGACAGATGCCCGGTGTGATTAGAACACGTGTAGGCTATGCAGGCGGAACAACTTCTGGACCGACATATAGAATGCTCGGCGACCACACCGAGACGGTGGAGCTCGATTTTGATCCCAAACGGGTAAGTTTGGAATCAATACTCGAGTTGTTCTGGAAACACCATCATCCACCGAACATCAACGAGTATAAAGGCCGACAATATTTGTCTCTGGTCTTATACCGCGATGAGCTGCAGAAAAACACAATTAATAATGTGACTGAAGGCTTCAGGCTTAAAGGGAAAGACAGACCAGATACTGAGATCGCTCCCTTAAAGGGATTCTATCCAGCCGAGGAACGGCATCAAAAGTATTATTTAAAGCGATACCCTGATGCGGTACTGAAACTGAGACCTCTTTATCCTACCCCCGAGGATCTGATGAACGCTACCTTGGCCGCACGTTTAAACGGCTTAGCGAAAGGCTTTACCAACCTATCGCTTGTGATCCAGGATATCCAAAGTTGGCCGATCGGGGAAGTCGAGCGGGCTGAGCTGATCCGTTTGGTTCAAGAGATTAGGTGGTAACGCTGTAGCGCTCCCACCTAAAATAAAAACGAAATAATCCACACTAAAGCTCTAGTCGAGCGGAGAGTTATTGATACATTAGAACAAAAAATTGTACCAATAGCAAAAAGGAAAGAGATCATTGTTTGCGCTGCGTCCAATGATCCCTTTCCTTTACGTTCTGCGTGAGCGTAGTGAACCTTTTGTATGTATTTCTAATATTCATAATGATTCTTAAATGGGAATACTTCATACATTCCAGCTTCATCCTACCAGTTAGCTTTGCATCCATTTTATTTTCTTCTTTTGAAATTACTTGTTCTAACAAAACCCATCTCGAACCGATCCCAAATCGACCATCTATAATCTAGGTGAATTTATGTCGCAAGACTACAATGTTGGGACATTTGTGCATTTTTAGATGACACAAATCTTCCTGCATAAAAGTAAAAAAACCTGATTCCTCAGGCAATTGCATTTAAACTTATGTAGGCACATTTGTGTCATTGGACATCAGATCAATTGTTATTATATAGTGTCATACACTTTTTTTATTGGTATGTTTTTCCCCTCAAAAAAATAAGTTAGGGTTTTCTCAGAATTAATAATAAAAGAACTCGCCATTTTGTGACGAGCCTGAAAGGTTTCAAGAAAACGAACGAACGACTTCTAATGATTCATCGCCGCCAGCTTTTGCGTGAGCTATTAGATTAGTGGAATCGTACAATCAGGCTACACTTACTCTCAACTCCCTCTGGACAGTAAATATGAAAGAATGAGGCCATTTTCTCCTCCTTATTAACCTATTTTGGATACTGTTAAACATACATTTATAGCGGATTAATCGATTCCAAAAAACAATTTAATACTGTCATTTCAATTTCTACAAGTCTGTTTATTCCATGTCTTGTTTTTTCTACCACATCTTTATTTTTAGTTAAGGAGTACTTCAAAATCGAGTTTCTATGATACAATGTTTCTCTTTCAATTATTTGGTAATTTACAAACAAACTATCAGCGTTCTTTAGTAAGTTGTTGGTCCCCATGTATTTTATTCTAGAAAGCATACATTTTTTATGATCCCAAAGTGCATGGAAAGGTCGTTTATCAATTTTTTGATCTTCACCGTGTAGTAGACGGCTTAAATAATCATCTAGATGCTGATATACAGATATACCGTAAATAAATTCGTCTTTATACATATGAAGTCGTTTATCGTATTGGAAGGAATTTTTCGAATAGAGATATTCAATTATTGAATTGGCGAGAAAGTTTAGGTCAAAATCAACGGAGATCTTCTTGTATTTATACATAGATACTCCTCCCAACAAGTCTTCGATTTGACTAACGCTTTTATAAGCATTCTCCAATTCAGTAAAAGTACATCTAGTGAACATGTACTTGCCATCTTTCAAGGAACCGGCAATAAAAAATATCTCCTCTTCAATGTCGTAGCCATAAACAAAGACGTTATGAACAAATTTATATGATTGATATGCATTTGAGTCAGGTATGTAATATTCATCAATATAAAAATAATTATAAAAATCAAGATTAATTGAATAAATTAAAAACTCGCAGATGTTTGATTCCCATTTATTTTTTATTAAACTATTATCGACATGTTGCCGGGGGACAAATATCGTGTCATTATGAGCCCAGTCTGTAAAACCTATCATTAATGATTGTTTACCACAACAGAGTTGTACAAAATGTGAGTGGTACCACGGCAATGTCTCTTCATAATTTGCGATTATTGAAAGTACATTTGACTGGATGCTATAGGAAGTAATCTCTGGATATTTCATCGGCAATATTTTCTTCATTGTTACCTCCATCCATAAAATATTACTTCTTCACAAATTATAGAACCTAGCTGCAGTCCCGCCCAGAATGGCTTCGCGATCTGCCTGACTGTAGTCCGCTATCGCGCGATTCGTTTCGTTCCACACTTTGCAGTAATCCCCAGCAAGATTGGCCACAGGCCAGTCGCTGCCGAACATTAACCGTCCAGATCCGAAGACGTCCATTGCATGAAGGATATAAGGCTTAATGTCGTTGGCTGTCCATCGATCCCAGATCGCAGCCGTATTCAATCCCGATACTTTCGCATACACATTCGGATACTGAGCGGCGATCGCCATGCCATCCGCCCATGATTGAAATAAGCCTTCCCGAATCGGCGGCTTTGCCAAATGATCGATAACCAACTTGAGATTTGGAATGTTTTCAGCCAAAGTTGGAACGTGTTTGAGGTGATCGGGGAAGATGGCCACCAAATCGTAGGGAATACCGGCTGTTGCTAACACTTTCAACCCTTCCATTACATCAGGACGAATCACCCAATCGGGATCTGGCTCTTCGTGGTTAAGATGCCGCACACCTTTGAAATAGGGGTTCTTGAGATACGTTTCAAGCTTTCTCGAAACCTCATCCGGCCGATCAAGAGGAACCCAACCGACAACACCGGCGACCCAAGTATACTGCTCGGCCACCTCAAGCATATAGTCCGTATCCGCGTAATGATTCATCGCCTGGACAAGAACGGTTTTGTCTACGCCGCACGCTTGCAAGAATGGCTCAAGTTCAGGCGCTTCAATATTTCTGTAAATCGATTTCGTCTCCGCAGTCGGCCAGTGATACGGGATACGTTCAAAATTCCAAAAATGCTGATGTGAATCAACCTTCACACAGGTTCCTCCCATCTTTCACTTTTTATAATCGTGAACCAGTTGGTTTAGTCGATGAATGAGTGTCCGTGAACTTTCGGTTCCCTTAAGTAGAAACTGCTGAATCTCTGCGCCTACACGGTCTTGGAATCCAATATAGCCATTAAACCGCGGTCGCATAGAACCGAGCTCAAGCGTCTCCAGCGTATCTGTGAAAAATCCATGGGATACCCGATTGACTTCAGCATCTTTCCATGCACTCAAATGCCCAGGCTGTCCACCGTTTTGAACAAAAGAAGATTTCTGATAGTCACCGCTTACGGTCATCTGGAGAAAGTTGACAGCATGTTCACGATACTTGCAACGTGAGGAGATGGCCAAGCCGACCCCGCCGATCATACTCCCACTCGGGCTTCCGTTCGAGGAAGGAATATTCGTGCAGCGGATAAGACTAGGGCGGAAAGCTTCTCTTGCATAATTGGAGTACCCATAAATCAAAGGAACATAAGCAATCTCATTAGTCGTTGACATCAATTCGTACATACCGATCGGATCGACTGTGGCTGATTGCTGATGTGAAACAGCCAGTAAATTCATAAGTACGCTAAGCGCCTCTTCTCCAACAGCATATGGGATATCCGCATCCTGGCTCCAGAAGGCTTCACCGCCAATTTGTGCGCATAATGTAAAATAACTAGCATACGCGTGTACTGGTACCAGTGGAAGTCCAATCTGACTGCCCTTTGGAAGCTTCTTAGATAACGCTAGCACATCGTCCCAGCTGTGCGGCACCTCTAATCCTGAAGCTTGAAGAAGATCTTCACGGTAAGCAGCAATCTGGGCAGCTGCATCTGCCGCAAGCGCCCATTGCCGCCCCTCCCATGTATAGCTGTCAAAGCTTAAGCCAACACTTTGTAACTTTTGATCGGCTAGATACGAAGAAGATACAAGATCATCTAACGGCAGCAGAAGGTTCTCGGAAACAGCCGCACCAAGGTGAGGATGATCAATCATGATCAATTCATATCGATCAGCGAGAAGCTCCAAAGGATAATTTTCAAAATCCTGCAAAGAACGAGCATCCCATTCAATTTTGACGTTCGGATGCATCCTGTTATAGTCGGAAGCTGCGGCAATCAGTGGATTTACTCCCCGTTCATGCTGCCAAGTCATCCCTCGAATCGTAATCATCTAGATCCTCCATTCTACCCTTGCAACGATTTCTTCCTTACCAATAGTAAATGTTCGCATACCAATACGGCGGCACCATGCTGATTGATCACTTCCACTTGTTCTACGACAATTCCGTGATCCTCTCTCTTCGCGTAAGCTCTTTGTTCTTTGATGGAAATACGTACGTGAATCGTATCCCCGATAAACACCGGTTTGATAAAACGCAGTCGGTCATATCCATATGAGAACGCTTCTGGATTTATTTCTCCGGCACTCATCCCGACACCGACACTAAAAATTAAAGTACCATGCGCGATACGCTGCTTAAAATCTTGGGTTTTGCACCATTCCGCATCCATGTGATGCGGATAAAAATCTCCTGTTTGCCCCGCGTGCAATACAATATCAGTTTCAGTAATCGTACGGCCGACCGTTTCTCGGATAGCGCCAACTTCAAAATCTTCGAAAAAAATGGATCGCATGCTCATGTCATCACCTCTATGAAAACTTTTTACATTAAAGTTGATATTCTTTCCGTACTTTCAACGTATCCTCGCCAACTCGTGGCGAACCTTTGGCTGAAGTAAGCAGTTGACCGTCAATGCGGAGCGGACAGCGAGTCGTGAACATAGCGGAACCGTTACTGCGCTTTATTTCTTGCACCATGTTCAACATTTGAAAAGCCTCCTGCTGCATAAGCTGGTTCCAATTCAGTATCTCCGCGCAGTGATAACCAGCTGGTTCAAGGCGCTCTAGCCATTCCCTGGTGATTTTTCGCAGCAGATGATCAGACAAGATCCTTTTAATCTTATCTCTTTCTGTAATCCAAGAATTGGGATCGACATAATCCAGTAAAGATTCGCATTCCAGCAGCTTTCCTAACTCCGTTACAGAGCCTTGCGCCAATGCAAGGAAGCCGTCCTTCGTCTGGTAAATCCCATAGGGCGCTCCCATATACGGGTGAGCATTGTGAATCTCACTACGAACCGGCAACTTGCCGCCGTCATTCAGGAAAGTAGTCAATTCCATAAATTGGAAATCCAATAGAGATTCAAACAAACTGACCTGAACGTGGCAGCCTTCCCCCGTAACCCCTCTTCGTACCAGACCAGATAAGATTCCTTGAACAAGGTGGGCGCCTGCCGACATATCCGCAAGAGCCAAGCCAAATGGCGTCGGCGGTTGCCCTTGATTGCCATTTAACCACGTCATACCGGATAGTGATTGGACAAGCAAATCCTGGCCCGGCTTTCCAACCCATGGACCTTCGTTGCTGTAACCTGTGATTTCACCGTAAATCAACTTTGGATTTATCTCCTTAACCAATTCATAATTCAAACCAAGTTTTATCATAACGCCCGGTCGAAAATTTTGAATAAGTACATCCGCTTTATCAATCAACTTCATTACTAGATGAGCATCCTCAGGGTTCTTTAAATCAGCTGCAATGCTTTCTTTGTTACGGTTGATAGAATGAAACAGTGTGCTATCGCCATCAAGCTCTAGATTCGATATATATAGCGTTCTGCAAATGTCCCCGATCACCGGCCGTTCAATTTTGATCACACGAGCCCCCAAGTCAGCTAGACGAAGCGCCGCCGAAGGGCCGGATAGGAATTGACTGAAATCAAGCACCAACATGCCTTCAAGAGGTTTCGTAAAAGTAACTCCGTTCATGTTGTCACCGCTCTCATCCATCTATCAAATTGAAGTCCATCTCAATCTTCGCGTTGTTTTCACCGATGGCAGGCGCCCATTGCGTGGATTTGATGCGTTCACCATTAATCCGAATGGGACAACGTGTCGTCCTAAGCAGTTGCTGACCAGGACGGCCTACCTCCTGTATCATGTCCAGCACTTTGAACCCTTCATGATTCATTAATTTATCCCAAGTAAACACGTCAGAGCTCCAATAATCCGCAGGTTCTAATACGCTAAGCCACTCCTCCGTCGTTCGCTGCTTCAAATGCTCGACAAGAAGTCCCTTAATCTCATCCCTGCGCGTAAACCATTCCTTCGGATCGGTAAACGCCGCCACCTCCGGACATTCGAGCAATTGTCCCAGACGGACGATGGAACCCATCGCTAGTGCGATATAACCGTCTTGCGTCTCATAAATCCCGTATGGCGCGCCCAAATAAGCATGAGCATTGTTAATGTTGCTGCGCTCAGGCAGATGTCCGCCATCGTTTAGATACGTCGTCAGCACCTCAAATTGGAAGTCCAACATGGATTCAAGCAAACTGACCTCTACAAACCCGCCTTCACCAGTACGTCCTCTTCGAACCAGGCAGGCCAAAATTCCCTGCGCTAACTGCGCACCTGTCATCATATCCGCGATCGCAAGCGAGAACGGCATCGGAGGCTGGTCGCCATTTCCATTCAAATAAGCGAGACCAGTCAAGGATTGAACGAGAAGATCCTGTCCTGGTTTGTTTTTCCAAGGTCCCTCTTTTCCGTATCCGGTGACCGTTCCGTAGACGATACGAGGATTGATTTTTTTCACATCCTCATAACCAAGTCCGATTTTCTCCATCGTTCCAGGTCGAAAGTTTTCGACCAACACATCCGCTTGACTAATCAGCTTGGTGAGCTTGCCCAGATCCTTAGGATTTTTCAAGTCGGCTGCATAGCTTTCTTTATTACGATTAATCGTTTGAAACAGAACGCCGCCTTCCTCAGTCTCAAGATTGTTTAACAGCAGTTGGCGGCAACCGTCCCCAGACCCAGGCCGTTCAATTTTTATGACCCTTGCGCCCAGATCCGCCAGACGAAGTGTCGCTGAGGGTCCGGACAAATACTGGCAAAACTCCAGCACCACTAATCCTTCCAATGGTCTCATCACTTACACCTCGACGTTTATTGAATTTCATCTAATCGGACAGGCCGATTTTCAGCCATTGACCGATAGGCTGCAAATAGCATCTGTATCGTTAATAAATTATCCCGAACACTATTCTCCGGCTCGCGATCTTCTTCAATCGCTCTCATCAATTCTCCCATTGTCCCCATGAATGCATGTGGGAACCATTTGCCCTCAAGCGAAGGGCTGAACCAATAGTTCGGGTCAATTTCTTTCGAAATGAAGCTGATCGTATCCTCTCTGCCCACGGGATAGTTATACAAGGCGCCGTTCGTCCCTTTAATCATGCCTTTCGTCCCTTCAAACCGGAAGGTCGCGAACCAATCCTCCACATTCGCCCAGTTATTATGGTTGTCGTGAATGAGTCCTCTTGTCTCCCCTGGGAATTTCATATGCAGCATCGTTCTAGTCTCGCCTTGTACTTCCTGTCCCGGAAATTTGGCCCCATCCGCATAAATATATTCGGGTGTACCCAACAAGAATCGAATGGAATCCATGTAATGGATACTGTGGTACATCACTTCGAGCGTCTCGACTTGACGTAAAAAAGACCAGTTGGCAAAATTCGTGTTCACATTAACCTGAATGGTTGCCTGAGTCAGCTCTCCAAGCCAACCTCTTTGTATGATCGAGTGACTCGCCCTTATGCCGGGAGCCCAGCGCATTTGCTGGTTGATCGCTCCTTTGACGCCTGCGCGTTCACATATGTCGACGATGCTTTTAGCGGAGCTATAATTGTCTGCAAGAGGCTTTTGGCAGAGTATGTGTTTTCCGGCCGCAGCGGCCATTTTCACGATATCCAGCTGTAAATCCGCGGTTAGCGCAATGTCTACAATCTCGACTTCCGGATCAAGTATCATTTCTTCCACGGTATCGTATACCTTGGGAATGCCATACCTGTTGGCGACAATTTCTGCTTTATTTCTTGTTCGATTCGTAATCCCTACAACATTAAACCCTGCCATTCGGTAAGCTGGAAGATGCGCTTCGCTTACGATTTCACCAGCACCCACGATCCCGATACCGAAAGATTTGTTCATGGGCAGCTTCGGTTTATAGTCTAGATCCAACCATGAAGTGTGATCTTTAACGTCCATGTAAGCCCACCTTTTCATTTATTCGTAGTCGTACAATAAGGCTCTACTAGCACGTTAGCTATAATCAGCAACCTTTTCAAAAAAATTCGCAGTGCCCACCTGTCCGCCCTTGAGCACTAGTTCAAGACCCTCAAACTGAGGGTCATTCGCATAAGCACGGCAGAGCGGCCCACCCGGATCAAGTGCAGCTATACATTCTATCGCATACACACCTAGCTCCCTCGTCACATACCCTGAGGTGTCTCCGCCTGCAATCAAAATACGTTTAATTCCAAGCTGACTTACTAGCTCTTTAGCTACAGAACCAAGGGCCATGCCTAGCAATCGGCTGCTGTCTTCTGCCCTAATTCCCTCTGCGGCCAATACCTTGCGTACAGCTTCAATGCTCGCATCATTTGGACCTGTTGCCGAATACAACATGACATGCTTCCCTTGGGAAAGCCACTGCCCAGCTTCTAGCTGCAGCTTCGCACGGGCAGCCTCGCGTGTTTCTGGCATGATCAGTTCGATCGTTGGTACACGAATACCCACAAATCCTGCTTGCAAGGCATGTTGAATCTGCTCTTCTGTGACCGGCGAACAGCTTCCTGAAATAACAAGCAGGGGTGGTTGAGATAGTGAGGGAGATGGAGAGTCTTGCCTCTTCTCTCTTATTGGAGGTTTCGCCCACCTCCCTGCTGATGTCCCTAATGATTTGCGCCAAACTTCCCCTAATGCGTACTCAACCCCAGAGGAGCCGATGACAAAGACCCCTTCTTGCCCCGCTGCCTCTTCCCAAATCAGTCTTCCCGCTGTTTCCAATCGCCGCTCATCCAAGACATCAAAAAGAAGCAGATCCGGCTTTTCTTGCTGGATGACCTTCTCAAGGCGCTCTCGTACCTGGGCATCAGTGCCGTCTAGCGCCAAAATATCCAATAGAGCTGATCTCAGAGCAGTCTGCTGAGCCAAATGCTTTCGCAGATCGGATTCCGCCATTGGCGTAACAGGATGCTTGGACATCGTCGGATGGAGATCTAGCCGATGTACCTGCCTTCCACCTTTGGCAAAATGATTGCCAAACAAGGTATAACGGCCCAAATACGGCACACCGACCAGCAGCGGAATGAATCGGCCGCCGAACACTTCCCGCCCAATTTCCGCTGCTTTGCCGATATTACCTGTGCGAGGCGAAGAGTCAAAAGTTGAACAAACTTTATAATGCACGACGGCTGCTCCAGCTGCTTTTAATGTTGTGAAAATCCGCCGCAGCTCCGTCTCCATTTCCTCTGGCGTTAAGGAGCGTCCCACCCCAGCCACGCCGAAGCAAGCAACATCTGGAAATCGCTCCAGCACTTCAGCTGAGGGCGTCTCTAAGAACAAGACAGTTCTTAATCCGGAATGGAACAATGATTCGAGTACATCCGTGGAACCGGTAAAATCATCTCCATAATAACAGAGCAGCCGTCTAGTCTCTGAACTTAAGACTTTGTGACCTATTCCTACAGGGGATTCGTCCACTAGCCCTCATCCTTCCCGTATTTCTCAATCGCCCTTTGCAAAATTGGATGATGAGCCGCATACGTGTCTAGGGGGATGCCCTGAACCGCTGCTTCCCAACCTAGCTTCATACTCTCAAATCCGGCTGCGGGACCATCCGGATGCGCCAACATGCCTCCGCCGGCCAAGTGCATGACATCCACAGTTTCCGTTGCTGCATAGGTAGCCGGAGCAGTTCCTGCCCACTGAGCAGAGGATACGACCGGCATCGAGCTGTAGCCGCCAAAGAGCGGGGAAGTACAAGCTTTTATAGAGCGAACTACCGATTCGTTACTTTCGTAAAACTTACTATTTAGACCATTCACGTGCAACTGATCTGCGCCGGCTAATCGGCATAGCTTTTGATAGGCCGTAAATTCTATCCCAAGAAGCGGCGAACGAGTCAGCATTCCCCATTGGTTGCGATGACCATGGATCGGAACTTCGCTGAACTGGTTCAAAAACGCAAGCCCTGACAACCCGATGCTAAGGATGCTAACCATCACGCAGGTACCACCTGCTTTTACAACCAAATCATGATTTCTTTGAAGCTCATCATAATCACCTGTAATGTTAAATGCATACATGAGCTTTTTGCCTGTGGCATCTGCCGCTCTTTCAACAGCTTCCATGACCGCTTTCACTTTATCAGCTAAAGGTGCGCAAGGTGGATTCGCATTCAACTCATCATCCTTAATGAAATCCATGCCAGCTCTCGCCAGCTTCCCTACTAATGTTGATAATTCGTCCGTCGTTAATCCGATGCTCGGCTTCACAATCGTCCCAAGAATCGGTCGATCATAGACGCCCGTCAGCTTCCTTGTTCCTTCTATCCCAAATTTCGGACCCGGATATCTCGCCGCAAACGCGTCCGGCAGCTCCAGATCTAGCAATCTAAGCCCTGACAGTTCCTGAAGTTCAAATAAATTGCCAGCAACAGCAGACATTAAATTAGGCATGGAGGGTCCGAAGTTATGGAGAGGAAACGATACAGTCACACGTCCACGACGATACAGACCGTCATGATTCAGTGGCGTCTTGGCCCCAGGAAGTGAAGGGGAATTCACTTCCTCTAGCGGTTCAATATTCTCTATTTTTGCGCCATACAGGTCCTTAAGCGACAATGTCTCTCCTGGGACAGCCGTGAACGTACCGGTTGACTGTTCGCCAGCGATACAAGCAGCTGCCCGTTCCAAGGTGTACGCTGTTTCTACCAAATAAACAGCTGTTACGCGATCTTGACTCATGCTCATTTCGCCTCCAAGGCAGCAGCAAGCAGCGCCTTCACCTGCTCGACGCCCGATCTAGGCGAAGAAAGAACTGGCTTGCTGGTCACCTCCGCCAGCGCTTGCTCCATACGCGCCATTGAGCCTTGCGCCAGTACCAATACATCGGCCGTTTCCGCAACCCGCTTCGCCGTTTCCAGCAATAGACGGTCATGCTCTTCCGGGTTACCGCTGATCAGAGCATCAAAGGCCCCCTCCGCGAGTCCGCTCACAAGCTGCACCTGAGCTCCTGCTTCATCCGCTTTACTCAGAATGAGTCGTAAAGTCGGTTCCAAGGTTGACGGCAGCGTTGCCAACACGCCAATCCGCGCATAGCTGGCTACCGCCTTGGCAGCCATCGATTCATCAATTCGAACAATCGGTACCCCGATGGCTGAACGCGCTTCCTCTGCAACTTCCCCAACAGAGGAACATGTATTGAGAATGACGTCTGCGCCAAGCTCCTCTGCATGCCGGTAATACTGAACCAGATGGCGAGACACGAGATCAGGAATATGCCCTGCACGATTCACATCGCCGATTAAGCTATCATCAATAATCGAAATAAGCCGAATATCCGGCAGCAGCTCTTGAAATACCTTTTTCAAAGGGTCTGCTAAGCCCTGCCCTGTGTAGATGGCAACTACCGTTTGCATCGTACTCCTCCTTATGTAATCCGCTTGGCAAGCGAATCCCTAATGCTTCCATACCTTACCAGACAAATTCCTTATCCAATCGGCGATAATCCCCGGTACGCATTGGCGCCTCTTCAAACACTTGACGTCCGCTGTACAACGGCTTTTTCTTGCCTTTTGGAGTGATATTCACGACATCGTCCCCGCGCCATTCCGTTTCAAATGTTTGGCCAACCGCATTCTCTATCGTTTTGCGTAAGCTCAGCGGGAAGGTCACTGTGATTTTCTCCCCTGCGACTGCGGAACCAAGCAAGAGAAAATGTTTGTTTACCCAGCTGCTCGCTTCGCTGCCCTTCCCCTCGATCACTTTACCATTTCGTTCACGCACATACTTGATTTTCGTAAAGCCAGCCCACTCTGGAATTCGAATCTGCAGCCTTGAAATATCCGTGTGAATATCGAGGACGACTTTCCCTTCATGAGGTAGGTAGGAGCTGACATCCAGCCATTTCGAACCGCGGTTTAAAAGGAAATTGACGCTGATCGTACCTTTTTTCTCCGTGATCGTGTGACTCCAACCCATGAAGAGACCGCGCGTTCCAGAGCCTAGACAACAGATCTGCAAATCGTTCATATGACCGCGCCCTTCGATCACATCGCAAACAAAATCGTTAGGCGCCGAGTATCCAGCAAATGAGCCCCGCGTGCGCTCCGCTACTTTATAAAAGCTTTTGTTCGCATGAATGTCACAGGACTTATCGTCTGTTTGCTCCACCCAATCCAGATCTAGCAGTTGGGATTCTGCCAGATGGTTTCGCAAGAACCGCTCCACCGTTCCCCAATATTCCACATAACCGCTTTGCGCTAAAGTAATCCCTGTAGCAATTAAATCCACCAGCGAGCATGTTTCGTGTTCGTAGGCCTGTTCATGCAAATCGCCTGGTGTCCACCCAAAAGTCGTACATTTGGTCAGCGCCCAATCGTAGCTTTTCTTGACCCAAGCCAGCATGGCTGCGTCACCTGTCCATACACCGAATCTCGCGATCGCGTCCAGCGTGCCTATGCGTGTATGGAAATGCCCGCTCCGATACGCCAGCGAATCGTTGAAGCTGCCGTCTTGATTGAACACGCCGCTACGTTCGATGATCAGCGCTGTGAAAAATTGGCACAGTTCAAACGCATCTTGATTGCCCGTCAACTCATGATATTTCAATAATGGCATCACCAAACGACCGCAAAATGCTGCCGGATCGGGCGCTAAACGCAGCTGAATGGCGTTACGGGAAGGCCAGCCCGTTTCTTTATACTCCGAAGCCGGATAATACCACACATCCCGCTCTTTAATCGCGATGCGTTTTAATGCCGCCACATGGCGGTCAGCCACTTCTTTCACCTTCGGATCTCCAGATTCCATATACCATGACGTCAAGGATAAAATGACAGCCCGCTGATCAATCAGATTCGCATTCGGCTCCCAATCATGGGTTGGGTTAATCTGTCTATAGCTCATGCCGTCTTCTTTGAAAAAAGACAACAGATTCGCGCGATATTGCTCTTCAACTTCCTTGCCGAACTCTTCTCCTGACATATGACGAGCCAAGATGAGACCATCGATCATTCGTCCATGCGATGAACCGTAATCCCAATCGCCATGTGTCATGAAGGCAGGTTTATGCATCAAATCAGCAGCAAAAAAAGGGATACAATTATGATCGTGATCCGCCATGCCAATCATGGCATTAATGGCGTGGGCGGCACGTTCCTCCAGCATAAGTGTATCGGGAATTAAACGACGTTCAGACATCTATTTATCACTCCTTAATCATTTTTTTAATAAACTTTCGAACAGATAACTTCCTGATCCAATCCGTTGTGGCGTCGCTGGTTGATCAGGCATATGGATCGTTGCTGTCGTATTGGCAGGTACATCGACATGTAAACGGAATGTCCCATCATCCGAGAGCTGCCACTCCACTTTGATGCATCCGTACAACGATTCATAACTTGCTCTTACCCAACTTAAGTTACCGCCAGGTTTAGGCCTTATGATCGCATGTTGAAAGCCAGGACATTGCGGATCCGCTTCAATACCAGCCATATAACGGAACATCCACTCCCCAACAGAGCCAAGGGAGTAATGATTGAATGAATTCATTGAAGGGGTCTGAAAGCCCTGATCCTCCGTCCACCCATCCCAGCGTTCCCAGATCGTGGTTGCCCCGTGTTTAATCGAATACATCCAAGATGGAAACGCTTCTTGCTGAAGCAATTTGTACGCTACGTCCAGACTGCCGTAGTCCGTTAGCACTGGCAATAAGTAGCCTACGCCGAGAAAGCCCGTCGACAATCGGTTCTCGCGCCCTTGGATATCAGTGACAAGATGCTCAAGCGCTTGTTTAGACTGGTTTTCTGTTAAGATTCCGAATTGTAGCGCTAACACATAAACCGTTTGTGTATCGCCGTGAATGCGGCCATCTTCCGCAACAAAAGCTTTACGGAAAGCTTTTGCGATATCGTCAAATAACACCTGGTACTGGTTCGCGTCCTCGGTTTTCCCCAATACGCCTGCGATTTGCGCAAGCAGCTTCGTGCTGTAAGCAAAGTAAGCGGTAGCCAACACTTCGTTCGGCGTGTCAGCACCAATCGATAGCCAGTCGGCATAATTTGCATAACCCGGTCGTACCAGCTCATCGGTCGTGTTAGTTAAATAGTTCACCCATTTGACCATCGCCTCGTAATGTGTTTCAAGAATTCGTATATCGCCATACATTAAATAGATCGTCCATGGAATAATGACGCCGGCATCACCCCAACCGGAGTTGTCAGGCGCGAACCAATTCAGCCTAGTACTCCAGTTCTTATAGCGAATCCAACCGGCATCCGGGGCCACATCTGTGAAGGCACCTGAAGGCTGCTGACAATCCACCATATCCCACACATATTTACTGAAAAAGCGGGATACATCCATATTGTAAGCTGCGGTACGGGCAAAAATTTGCGCGTCCCCCGTCCAACCTAACCGCTCATCCCGTTGCGGACAATCCGTCGGCACCGATAAGAAGTTGCCTCGCTGTCCCCATGTAATGTTGGAATAAAGCTGGTTCACCATCGGATCCGATGTCTCCAGCTTCCCCGTCACAGGCGTTTCGGAATGGACAACCTTGCCTTCAATCGTATCCAGATTGGCCTCTCCGGGATATCCAATCAGCTCCACATAACGAAAGCCGTGGAACGTAAAGTGAGGCTCATAGCTCTCTAGACCATTTCCATTCAAAATGTAATGATTTTGTTGGCAAGCTTCGCGCAAGTTCTCTATATATAAACTGCCGTTCGGATTCAACATCTCGGCATGACTTAACGACACCGTTGTTCCACGTTCACCTTGCACCTTCACTGAGGTCCAACCGACCATATTCTGACCCATATCATAGATATAGGTGTCTGCTGCTGTCTTGTTCATGCTGATCGGTCTTATCGTTTGTGTTATGCGGATTGGCGGTTCTATGGCTGCCACAAGCAGCCCGTTATACCCGGCGCGAACATCTGGCATTTCCCAAGACGAATCATCGTAGCCAGCCTCATGCCATCCGATTAATTCCTCTCTTGCATCGTACGTTTCCCCTTTGATCATATCGGAATATTGAATAGGTCCTCTATTCGTAGCCCACGAATG
Source organism: Paenibacillus sp. J22FR83 (assembly GCF_059691955.1). Lineage (NCBI taxonomy): Bacteria > Bacillati > Bacillota > Bacilli > Caryophanales > Paenibacillaceae > Paenibacillus > Paenibacillus sp. J22FR83. The sequence continues at coordinate 337,461 of NZ_JCAUAM010000005.1, forward strand.
ATCCGTTATGATCCTATCCACGGTTCCATCTTCGTAATCTATGCTCACCTGCATGAGGAAAAAGGGTCTTTCTCCATATACCTTATCTCCGAGAAAACCAACGGTTCCGGCATACCAGCCATCTCCCAAAATAACGCCAAAAACATTTTCGCCCACCTTGATTTGATCTGTCAGATCTACAGCTTGAACCTGTACGCGGACGTTATAATCCGTCCATCCTGGCGCAAATCGATCACCGATCCGCTCACCATTCAGATTCAACTCATAAACACCTAATGCTGTCGCATAAGCAATAGCCCTTTGTACCTTTTTTTTAACTTCAAACTGTTTTCTAAAATAGGGGGATGGCTGCATGAGCAGTCCATCCTCGGACTTGCGCCCAATCCACTTCGCCTTCCATTCACCGCGTGATAAAATCCCCATCATCCAGTATGCTGTCTCGCTCCAATCCGATCGCTCATCCGCACCGTCCCAGACACGAACCTGCCAATAGTACGCGCCTTCTGATTGAAGCGGTTTACCCCCATATTCCACGTGGGTTGAAGCATTTGTGCTAACTTTTCCACTATCCCACATGTCGGCTTGGTCATGCGCAAACTTATCGGGAGAAGTAGCAACCCTAATTTGATAAGCGCTCTGCACCGCCTCGCTGTATGCAGCGTCCAATTGCCAAAACAGCCGGGGTTTACGGACGTCAAGGCCAATGGGGTTATGTGTATATTCGGTTTTACAACTTGCGACTCGTATCATGGTTCGATAACCTCCAACTCAAAAATAAAAAGATTGCCAACAACTACCTAGGCAGAAGTGCCGGATCATTGGCAAACTTTTATGTCATCCCCTATCAATAGCAGCGACTTTACGACTTCTTTTGCGTGGATGACCCTTTGGCAATGTGTGCAACGTCTGACGTGATCGTGTAGCTTCGGCCGGCTTCGACCGTGAAAGCGATCACTCCATCTTCGAACTTATCCCAATCTTCGGCTTCAACCGCAATTGGCACAGTTGTGCGCACTTGGCAGCGTCCAGACTGTGAAGCTCGGATCGTTGCGTTTCGCAGCTTCCCATCCGCCCAGATCAGATCGAGCTCGTAGCCACCGCGAGCGCGGATGCCGCTGATCCGACCGGAAGGCCATGCCTTCGGGAGCGCAGGCAGCAAATGCAGTTCGCCGGCATGGCTCTGCATGAGCAGTTCCGCGATGCCTGCCGAAGCAGCGAAATTGGCTTCGATGGTGAGCGGGTAGAATGTGATTTTCGGATGGCGATGCGCATTGAATAGGTTTGGAAATGGGTTGCCAAGCAGTTTCGTCAAATACGAATGTGCCGTCTCCGCATCCTCCAAACGCGCGTACATGCTAATATTCCATGAATAGCACCAGCCGATCGTATCCTCCCCATCGTGTATGCGACGGCGATCTAGGCTGACACGGGCGGCCTTAGCCAATTCAGGCGTACCGCGAACCGTAATTTGATTTCCCGGATGTAAGGGGTACAGATGGGCGGTATGACGGTGTCCAGGTTCCGCTTCCTCAAAGTCGCGAAACCATTCCTGCAATTGGCCGTGCTGACCGATTCGCAGCGGAAGCAGCCGCTCCAGCGCTTCCTGCAAGGATTGACTGAACGCCGTATCCGTTTCCAAAATACGCGCAGCCTCTATACAATTCGTGAACAGTTCGCGCATAAGTGCGATGTCCATCGTTGAGCTCATACTTACCGCAGCCCGTTGTCCATCGGGTGCAATGAATGTATTCTCCGGTGACGTCGAAGGCACGGAGACGAGATTGCCTTCCTCATCTTCCACCAAGTAATCGAGACAGAACTGTGCCGCTTCCTTCATAATTGGATATGCCTTTTTTCTTAGGAAGTCCTGATCGAGGCCGTAAGCGTAATGTTCCCACAAATGCTGGCACAGCCATACGCCGCCCATCGGCCAGTACGCCCAGCTGGCTGAGCCTGGGGAAGGCGTCGTATTGCGCCACAGATCGATGTTATGGTGCGAAGCCCAGCCCCGACAGTTGTAATAAGCCTTTGCCATCCGCGCTCCGGCAATTCGTAAATCTTCAAGCAATTCGAATAACGGTTCATGGAACTCCGCGAGATTGCACACCTCAGCCGGCCAATAGTTCATCTGCGTATTAATATTCGTCGTATAATTGCAAGACCATGGCGGCTTCGTCATGTTGTTCCAGATGCCTTGCAGCGTTGTCGGCTGTGTTCCTGGACGCGAAGCACTAATCATCAGGTAGCGGCCGAACTGAAAGAATAGCTCAGTAAGCCGCTCATCTGCTTGACCAGCCAGTACGGCTGCGATCCGCTCATCGGTCGGGATGTCCTCACGGCTTGGCGCGTCAAGCTCCAGTTTCACGCGATCGAAGTACGGCGTGATGTCCGCGATATGGCGTTCACGCAGTTCGACGTAGCTCAGCTTCGCCGCTTCGTTCAGCCATGCGTCGCAACGCGGGCGCGGATCCAACCCTTCGAGCGCGGGATCGCGATCAAAGCCGTTAAAGCTGGTTGCTGAGGTAAGCAACAGCGTTACAGCATCCGCTCCCTTCACGACTAGTCTTCCTCCATGCGTCTCGACAATTCCGCCCTCAAGAATGGCCTGTAGTTGAACCTGAAACTGGATGCCTTGATTTTCCTCATAGACGACTGTATCTTCCGACAGCTCTTTCTCGTGATCCAGCAGACTTGGCGCTGCGCCAGTAAGGATGATGCGATCGATGCCACATTTTTTCACACCATAATTAAGCCGGCTGGTGAGCGCCGCCTCTAGCCCAATTGCCCCCGATCGGTCGGCTTCGAGCCGCACCGCCATCACCTGATCGACTGCTGACACGAATATTTCCCTCTTTATGCCCACACCGTTAGACACATAGTCGGTCCGGCACAATCCGGTGCGTAGGTCAAGTTCACGCCGGTAATCTTCCACTGAGGAAGAATGGCTCATGACGATTTCCAAATCGCCCATCGCCTGAAACGCATTGCCCGCCGGCCCCAGCATATGTTCTTCAATCACCGCTTGAGCATCGCTGTAACGGCCTGCGAAGATGAGCCTGCGGCTCTCATCCAAATGACGCAACGGCTCCTCGCGCTCTCGCCCCCGCTTCGTACCTGACCACAGCGTTTCCTCGTTAAGCGCAATCTGCTCGCGCTTAATACCGCCATAGACCATGCCGCCCAAGCGGCCGTTGCCAATAGGCAGCGCCTCGACCCAATCTTCAGCTGGCTGGCGGTACCACAGCTTCATATGCTTACCGCCTTTATTGTCTCTCATTGGTTTAGCTCCCCCTAGTGTTGTGTATGCTCTTAACACTTCGTGCATTACGCATGAACGACTGCCAAAATCCGCACATCCAACGCGGGAAGTAGCAGGGTACTTTCGTGTGAAGTGCAGGTTAACAAATCCACGTAGGTGCCCGCACCGATCTGAATCTCGGCTTCAGCTTCGTTATGATTAAGCAGGAATAGGAATTTTTTTTCATTTTTGATGCGGACGGACGCCTCCACACCAGAAGGCGTATCCAGCAACGGCTGTATGCCGCGTGTTTCACATAAATGCCCAATCAGTCCGCTCAGCATCGTTGACTCTGGCGAGGTCGCAACGTACCATGCCTCACCCGTTCCGCGTCGGTTACGTGTGAGAGCAGGGAATCCTTGATAGAAGTCGCGTTCGAAAACGGCAAACGACTCTGCTCCCTCAAGATGAATCACGTCGCACAGAACGCCGCAATCATACGAGCCTTCCAGCTCCCCAAGCTGCGATGTCATGACGACGCGATTTCGCTGATGTTCCATCGGTGCGTCGATCTCCTCCACCCATATCCCGAGCAACTCGCGAAGCTCGCCTGGATAGCCGCCAGGCGTAACCAGATCGCTTTCGTTCACGATGCCGCTAAATGTTGTGGTAACCAGCGTGCCGCCTTGCTCCACGAAATGTTCCAAACGTGCGGCATAGCCTGGATGAAGCAAATACATCACCGGTGCAACCACAATCTCATAATCAGCCAGATTCATTTCCACGCTAATCAAATCAACCTGTAGATTCCGACTGTAGAAGGCATCATAATACTTCTCTATTTCCTTGATATAACGTAGATCCACGGTAAGTCCGCTGGAATGCTCGATTGCCCACCAGTTATCCCAGTCGAACACGATCGCCGCCCGCGCATCAGAGCGCGAGCCTACCAAAGTATCGCCGATCTGCTGAAGCTCGCTGCCGATCTTGGCACATTCCCTGAAGACTCTGGTATTCTCATGGCCTGCATGATCGATCATGGCCCCGTGGAATTTCTCGAAAGCGCCGAGCGAGCGGCGCAGTTGGAAATACATCACCGCATCCGCACCGCGAGCGATGGCATGATGACTCCATAGACGGTTTACGCCAGGACGCTTCACTGCATTGCGGGGGCGCCAGTTAAGCTGGGTCGGACACGATTCCATCAGCAAGAACGGGTCTCCGCCTTTTAATCCACGCATCAAATCGTAGCGCATCGCCATCTGGCTTGGAGTCATGTCGTCTCCCGGATACATATCGAGCGCAATCACATCCAGTTCCTTCGCCCACTTGAAATAGTCTAGCGGCTTGTACGTGCCGTTGTTTTGAAAGTTCGTCGTCACTACCGCATCCGGACTTAGCGCCTTGATTGCATCCCGTTCCAGCTTGTAGCAAGCCAGAAAGGCATCCGAATTAAAGCGGTCATAGTCGAGTGAAATGCCTTGGAAGGCGGTTTCATCCGGATTGATCAAACTGAGGTGCTCGCTGAGCGAGCTTGGCAACACGATTTCGTTCCAATCATAGAACGTATGGCCCCAGAATCGGGTATACCAAGCGCGGTTCAGCTCCTCAAGCGTGCCATACCGTTCACGCAGCCACACGCGAAACGCTTTCTCACAGTTGTCGCAATAACATCTCAAACCGTATTCATTATTCACATGCCACAACAGCAAAGCTGGATGATCTTTGTAACGCTCTGCAAGTTTTCGCGCCATACGCTCCGAATACAGCCGGAATGTCGGGCTGTTCGGACAGGAATTATGCCGTCGTCCGAACTTGCGCTTGCGGCCGTCAAACTCGACGATCGTGACATCGGGATATCGCGTCGCCATCCATGCAGGATGTGCCGCAGTCGATGTACCTAGGCAAACCTTAATCCCCTGTGTATGAAGCTTATCCATCATCTCGTCCAGCCAGTCGAAACGATATGTGTTCTCATCCGGCTGATTAAGTGCCCACGAGAAAACATTGAGCGTGACAATATCAACGCCGCCGATCTGGAACAGCCGCATATCCTCATCCCAGATTTCGCGTGGCCATTGTTCCGGGTTATAGTCTCCTCCGTACATGATTTTCGGTAAGTTCTCCGTAAACATCAGCGATTCGTCCCCTTGGCTTCAAAGAATAATTAGTGCTATTACACATTTGGTAAGCGCTATCTTTTCTTTTAATTGTAATCGCAGAATGGCAGTAATACAGCGTTCATTATTAATGAATTTGCTTTAGATTTTGCACAGAATAAACACATGTGATAACCTTCAATCGATGCGAAGGCAGCTTTGTTGAACGACAGATAGCCATTGTTTAGCGATCAAACCGTGTCCCGCCGCCGTCGGGTGAACGCCATCCCAAATCCAGTAGGACGGTTCTGCCAGCATGCATGCCTCATTAATAGTGGACTGCAGTGGAACGAAGACGGCTCCGAATTCGTCGGCAAGCTTCCTTACGATATCTTGATAGCGCACGATCCGTTCTTGCCAGATTTCCCATCTATCGGAGACTGGAGGAACTTTGAGTATAAATGGTTCGCACAGCACGATACCTGCTCCCGGAAGTACTTCAGACGTCTCATCCAACAGATGTCGATAAGCTCTCTCGAACCGGTCCGTTGCACCAACGTGTTCTCCGTTGATGATCCGCCCAGCGTCATTGACTCCGACCAGGATGCTTATCACATCGGGTCGGAGACTTATGGCATCCTCGTTCCACCTGGCGTACAGATCGAAAACGCGGTCTCCGCTGACACCCCGATTGATAAACAAGGGCTGTTTCTCGGCCAGTTCATGCCCCAGCTTGCTGGCTATAATATAAGCATAGCCATGTCCTAATATATGGTTAAGATCTTTGTTGCATCCCCTGCCACCGTCAGTAATGGAATCGCCTTGGAACAGAATCGTCTTGCATTGCGGCATATTCTTCAGCACCTCTCTATCTTCTACTCTATAAATAATTCGGCTCCGTAAATTGTAATCGCAGAATGGCCGCAATATAGCGTTCGTTATTAATTCTACTTGATTCTCTAGCCAGCGTAAGGATCCGCCCAAGGCAGGTTTGTGCATCAGAACCGAGGCAAAAAACGGGATATAGTTATGGTCGTGATCCGCCATGCCAATCATCGCATTGATGGCATGAGCCGCACGTTCTTCGAGCATAAGCGTATCGGGAATTAGATGTTTAGACATCACTTATTTCTCTCCTTAGTGGTCCGCCTTTCCGATGACTTTACGGTATTCACCGATGGTCATGCCGACTTTTCGTTTGAAAATCTGGCTGAAATATCGGTAATCCTCATAGCCAACTTTTTGCGCGACTTCATAATTTTTATATTTTGATTTATTCATCAATTCTTTGGCTTTATGCATGCGGATATCGGTTAAATAGTCGACAAAGCTCTTCCCCGTCATCTTTTTGAAAATCCGACTTAAATAGTCCGGATTAAAAAAACAACTGCTGGCAATTTGTTGCAGAGAAAAGGTTTGGTCGTAATTATTTTCCATCCATTTTTTCAACTCGCTGACAACCTTTTCCCCTTGTTTTTCACCGGAATGGCTGTAAAAGCCAAGCACGGCAGGGATCAGATCCTCTTGGAATAGCTTCTTCACAGAACTCAAATCATTTCTTTGGTGAATCAATTCGGAATATATCAGCGTATTTTTACCACAGATCTCCTCAACTCGTATATCCTTCGCCTGAAGCTGCTTCTCAATCGCATGAAGAAGCAAATCCGCGCACCACTGCATATGCCCTACTGTCGTAGAGTCACTTACGAATGAAGCAAACAATCGCTCAAACTCTTGTTCTACAACCTGTATATTTCCTGATTGGAGCACCCATAAGAACGAATTCTCCTTATCCTGTGGATAATTCCCAGATAAGTGAATACCAGTCTTTTCTGCAAAAAGCAAGCTGCCTGCCGTTACCAAAGGTTTGCTTGATAAAGCTTTTTTCGCTTCGTTGTATGCCTCCTCCAACATGGCAATCTCCAGCTTCCTCATGCTCAAGCCAAAGCTGAAACTCACGCTCCCTGCCTGTTTTAAGGCATTTTGCACAGTTGCATGCAGTTTGCAAAAATCCTTGGTATCTAGCACCGCCCCCCTAATGGCAATGATCATTTCATGGCCGCTTTCCTGAAGCGTCGTAAGCTCATATTCCCAGCGTCCCCCGAAAAGGAATGGCTTCATTCGGGATAATTGCTCATGGATAGCCGGCAGATGACCTGCTAGATTATAATACTCGTGGAAGGTGTCCATGCGGCCAACAAGCAAAGCATATTCGCCCATCTGCCAACTGGACGGAACGAAAGTTTCCCCCCTTTCCCCCGTACTCAGCAGATAATGCCTCAACCAATCCCCTCCTTGGACACGGGTTGCCTTAAGCTTATCCGCTTCGCGTCGATCCAGCTCAAGGAGCGCTTTTTCCACGACCGCAGCGAGCTCTTCCTTTTTAACCGGCTTCAGCAAGTAGTCAAATGCTTTATGGCGAATGGCTTCCTTTGTATACTCGAAATCCGAATAGCCACTAATGACGATCGTTAACAAGTCCGGCACCTCTTGGCTCAGCATGACAAGCAGCTGTTTACCGTCGAGACCGGGCATACGCATATCGAGGAAAAGCAGATCTGGTTTTTTGTCCATGGCCATTTCATATCCTTCTGCCCCATCACTTGCTTCGCCTACAAGCTCTAAGCCCCATTTGTTCCAGGAAATGGATTGAATCAATCCTCTGCGTATCCACTTTTCATCATCAACTATCATGACTCTTCGCATTTCCTGTACCTCCTTAAAGCTTCGGATTTGAATTGCACTAGCCTTTCATGGAACCCGCTGTCAGACCATCAATAATATATCTTTGCAGCAGTAAGTAAATAATCAGAATAGGGGAGATTACAATCACCATGAAGGCAAACACAACACCCCAATTCGTGCTGTACATCGTCACGAAATTAAAGATTTGCAGTACAATCGTCCATTTCGTGCTGTCTGTCATCAGATAGAACGGACCGAAGAAGTCGTTCCAAACTGAAACCATCACGACAATGGAGACGGTGACGAGTACAGTTAGCAGCAATGGTAAAATGATTTGCCAGTATAACCGGAAATACCCACAGCCTTCCATCAAAGCAGCTTCATCTAATTCTCTTGGGATCGATTTCATAAAGCCCACGAGCAGAAACACTGCAAATGGCAGCAGCACTGCGGTGTAATACATAATCAAACTGAAATAAGTGCCTCTAATATGAAGATCTCCAAGCAGCTTAATCGTAGGCACGATGGATACCGGCACAATAAGCCCCATAATGAATGTGTAATATGCACCTTGTAAAAACCGGCTATCTCTACGTTGAATGATAAACGCTGCCATGGAGGCAAATAGATTCACACAGACGACAACTAGAACAGAAATCAAAATACTGTTTTTGAATCCCCTAAGAATGTTAGCCTGATGGAAAACTTCTTTATAATTAGCAAATTGCCATTCGGAAGGAAGGGATAACCCGAATAGAGCTGATTCTCGAATTCCTTTAAAAGAGTTGATCACAATCATTAGAAATGGAATTAGAATAAGACAGGCTAAGCATATCGCGATGATTTCAAGCACCCAGAGTGTCCACTTTTTTCTCATTACATCTCGACCTCTCGCTTCTTCATCGCCATCAGTACAGGAACGCCAATAATGGTGACAAGGATGAATAACACCACGTTAACCGCTGTTGCATAGCCGAATAATCCCGTGCTGAACATACCGCGAATATACGTGTAAAATACTTCTGTGGTGTAACCTGGTCCACCCTCTGTCAGTACCATCACCATTTCAAACACCTTCATGGAACCGATCATAGAAAGGAGTACGTTCACGGTTAAGGCTGGAGCTAACAGCGGGAATACAATAGAACGGAAACGCTGCCAATATTGCGCACCATCCATGGACGCACTTTCGATCAGATCCTTTGGAATGAATTGCAAACCTGCCAAATAGACAACCATTGAGAAGCCTGCAACGCGCCAAAGGTCAGTAACAATAATGGAGAACAAGGCATACTTAGGATCATTCAACCAATCATGCACCATGAATTGTAGTCCTACTTTATCCAACATGGTGTTCATAATGCCATGTTCCGGATGGTAGATTGCTCGAAAAATATATCCTATTACAATCGGCGCAATCACATAAGGCATAAAAAAGATCATGCGCAGCAAATTTCGAAGTTTAAGGGCTTCATTCATAATTAAAGCTAAGCCTAATCCTAGAACGTTTTGCATCAAGGTCACGATCGCCGCAAAAATGATTGTATTCTTCAAAGCCGTTTTCAACCGGGGTTCTTTAAACAGCTCGATATAGTTATCCAAGCCATTAAAGCGAATCTGATCTGCATTAATATTCCAATCCGTAAAGCTGTAGTAAAACCCAATCAAAGTTGGGGTAATGAAAAATAATAGAAAAACTGCGAGGGCGGGGAATGAAAAATATAGTGGATACTTACTCTTTCCCATCTCGTCTCCCCTCCTTCGGTTATGAAATGTTCCGGCCGGAAACTATGTTCCGACCGTATAGGCATGGGTTAGCAGATCAGCTTACTTAAATCCATCAAGCAACTTGGCTTTTCCGTCTTTCTCATAGTTCGCAGAGAATTCTTTCAAGGCTTTGTCAACATCCCCATCCATGAAGAATGTTTGCAGTGTTTTTTGGAAATCAGCGAAGGTTGGCGTCAGACGATTCTGAACATTAACTTTAGCTTTATTGGCATCAATCAAATCTTTTACAGTTTGCTGTACAGGATATAAACTGCTCTTAGCACCTTGGAAAATTGGAATTCCTGGGCTCGTTTGATAGAAGAGATCAACCATCTCTGGTGAAATCATGAATTTCACCAATTCAGCTGCCACATCCGCATTTTTTGCTTTCGTTGGAATCATTAACTGATTCGGCGGTGTAATCATCGCTGTTCCTGCATCAGTAGCGGACGGGAATGGGAAGAAGCCAATTTTATTCGTTACGAATTCTTTCCCGAATTTCTTCTCCAATTGTGGAATAATGCCGTCCAGCATGAATGCCATGCCGACTTTGCTTTCGCCCATTAGATTCTGCAGTTCATCGAATGTGCCCGCGAGTGGATTCGATTGCATCAGTCCCAGATCCTTCAACTCTTTTTGTTTGATAAACAAGTCTTTCAATGCAGGAATATCAGCCAGCTTGAGCGCATTCTTCTCTAAATTTTGTACGCCTGCATCCCCGATTGCCTGATCGACATACGAGACCCAACCTGTGAAGTAGAATACTTGCGGCGGCCAGCCATCTTTGAGACCTTCATAAAAAGGTGTAATCCCTGCTGCCTTAATTTTCTTTGCACTCTCAATCATATCTGCATAGTTTTTCGGAGGCTGAACGCCCGCTTTAGCAAAAACATCCTTGTTATAATAAATACCCATCATGCCCGTGGCGCCGAATGGGACACCATAAATTTTCTTATTTGCATCTGCCTGAAAATCTTTCAATGTTGGAACTATGCGATCCCATACCGTCTTATCTCCCGACCATTCGCGAAGCGTTTCGGAGGCTCTCAGCTTGACGTACTGCTTAGGTCCAGGTTGCATGAGGAATAAATCCGGGAAGTCACCCGTGGAGAAGCGGGTTTTCATCATGTTATCAAAGTCTCCGCCAGGCAGCGCTTGCAATTCGACTTTATTGCCTGTCTTCGTTTCAAACTCTTTAAAAATTTTATTAAAAGGTGTAGCGTCAACCGTATTGGCAATCGCAAACGTAAGTGTTACTGGGTCTTTTTTGGTTGGAGCCGGTGTCGCAGCAGCCGTTGATGCAGCAGGCAACGCCGCAGCCGGCGTAGAGCTGCTGGAGCTCGTCCCCCCGGTTCCGCAAGCCGTTAATGCCATAATTGCCGCAATGGATGATACTAGTGTTACCGTTTTCATTTTCCTCATCTTCTGTACCCCTCCTTTAATATTGCTTACAGGATCAATTATATTGCAAACGCTTACTTACACCCCATGCACAATTACGACTTTCTATGTTGAATATTCCTACATTATGTTATTAGCTCAGTTGGGAGGCTAGCTTCAAGGTTACCGCTGTCCCTACCCCTTTTCTGCTTTCAACGCTAAATTGGAACTGCTCACCGTAACGAATCGTATACCTCGCATATACGTTTTGGACGCCAATGCCCCCGCTTGCAGCAGACAACTTGTACTCCTCCTGATAGAGCGGTTGTCTGAGAGACGTAAGAATTTGGTCCAGTCTCTTCTCCGAGATACCGACGCCATCATCTTTAACTTGGATATAGACCCATTCCTCTTCCTTCCATGCGCGGAGGTGAATCGTGCCTTTGCCTCTTTTGCGTTCGATGCCGTGAAATACCGCATTTTCAACTAACGGCTGGAGCGTCATTTTTAACATCGGATAATTGTATAGATCTTCTTCAATTTCTACGTGATACTCGATTTTGCCATCAAATCGGATGCTCTGAATGATGATATAAGCATCAATTTGAACAAGTTCTTCCTGCAGCGTGACGATTTCATCCGTATTTTTGGTATTATAACGAAACATATCGGCTAAGGACTGCGCCATTTGCCCAATTTCCTCCACCGCGTGGTAGTCGGCCATCGCTTTAATACTATCAAGTGTGTTGTATAAGAAATGCGGATTAATTTGAGAGTAGAGCATCGCCAATTCCATTTGCTGCAGCTTAATTTGATATACATACTTCGTTTCAATCTGCTTCTGCAGTTCATCTTGCATGGCGTTGAAGTTCATGGCGATTCGCCCGATTTCATCTTTGCGTTTCATTTCAACCCTGACGGAATAATCGCCACGTTTAATATGGTTAACGGTTTTATAAAGATTAAGAATCGGATTGGTAATACTCCTGCCGAACAGCAACGATAGAATTCCAGACACAAGAAATGCGATTAAAGCCGTCCAAAGTGCTGTCGTTTTGATTTGATCAAGGGATGAGAAAATTTCTTTTTTCGGCATGATTAAGACAGTTTTCCAGTTCGAGTATTGGGAACGCGTGTATGAAACGAGCATGGTCTGATCACCGCTACCCGTCCAGAACTTTCCGCTGGCCCCTTTGATCTGGGCTAATGTTTGTTCATCGACGTCGGTTGCATGCCCCTTGGAAGAGTCGAAGATTGGATTATTCATGTCATTCAAAATTAGAAAACGGCTGTTTGTCGTCAAATCCGCATGCTGTCCCATTCCTTTAAACAGACCGTAATTGTAATCAGCACGCACTATGATAAACCCGATCGGATTGGAGAAATCGCGAATGAGCATCGAGGTGGAGTAAGCGGTCGTCCCCTCAACCTGACCACTTTCTAGCGGAGAACTGAAGAAGTTAACTAAGCCATCCTTCGCAACCGTTTGTCGAAACCAATCCGCGTTTAATACTTGATTTGCGTTACCGTAGGAGGTGTTATCCGAAGAATTGAGCAACTCCCCGTTGCTATAATAAATCTGAAAGCGGATGAAATCTGGTATCGGTGTTATGTTAAAGCTTTTCAAATAAAGATCCCCCAGTTTCTGACGAAACAGAAACTTATTCTGGCTGTCCATAGCTGAGTAAGCATTAATGTTGTCAATGTATTCCTGATTGTAATAAGGAGCGAGTAGTAGATTTCTTTTATTATGAAAATCGTTGTCCATATTAAACTCGATCTGCCTAACGATTTGAGCGCTGGCGGTTTCCACTCGTTCCGCCATGGAGTTGTAGGAGATATAAAATGAAGCGGTACCAATCAATGAAATGCAGAAGAGAATGATAATAAAATAACTCAATAATAGCATCGTACGAATTCTCGGAAATAGGTTCTCTAGCATTTTCCTTATGCTTTCCATCCAACGCATCCTAATGACCCGCCTCTCTGTCTATGCGAAAACAACCGAAACTGGCTAGAAGGCAGCACCTACGCTTTACCCTCTATCCGATTCCGGTTTGTAAGATCTATCTTTTCTATTCATTGTAATCCCAGAAAGGCAGCAATACAGCGTTCAATATTAATGAATTTTCTTAGAATTTGTACAGTATTAGCGTGAAATAGGGACACCCGGCTTCGCATATCCTTGATCGACATCGTCAAGCACCAGCACCCAGTCGTTCCCAGGTGCGCTTACCGTTGGCGGAACGAACTCTTGCGTTCCCTCGTTATCAACCACACCAGCGGGCTCACTTTCACCTGTTCGCGGATTGAACCACCAAACCGCGGCCTTCTTACCTGAAAATAGTCCAAGCCGCAAGGTAATCGACCGGCCCGTATAGGTGTAGGCCATCAAATAGCTTTTACCCAAGCTCACGAATAAACGATCGTATCGATAACCTGGATCACCACAAATTGCCGTCTCGTCAGGCCTCCGCTCATCATAAGGTCTTGATAGGAACAGATGCTTCAAATGGACCATCTGCTTCGCGCCGCCATCATCCAACGCGTCGATCCAGCTCCGCGTACAGCCGTATGCGCCAATTCCCCGCTCCTCTGCATGAAACTGCATGACTGCATTGTGCCCGTACGTATGTCCGAATGCACCTGCAAACACAGCCCAATAGGCATAGCGCCTTACATCGTCCGCCTTCCATCTTGGCGCCTCCAGGTGATGCAAGCCATGAGGAATATCCTCATAGGACGGCTCGCCATCGATCGTCGGCTTCGCCGGTACTTCGGCCCAATCCTTTTGCACAAATCGCCAGTTGTCTTCACCGACTAATGTGTCGGGATTGGCCTCATCCATCTGGTCATAGCTGCGATGCCCTGACTGAAACATATTGAAGTCGAGCCAATCCTCGTTATGGAACCACGTCGAGGACTGTGTCCGTCCGTACGGATGGAACGTCATCAGGTGATCTGGAGCAGCCTTCCGAATCGCACGGCCCATATGGAGCCATACATCCTTATGATCGCTGCCACGGATATCGCCTCCATTCAGCCAGATCACGTTTAGACGGTTCTTGTAGCGATTACCGACCCATTCGCCATAACGCTCAGTTGTCTCGGCATTGGGGGAATAATATTCAACAACACTGCCCCATACAGGGACAACTGCAACATACAGTCCTTCACGCTCGGCCATGTCGATCACCTCGTCCGCATATGACCAATAACTTGTAAACGCTTCTGATCGTTCTGCATCGGGCTGGTCCAAATCGAGATCTCGGAACGGCACTCTCCCGTACGCGTTCTCAGAATTCAAATCATGCACAAGCATGATCTGAATGACGTTGTAGCCCTTTTTTTTCCGGTCACGCAGATAAGTTAGAGCCTGCTCCCTTGTCGTCCGCTTCAAAATCAGCCATGCCGTGTCTCCCAGCCAAAAAAATGGAGTACCGTCAGCATGCTGTAAATAACGTCCGTTTTCCGAAACAAGAAGTCTACCGTTATCCCAAGGTTTATGAATATTCATTTCAAATTCCTCCAATTTCATCTACAATATTCGCCGAAAGTTGAAAAATGGCATGCCTGAAGAGCCTGATGCGCAACTACGCTCAAGCTCGTTTTATTAAGATCAAGTGATCATCTCTCTACCTGGTTCCCCAGCCATCGCAAATATCCGCCTAACGCCTCGGCATAATTGTCCAGCAGTTTCAAACCATTTACGGAGAGCTCTTTCATCCGTTCAGAGCGCCCTTGAACACCGATTTTGTATAACATCAATAAAAACATCTTCCATTCCTTATAAATTGGCTCAAGCAGGGACATCGCTTCGTGATAGCCGGGGCGATGCACAAGACCTGCTTCCTCCGCATACATCTGTATAAATTCGATATGGCTCAGAATGCAGCCAACACGCAAGCCGTAGTACACTTCCTCACAGGACTCCTGCAGTTCCTTTTTACTCATGGTAACCCACTCCGCCAAATCCGAGATCACATGTCTGACGGCGTTGATCCCCCCTGTTTCAAGTGCTCTGTCACAATCCAGGAACGAAGCGATATGGTCCATATACGCACGCGTCACCACCGCATTGGGCGTCGTCCGATTGTCGGAAATCGGGCGGTAAAAGGTGAGGCACGTACAGCCTTTCTCCAACTCATCCAATGCGACTGGTCCTTGGTACGTATGTATGCAGCCAGATTTGTCGCGCAAATGAGGGTCAACTACATAGGCTTCATTGCGCTCGACGTCCAATCCATAAAGCGTAACAACATGACCGCGGGCTGCATTCTCTGTATAAGCCCTGTGATAACTCAAACATCGGGTTCGTACTGATAACAACACAGGATATCCTTGTGCCAAACTGTCGGTGCAGTCGTTCACAAGATTCACAGGGTATTCCTGAGAGGTGTTATGGAAGGAAAATTGCTGTTGAATCTTTACGAATGGTGTCGTAATTTGCTCCATCCTTTCAAACCAGAACGTCTTTGGGTCCCCAAGATAAGGAACATTCATGCCGCCGCACAGAAAGAATAGCGCCGCCTCCGTCAGATTACTCCCTGAAACACGAAGTGCCTCCTGCATGTTCGCGAATATACAGTCATTGCCTGTTTTTACCTGAATATCCTCAATACATACATTCAAGCTTGCTCCTCCTCTAGACGGCGAACAAGAATCGCGATTTGGTTCAGCGAGCACAGATTCTCGATCAGCATATCTTCATCTTCGATCAAGATATTAAACTTCAGTTCCAACGCTACGACGAGTTCCACGGCAGCAAGAGAACTTAAACCATAGTTTCGCAGATCTTCATCCTCGCTTAATCCAAGTACCGTCTCCTGATCCAGTTTCAAGACATCCGCCAGTTTATCCTTAATCTCATCATAATAGGTATATAGTGAATCCACAGTCATTTCACCCTCCTTCTCGTCTCGGTAACATCGCCATAGTGCAACGATAGTCATATGCATTTGTATGGACTATTGTATTTTGTAGTGCTGCCGATATTCGCTCGGTGTAAGACCGCAATATTTTTTGAAAACGCTGAAGAAGTGTCGTACGCTCTCGTATCCAACTTGCTCGGATATACGGTGTAAGGAATCCATCGAATCGCCAAGCATCAGTAATTTCGCCTTCTTAATGCGGTACAGATGTAAATAATTGATCAGTGTCAGCCCTGTCTCTTTACGAAAGAGCGAGGAGATATAATTGGGGTGTAAATATACATGCTCGGCAATTTGATCAAGTGAAATATTTTCCCTATAATGTGTCTCGATATGACGGATAATTTTTTTGACGTTTTTGGACATTTGATCGTAGTCGACGCCCGGAACAGTTTCTTCCCAGTCGGATGAAGCATGGGAGCTAACCTCATCTTCACTCTCCAGCAACTCCAGTGACAGATTCGACATCACGTCATAAAGCTCAGCCTTATTGATCGGTTTCAACAGATAATCAATCACTCTACAGCGTATGGCTTGGTGCAGATAAGCAGGATCATCGTATCCGGTCAGAATGATGAAGCGATCACATAGACCGCGCTCACGCACTTTACGTATCAGTTCAAGTCCATTCATCTCCGGCATCTGAATATCCGTAATAAGCAAATCGGGACGGAAGTTCTCCAGCTTTTCAAGCGCATCAAATCCATCATGCGCACTGACAATCCGCGAGCATGGTGTCTGCCCTTTCTCAATGATATTAATCAGCCCCTTTAACATAAAGGGCTCGTCATCTACGATCATCAAGTTAAGCATGCTATCCCTCCCTGTACATACGGTTCGATTCGGATCGAGTCCGCTGTACCCACTATTGGAATTTTATTCTATTTAGTTAATTCTAGCATTCTGCTTAAAAGTTAAGCAATATGATCAATTGGTTATTTGCCAGCGTACAGGCGAACGGGGCCATACAAGCCGCCAGCCGCAAACGCCTTCTCCCAATGCTTAGGCATTGTATCAGGTTGCCAGTAAGACACCTTCGGATTCGTGGAACCACCGACGTTGCTTGACGGGCGGCCAATTTCATAATGGGTTCCCAACGTGTTCGTCACACGAATACGTAGATGATGCGTTCCCGGGCCGAATTCAAGCTTGAATCGATAGGGGCTCCATGCGCGTACACCGAGCGGTTTGCCATTCAACCATACCTCCGCCGTGCCGCGAACACGCCCCAGTTCGAGTACCGCGTTATTGCCCTCATTCCATTCGACCATCGACTCATACTCAACTACACCACTATGATGCGGCAGGCACAACGCGGATCTCCAATCGCCGAGTTCACCTTTCACTTTCGCAACCTCGAATCGAATCGGCGCGAGCAGCACGTCTGTCTCTGTACTCCTATCACTTGGCACAATGCGAAGCGCAGCCATTGTACCTGCCAATTGCGCTTCGAATCGCGCTTGGCCGTCTCGCATTGCTTTTTGCTCGCCGTCTATCCAACATTCGCACACTCCAGCGCAGATAACCTGAAGCGCCGTGGCTCCCGCCGGGAGTGGGAAGCGCAGCCAGATCGCTTTCCCAAGCTGAGATGTGTCGCGGACGAACGGCAATGGCTGAGACGTCGGTTTGGCATCCGGCATCAGCCAGTCGACATTCGGCAAAGGATGGGTGCGGCCTGGAAGCCACATCGTCTCCGTCTCGGCAAACTGCAGCACGGCTTCATGTAGAACTTCGGAGAACTGTCCCTGTTCATTCAACCACAATGGCCCCGTGCAGAACATTTGGTTGCTTCCATCCGCACGCTCGATCACGCCGTCTACCATGGCCACACCTTGTCCCTCTGGCATGACAAGCTCGATGATATTGTCGCCGCCATGCCAATACTGCGTCAGATCAATCTCTTCTTGACCCTGTCGGATATAAGGATTGAAATCGCCATGCTCAGACATTTGCTTGCCGTTTACATAGAGCGCAACGCGTTCCTTCGCACAGAAAATGACGCGTACGCGACTGATAGCACCTTTCCCCTGCTCAGAAATCGTGTACGACAACCGCGTTTTCGGATTAGGGGTTGGCGAATAAATCCACTTCGGCAGCGGCTCTTGTTCTTCCTCACATAAGGTAACCCCTGCACGGATCAATCCATTGGCCAGAGCCTCCGCGCACAGCAGCAGCGAATTAGCTCCGTGCTTAAGGTTCACAGCAGAAGTTTGCTCCTCAGGACCGCCTCTGAATGCGATCCGTTCTCCATTCACCCATAGGGCTATTGCCGCATTACTCTCCGTGCGCAGCCAATACGTCCCGGCCTTGGGCGTTACGACATGCGTTCTCGCCCATATCTTATTGCCAAGATCCGCCATGCCCAAATTTAAAAACTTACGGGGAACTCGGCCCATACGACCCGCCCATGTTCGGAACGAAAGATCTCCCAGCGTATTGCTGTAGACGACCCGCCATATACTGCCTTCATCAAAGCTTTGATCCCGGGATGCTTCCCAGTAAGCAGCCTCGCTCCACAGCCGTTTCATCCAGACTGAATCGTCAAGTTTGCTCACATGCCAATTAGCTGCCATGCCCTCTGCTTCGCTCTCCTCGCACGCGACAAGAAACTCACGGCGCTCGATCGGCGCAAAAGCGGTTTGACCGCCATGTAAATCAAAATCCCCATAGCGATTATCCAGCGTAGGCACTGCCAGAACCTGCCAGTCATGCAGCTCTGCTACCGGGTCCTGATCTGCTGGAAGTACGGGAACTTCCGCAGGCTGCGCTAGTCTGTCCGATGGGGGCGTGGAGTGGCTGAACACTTCAGCCTCCGTTTGATCCCATGGGCATACGACGAATGCCGCAGGCCAGCTGTCGAACACAACTTCCAGCTCAACCCATTCACAGTCCCTGCGATAGGAAAGCGGGGACACTTGCCCACTCACCGGATCCCACAGCTGCGGATAGCCTGCGGTGCGCAGACGATAGCGCACACTCCGCGGAGGCCGCACCCCCTCGCCCGATGGTTCGTGCATTGGCAGCAGCTCTCCCGCTTCCGGCAGCAGAAGAAACACATCGGCATCCTCGATCCTGCGCATCAACGGCATATTCGGCCCTTTTGCGCGGCCCAGCGAATTCGATTCAAGTATATCTAACGCTTCTTGAGTGGATCCGACATAGATAGCTCCCTCCAGCACCGGATCATCCTCTCCGCACTGTACGGCAATAACCAGACCGCGGGCTTCAACCCATTTTTTCACCTTCGCTAAGGCAGCATCATCCATCAAAGTGGTGCCGCAAAGCAATAGTGTTGAGAACGATTCGTCGCCAATTTGGAGCTTGCCATCCGACACCCTCGCAATCTCCAAAGCGGAATCGTCCGTCACATCAAAGTCGATGCATGCGGAGCGAAGCGCACCTGGTTGATTACGCTCCTTGCGGTTCCAGCGGCCTGTCAGCGATTGGTAAACCTCTTGCACATGCGCGATCCGCTTATGCGGCATCATGTTGGCGACGGCCATCGGATGCTCCAAAGGCCCTCCGTCTGACAACGACATCCAACCGCATGCCGCGTGTGAAGGATAATGAACCGCAACATCGGCCACATGCGTTCCTTGTGTTAACAGCCAGCACGCACGGCTGACCGTATCGGCAAACACGCCGTAATGCTCATAATACGGCTGACGCCATCCCGTGTCGGGCGGCGCCCACTCCCACCATCCCCCACGCGTACTGTAATAGACAGAGTGAGGGCTGTAAAGCGTCACACCAGACTGCAGCCAAGGTACTAACCAGTGCAGCGTCTCCTCCATCGTTCCGCCCCAACCGCTCGTATGGAAAGATTCTAGGAACACGCGTTTACCGCCGTGCAAATGAACCATCGATGCATGCGGTTTGATCTCGCCGTCCATATCGCTGCCAGCTGCATTATACCAGCGATGCGTGCGCATATAATCCAGATAAAGCCGTTGCGCACCATGGAGATCGACGCGACGCGCAGGTCCAGCCTGGTCGCAGCACTGCAGCATATTATGGCGCTTGTGCCACTCATATTGCAGTTTGAACACCGCTTCCTCCGCCAGCTCGGTCGCTAGTTCGTAAACGCGCCTTCGTATAAGCGAAGCTCCCTCTATATCTTCGAACAGTGCCGGCAATGCGGCAATCAAGTTCTCTCCATACCGCTTGGCATACAGATTGGGAATGCTATCCGTCCATAATGGCATCGATGGAAGCTCATCCTGGAAGCTGCCGCCAATCGTCCGGCCTAGCTCACTCGGAAAACGCCGTTCGAACTCGCCGTAAATTCGGTCATATAACTGCTCTGTGGCGCGCTTGTCGAGCCAATTAAATCCTTGCCTAACCGTTATGTACCGGTAGCCGCCGATCTCAGTTAGTAACGCTGAATCTTCAGTCAGCTCCTCGCCATGTGCAAGTCTACGCAGCTGGTAACCGGCCCATTCCGGATGCTCTGCAACAAGGTGAGCCGGAAAGTTGGTTCCCGAAAAGCCGATTTGGTCGTAGAAGAAAATACGCATACCCAATCTTTGCGCTTCACGCAGAGCCACTTCGAACATCGACCACCAACGCTCGCTAAAATATGGCGGATCGTCGGCGACGCTTCCGTATTGAGGGCCCGTCGGCGCAATATTGATGATGCCGATATTGCGCAAGCCTCCGCTGCGGAATTTCTGTAATTGCCATCGAATGCGTTCCGGTGTTACTTCCTCCGCACTCCACCACCAAAACGGCACTGGACCGAAATCCGGATCCGGTGAAGCAAACCTCTCGCGCAGATTCTTGTAATTCATAGAAGGATCCTCCTGAAATTGATAAATAGATGGCTCGACTCAATGGCCGAAATGCTTACGCATTTCGGCCATATCGGCAAGCATCCACTTTTGTAGCGTTTACATCAAGCTAAAAATTAAAAGTTTTTCTGATATTCTTTGTATTTCGCCGTAGCCCAGGCTTCCAATTTCGCCAGTCCCATGCCTTCGGCCTTTTTCATCATAGCTTCGTAATTGGCTTTGGCTTCTGCTTCGGAAGCCGACAAATAGATTTTTAATTCTTCGGTCGTGACCATATTTGTGATTTGATTTTCAATTACTTGCTCTTCTGTATCTGGTTCTGTAGTAACTAGACCCAGTGCAGGGTTGAACTTAAGAGCGGCCCTATTAGCAAGACCCCATTTCGTCATTTGAGAAGTCGGGCTATAACGTTGTAGTGCTTCGTTAACGCCGCTGCTGCCAATCAGACCCCACCAAACAACACCCATTTTCTTTTGAATTTCAGCGTTGTTGAAATCATATTTCATAACCGGATATTTCTCTGCTTCGTTATATTCCCAATCTTCGCCCTTAATACCGTAAAGTCCAAGCTTTTGTCCTTCTTCACTGTACATGAACTGCAAGAATTTAATTGAAGCTTCTGGGTTTTTGTTCTTTTTCGTAATATACATGCCTGCCCAGCCGGATCCACCCATCGGAACACCCGCTTGGTCGCTAAGCAGTTTCGTCACTTGCGTCATTTTGAATGCTGCCCCAAGTTTTTCCAATTGCGCGTTGGTCGCATCCGCATTACCATGGCCATGGGCAAAGGCTTTACCGTTTAATACCAATTGATCATCTTGCTGAGCGTCCTTAAAGGTGAAGTTCTCAGATGTCATATATCCTTTGCGGTACAGATTGTTCATGTACAGGTAGTAATTCAAATAGTTTTTATCTTTCAGGTAGTATTTCGCAGCACCGTCAATGTCCACGAAGCCTTTGGCTTTCTTCAATCCGAAGTTGATACGGAGATTTTGACCGATTTGATCTTTATCCCACACGAGCGGCGTCATATCCGGAAACTGAGCTTTCACTTTGCCCAGAACCGCGGTGAGATCATCCAAGTTATCCAGTGGAGGATTACCAATTTTATCCATAATATCTTGACGGAAAGTCAAACCGCTCGTGCCTGGTATTGCTTTTGGATTATCTTTCCACTCTTGCTCCGTAGAGTATGCATTTCGTATCGTATAGAAGTTGCCGTCTGGCATCGTGTTGACGCCCATACGTTCTTTACTAATCTTGAAATCCGGCGCATACTTCTTGATTAAGTCCCCCAATGGATAAGATACATTACTGACGGCCATGCGCGTCAGATCAGTAGCTGTATATACCAAATCAGGTAAATCGCCTGAAGCGATCAGAAGCGGAAGCTGTTTATCGTCCGTAGCAACCTGAACGTTCAGCTTAATTCCGGTTTTCTTAGTAATTTCTTCCGGAACCTTGCCACTCCAGTCTTTTAGAGACCACCATGGCATATTGACGAATACCGTAAGCTCTACAGGTTTTTGGTCAGCTTTCTTGGCTTCTTGCGTGGCAGCTGGTGCAGTACTCGTCTTGCTAGTTTCCGTACTGTTGCCACTGTTGGTGCTTGAACAGGCTGTAAGTAACATCATCCCTGCAAGCGCTATCAACCCTGTCGATTTAAAAACCTTCTTCATTGAATTGCCTCCTTTTTATCTCTACCTTAAATTATATGTAAAACGGAATAAAACCTCTTTTTTATTTGTGGTTTTATTCCGCGCTCCACCAACGTCATACACTAGAACTCAAACGAATGCTGCTTAACCCTTTACAGAACCGATCATAATTCCTTGAACAAAGTACTTTTGTAAAAAAGGATAGACAAGCAGGATCGGTATAACTGCGATAACCATGGCTGTCACCTGTATCGAAAAGGTTGTCACACCCGTAACGGCCGCAGCGTAATCCGCAGAAGCCATATCCGTCGGAATCATCCCCTGATTGATAACTTCCATCATACGGTAGGTTAATGGTCGGAGCGAATCCTTATTGACAAAATAGGCCGAATCCATCCATGAGTTCCATTGGCCTACGCCTATAAACAATCCCATTGCAGCAATCAGCGGTTTGGAGACGGGTAGGATTATTTTCAAAAAAATAGTTAAATCCGAAGCCCCATCTATTCGCGCCGATTCCTCCATCTCCGCAGGTATCTCACGGAAGAATGAGACCGCAATAATGAGGAAGAAGATTGTCACTGCACCTGGAACAATATAAACCCAAAATGTATTGAGTAATCCTATGCTGCGCAGTACAACGTAATAGGGGATAAGTCCGCCCGAGGTGTACATGGCAATGATAAAAAATGAAAAGTAGAACTTCTGAAACACCAGATTACGATACGCCAGACCATACGCTGTCAAACACGTAAAAAAGATCGTGACGGCCGCTCCGATACCTGTCCTTATCACGGAGACCCCAAAAGACTTAATCCACTTCGGATCGCTGAGAAACTTCTCATAATTGTTGAAGGTAAAATCCCTTGGCCAAAAATAGATGCCGCCCAGCGTGGTGTCAAGCCCGTTATTGAACGAAATAATAATTAAATAGTAAAAGGGGTACAACGTAACCAGCGCAATGATGACAAGCAAACTAATATTTACAGTGTCAACAATGCGATCTTCGATCGTTTTGCGATGCATAATTGACTCCTTTCCGCTGTTAGAACAAGCTGTTTTTGGTGACTTTTTTGGATAGGTAATTGCTTCCGAATACAAGAATGATAGCGATTACCGATTGTATTAAGTCGATTGCCGTCGCATATGCGTATCGTCCTTGTGCTAAGCCCATCTTGAACGCATATGTTTGCAATATCTCTGAGCGTTCGTTATTAATCGAATTACCGAGCAAGTACGATTGCTCAAAGTTGGATCCAACAAGGCCTCCGCCGAGCATGCTTCCGACTGCCAGAATAAGTACGACGATAATCGTGCCACGGATACCAGGCAGTGTGATATGCCAGATACGGCGTAATCGACCGGCTCCGTCCATCTCGGCTGCATCATACAGCGTAGGATCGAGTCCACTGATCGCTGCGAGGAAGATAATCGCCCACCAGCCCGCCTCTTTCCACATGGCCGTCGTGACAGCTAGCCCCCAGAAATAATCCGGACTGGACAGGAACGGAAGCGAATCCTTCACAAGACCTAATCCCTTCAATAAATCGTTTACAATACCAGAGTTGGTCGACAAGAAGACAACGAGCAACCCAGAAACGACGATCCACGAAATAAAATGAGGAAAGTAGCTGACTGTCTGTGCGAAACGCTTAAAAAACTGATGCCGCACTTCGTTAAACATAATGGCCAATAAAATCGGCATCGGGAAGGTAAAGACTAATTTCAAAAGAGAGATTGCCAACGTATTCGTTACAATTTGCTTGAAATTGTAAGCGTGGACAAATTCATTGAAATATTTGAGCCCTACCCATTCACTCGTAAAGATCCCCTTAATTCCTGTCGAGATTGAATAATTTTTAAATGCCATCAAAATGCCGAACATCGGCAAGTAATGGAAAACGAAGACAATCAGCATTCCCGTTAAAACGAACAAATGAGCATATTTCTGTTTGACAATTTCATGCCAGATGGATCGTTTTGCCGTCGTGAGCTGCTTTGTCCGCTGCGATGTGCCTACCTCTGTTAGCTGTTTCAAACCACCTTCACTCCTCCTTATTTCCCTGACTCAAGCTGCAGCTTGGAGAATATGATTTTATTGTATAGTCGATAGTTAGACATGAATAGTGTTGAAAACTTAAATAACAGCGTTCATTTTTAAGGTGTTTGTAAGCGTAATCAAATTTCAATCTTTATTTCGAGATTCGCGCGCGAAAAGAGCCGACAGTTTGCAACCCTATCGCGCTCGTCAAGGCATATATTGCCGGCGGTTTGTCAGATGATCTTCCACTTGAGTATTAGGCAGAAAAGGCTACTTGCATCAAGACTCTTTCAATACCTTCCATGGCGCTTCACCAGTTGCCCACAACGCCTCCAGCGACTGGTGATCTCGAATTGTGTCCATGCAAGACCAAAAACCTTCATGCCGATAAGTCATCAGTTGACCGTCGCGCGCAATGAGATCGAGCACATCACTTTCCAAGCTGTCCGCATCACCCTCGATGTAATCCAACACCTGCGGTTCCAGCACGAAAAATCCACCATTGATCCAGCGTTCCTCCTGATCCCGTTTCTCATGGAAAACCTTAACTTGATCCCCCTCGGTCAACATCGTGCCGAAACGTCCTGGAGGGCGCACTGTGGTTACGGTCGCAAGCTTACCGTGCGATCGGTGAAAGTCCAGTAGCGCCCTTAGGTTGATATCGCTAACTCCATCGCCGTAAGTCATCATGAATGTGCCATTTCCAAGCCTTGGTCTCAACCTCCGCAACCGACCGCCGGTCATCGTCCGTTCCCCTGTATCGGTTAAATGTACAATCCAATCTTCGCCGCCGTCACCCGATTTACTTACCTCACCCGTTCGCATATCAATGGTCAAATCTTTCGAATAATACGGATAATGCAGCATATAATGCTTGATCATCTCGCCTTTATAACCTAGCGCGAGTTCGAATTCACCGAAACCCTGAGAGCCGTACATCTTCATAATATGCACTAGGATTGGCAGTCCTCCGATTTCGACAAGAGGCTTTGGCTTCACGTTCGTTTCTTCAGCCAGCCTTGTACCGAGCCCGCCGCACAAAATGACCACTTTTGTCATCGTCATTTCCCCTGCTTTCCTATGTAGAGTAGAACTAGCGCTAGCTGTTTGCGCTGGTATAGTTCCTGATTGCGTGCTTCCAAAGCAATCGGCAAAGAACTATAAACAGTATTGGAGCAATGAAGCCCCAAATCATCATATAATTCGGCAGCCTATCCAGTACATAGAAAGGAGACAAATTGGTGATGAGAAATACCGGTAGTAGAAAGCTTCCGACAAACTGGAGACTTTTGCTGTATATGGTCATTGGCATATAGTTCATGTCCCATAAGAGAGCTGACGCGTCATTGATTCCTTTCGACTGCACCGTCCAGAATGTTAACAGCGACGGCAATAAGAATAATGCGTAATTCAGTATGACCCCACACACCGTGAATATCGCATACATCAAGACATTATCTATCGTTACGGGCATTTCCAATCTCCGCCAGGCAATGATGATCATGATGATGCCTGCAATGAGATTCGTCGATGAGAAACCAAAATTGATTCGACTCAGCGTCGAAATGAACTGAAGGGACACTGGCTTTGTGATCATCATATCCAACGTACCGTTTCGTATATGTCCGGGGAGCCGAGCGAAATTCATATAAAAGAACAAACAATAAATACCAGTCATAAATGTAAATGACCCCACACACAGAAGAACGCCATCAGGCGTCAAGCCGTTAACTTTCACCCCTGCTTGATAAACAATTAACACATAAAGCAGTTTGATACATAAATAGGCAACTTCAATCAGCGCCCCAAAAATAAAATTCACACGGTATTCCATTTCAGACATGAAACTGTTTTTGCATAATAGCCAGTAAATATATAAGTAGCGTTTCGTCCCCTTCAACAATTCGCTCATCTGTGTCTCCTCCTATTTAACCTCCAACTGCTTCAAATCTGCGCATCCCAGCCTGCCACAGCAATTTCGAAACGTACAGGAATACAACGAGCCAGATCAGTTGGATGCTCATACCAAACATGATATCCGCTCCAGTTACTTTACCGCTTAAAATATTGACAGGGAAATAGATGACATATTGAAATGGGAGCCATTCAAGCACCCGCTGTATAGGCGCGTTAAAAATATCAATAGGAAACATACTTCCACTGGCTATGCCTGCAAGTAAAGTAAAGGTTGCAAAAATCCCCCATGCCTCGATAACCCAAAAGCTAATTGCACTAATACAATAATAGATCGTGAAGTTCAAAAGTAATGACAGCGGAATCACCATGAGATACCCGATTACAGACTGCATCTTGAGTTGGAAATCTAGCGTGACATGCAAAATAGCAATCACAATGGCGTTAATCACAACGAGTATCGCAATCCGAATACTTTTGTCGCCAAGGAATTTGAATACACGGAAGTAAAAATAAGAGATCGGTTGCACAATGAACTTGTTCAAACTACCTTCTTTTACATCCGTGGAAATCTCGCGCTCGAACCCTGCCGCCACAACGGTAGACGTGAGAATCGCTAGAATGGAATAGGCAATCATCTGCGAATAGGTATAATCAAATACCGTAGCGGATGACGAATTGCGGAAAATAGCGGTCCACAGATAACATTGGATGACAATCGGCATCGCGCCGCTAAACAGCCGAATAAAGAAATCAACACGATACTCCATTGCGCTGAGCGCACCCATTTTAAAACATTTAGCGTACGTTTTCCAGGGAAGCGGAAGCATCGGTGTTCACTCCTCTCTCGAACAGTCGCGCGATGCCCTCTTCAATTGGAATATCCTCAATGGTGAGATCCACGACTGGAAAGTTTGCCAACAAAGACTGGGCACAGGACTTAAATTGCGATCGGTCCACCTCAATATGTACATAAATACCATCATAAGAAAGTATTTTCCCATAGGCTCGGAAGCGGGCCACTTCCACTGGCTCCTCTAATTGCAGCTTGATCACTTTGCGGTCTCCGAGCGTGTCATTCACCCTGGCAAGATCCCCATCGTAGACAACGCTACCATTATTGATTACGATGGTGCGCTTGCAAAGAAACTGAATATCCTCCATATAGTGGCTTGTTAAAATAATCGTTGTGCGTTTCGTCCCATTATACTGCTTCAAAAACTCCCGAATTTTGCGCTGAGAGATGATATCCAGTCCAATCGTCGGCTCATCGAGAAACAATACTTTCGGATTATGGAGAAGTGCTGCGATAAGCTCCATTTTCATCCGCTCGCCAAGCGACAACCTCCGAACCTGTACATCCAACAAGTCTCGCACTTCGAGCAGCTCAGTGAGCTCTCCTAGTGTCCGCATGTATTGATGATCGTCCACCTCATATATCGCTTTATTGAGATAGAAGGACTCATTGGCCGGTAAATCCCACCACAGTTGATTTTTTTGGCCCATCACGATCGAGAATTGACGTTTAAAAGCCTTTTGGCGCTTCCATGGGTTGAATCCGAGCACGCTTGCCTCTCCTGCGCTCGGATACAAAATACCAGAGAGCATCTTCAACGTGGTTGTCTTTCCAGCCCCATTAGGACCAAGAAAGCCTACGATTTCCCCTTCTTCGATTTCAAAGGAGACATTGTTAACCGCTTCCTTATACAGCTTTTTCCGTGCATACAAGTTCGTTAAAGAGTGACGAAGACCCACTTCTTTTTTATAGTATTCAAATGTTTTGCTCAAGTCCTTTACGATAATGGCTGGCACGTGTGTCATCTCCTTCAAAGAAGCCATTTCTGTCTATGAATCGGTCATGCCTTTCCTCTTCTGTCTTGCAAAGCCGATTGGTATATCGTATCAGCCATTGCGATGCGCTCCTTCACTTGGTTAAAAGGTTCGCTTGGTTTTCCCTGTCTCAGCGCATCGCGAATAGCTCTTAATTGATTCGTATAGTAGTTCATTGGCTCGAACTCTATCTGTTCACGATGTCCGCCATCCAACCACTCGATCGTCAGCCGAATCTTGTAGTGTCCGACATTGGCGCGAAAGAAATCGCCCAATGTAACCGTCGCTTGTTCGAAGTAGCACACATGCTTGGACTTGTATGGCATTTCAAACGAACCTACGAAGTTCGATTCTAGGCCATCTGCAAATGCAGCCTTAGCACGAAAAGTCCAATCGCATCCATCCGGACCTGCGAAATCGGACTGGCCAGAGACACGGCCGCCTTCCAGCCCGTGGATGGCCTGAATGAATTGAAGCCAATAACAGCCAAGATCACGAAATACACCGCCACCTTTGGTAGGATTGCTTCGATAATTTTCACGGAAATTGTCCTTAGGCGTAAAGCTAATTCTCGTCTCCGTCTTTAACAACCGCCCGTATCGGCCGTCTTCGATCATGGATCGAAGTGTGTGCTGCCAAGGATGATGCTGCACCATCAGCCCTTCCCATATTTGTACGTCTGCCTCTTTAGCCGCCCGCTCGATCCTCTCCCATTCGGTCAAATTCGAACAAATCGGCTTCTCAACCAACACCCTTTTGCCCGCTTTGGCAGCACGAACAGTCCATTCCTCATGCAGTTCATTGCTTAGCGCGATATAAACAAGATGGACCTCGGGATCTTTTAATAATTGCTCGAAATTGTCATAAACTTTCGCAATACCGTAATCCTCGGCGAGCACCTGCGCCTTCAACACCGTCCGATTCGCCAGTCCTGCGACTCGAACCCCCTCAACCTCGCGTGCTGGTTGAAGCAGGGCACGTGGCAAAATGGCCGGACATCCTAAAGCAGCAACAACGATCTCCTTGTTTTCGAAGATACTCATATATGCTTTATATTTGCAGAGCTCGTCAAGTAGAGCACACTGCATTTGGAACAGGCTGGCGTCAGTTCCGTATTTATTTTTCCACGTATCCGATCGTACTGGTCAGAATGCCATAGCTCACGCAAGCCGCTATTATTTAAATTACCGACGGTGAATTCGGAGAAAAATTTGCACGCAGAAGCACTCCCGTCCGGTAGGACATCCACTCGCGTAGACAATGCTAGACACGTATCCGCACAGCGCACATTCATAACCTGGCCGCGTACGAAACTTTCAATTTCATCAGGCTCAAGTCCTGGTTGAAATCGGATGCGCGTTGTCCAGCTGCGGCTTTTAATCAACTTTAAATCATCCAACAAGGCAGGGACATTGTTTGGATTAATTTGATATTTAAATCCATGCCAATTGCATTTCCGATCGCTAATATCCGTTAACCAATCGAAGTTCTTCGTGAAATAATGATCCATCTCCCGAGAAGCCTCATCCGAAATAAACCAGGGGAAGCAAAGCAGTACGAAATCAATTCCGCTTTCTTCAAAGAAGGCCATCAATTCCGGTAATCGACCAATCATATAATCGTGAATGACGCAGTGAACGGAAATACCGCCTTTAAAGACACCTTGCTCCCGAAGCTCGGTCAGCTTCTGAATCTGCTCCATGGTTTTGCCAAACGAACCTTTGCCCCTGATTAGGTCATGTTCCCTCTCAAACCCTTCAATCGCGAACAACAGCTCCAAATCCTTACCTAGAGCGAGAAGACCATCCATATGTTTGTCAATCAGCAAGCCATTTGTGCAAATAAGGGTTTCCCTGCGATCGGCAGCCACTAAGGCTAGTATTTCACTAAACTTGCGATGGAACATTGGCTCTCCGCCCCATAAGTAAAGCCTCGATTTCGCATCCCTCGTCTCATCCAGAATATTCTTGATGATCTGTACATCGATATCCAAATTTTGCTGTTCATCATCCATATCATGATGATAGCCGGTTTCGCTCCATTGATAGCAATGCTTACAGCGCAGATTGCAACGATTCGTTATCTTGATTCCGATAGATTCGGGCATATCCGTTTTGTATAGACTGTCCATCCCCCTGCCTTTGCGCGCCACGATAACGTTGCGAACGGTACGCTTCAAAGAATCAAACAATTCTTTATCCACTTTCAATTTGCTGGTCGGTTGCATGAAATCACCTCTTTCCATGGAATCGTTTTCACCTTACTTTGGCTTTTCGTTGTAGAACAAACAACACCCCTGACAGATCGGAAGCAATTCCTTCTTTAAATGATTACGGTATTTGCTATAACGCGGACCATTCCAAATATCCAGTAAAGGCGTCTCGTTCACATTGCCGAGTGTCAAATCATAAAAAGCGTGACATGACGTCACATTGCCGAGCGCATTCACCTCCGTACTGATCCATGGAAAGACACACCGTTTCTTCACCTTTGACATCTCGTGCCAATTGGCAGTGAAATACTTGCGAATATCTTCAACTGTATTGAATTTAGGATACAAATTCACGAAGATTCCCCTACGATCACACTCTTCCTTGACAGCTTGCACTTGATTGAAAATCCCTTCAAAGTCCATATCCGCAAATTTACTGATATCTTGTACAAACCCTCGGGCAATCGGAGCGCCTTTGACATCGAATTTCTCTTCCAGCAGCTTCACATATTGGTTATGATTCTCCTCGGTTAGGTACGATTGCATTTCAATACTGATACAATCAAGCTTAGATAAGTCAATGCTTTCAAAAAACATACGGGCAATCTGCTTATGGTTAGCAGGCGTCACAACCATGTTGAGACCAATTTCCATATTGGATTCGGGTCTTGCCTCTCTGGCTTCATACAGCTTTTCGATACCTCGTTTTGCTTTCGCAAAAACGCCCTTTCCTCGCTGCTCATCATTGAATTCCTCCGGTCCATCCAGTGAAACCCAGATACGGTTAACATTGTACTTGACAAGGATTTCCGCTTTGCTCGCTAGCAGGGTCCCGTTTGTCGGCATTTGCACTGTACTTCCATAATGGGTAATCAACGCCAACAACTCTTCGAGGTGCGGATACATCAGTGGCTCACCACCGTATAGATCATAAAATGGCTTTGCGTGACTGCACGATTCGACAATCTGCTTAACGACGTTTATATCCAACTTAGACAAAATCGCCTTCTCGTTGTACGCACCGCTTTCTCCCCATTCATAGCACATTCTACAACGCAGATTACAGCTCTCCAGCAGTTGCAGGAATATCCAGCGCGGGGCGGAGTTTCCAAAAGTCGGTTTGGTCGATTGTGCCTCCATTTTTGCTTCACTCATTCTCATCACTCCCTATGTGTATGCCAGATTTAATTCCATATACGGAGTCCTAGTTCCGCAAATATCTCTTGCAGACGGGTCTCCACAACTAGACAATCTTCTTCCATTCGATAGACAATCGCCGCATACAAACGGCCCTTTCCTGGTACATTGAGCGCGCTGCCCGCAAGTAAAGTATTGGCCGACAACGGCACGATACCAGGCATTCCACACTTCGGATCAAATAATAACTCCTCACGACGGAGGCAATCGAGAATCTGTTCATACGATGTCTCATGCGTATAAGAAATACTGTAATACGTTAACATAGATTGCATGCCATGCCTGGCAACGAATGCATCAATCCCATTCTTCATATGACTCATCGACTTGCGTGCATTAATCTCCACGATCGGCATCCATTCATTTCCCTCAAGCCGCATCGAATCTACACAAACATCGCCCCAATAGCCATCCGCATACATCGATTTTCCGATTTGTTCCATGAGTTCCAGGTATCCAGTCGCTTCTAGCTCCATGTGGAAGACATCATTTGGTGTTACAATACCGCGAAAAGCAAAATCACGATTGATCATCTGCTGCACGGATACCAGCCGGAAATCACCTTTCTCCGAGAGATGGAATAAGGTGGAAAAGTCTAACGTCTTCGGCAGTAAGGGTTCTAAGATCAGACGAGTATGACAACCCTTCTTCTCCTGTGCAGCCAAAAAGCTGGCAATACGGCGAAGCACTGTCTCTTCACGTACGTGAATGATACCCTTGCCAGATACGCCGTAGTCGTCCTTAATCAGCATGGGACCTTCCTTAAGCATCTCTAACGCCATCTCTTGCAATTCCTCTGAGCTTGTAGCTATGCGCGCAGGATTAGGAATCCCCAGTCTTGAACGCATATCTGTGGAATAATGCTTGCCGTTCACCCACTGAATGATCTCATTATCCGGCTCGCTATACGCAATCCCCAGCAACTCTGACAGTTGCTTATGGTGGGGAAGGACAGCGAATGAATTGAACGTACAATCAGACGGCAACTTAGGAAGATTCATCATGTCCAGGTTTTCGTCTGCCGTATCACAAATGACATTCTGAAAATCAAATCCGATTGAAGCGAGATAGTCCAAATGCGTGGCATGCATCGGAAGACTCGTCAACACATAATCACCAGGGCGGGCTAAGCTGAACATAAGCTCATCCATCAAGCCTACAATTCGCTCTGCTTGTTTGTCTGCAACTTGAGGCAGCTTCGACAATCCCTGCTCTCGCCAAAACCGTTCCGCATTGAATACACCGCTCAGCGCTAGAGGACTCTTGTATTCGCGCACACGCTCCATCTTATGCTCGCTCTCTAATGAATGCACAGAAGGCCTCGATTGAACTAAGATGCTCTAGATCGAACTCGTCAAAGTCGAATTCAACTCCGAACTCATCCTCGATGCGGAGAATAAAGTTGACTAGCTGCAGCGAGTCCAATCCTGCCTCTTCTGTAATGCTGGAAGTGGCGGACAGTGTTTCAGCCAATGAAGGATCTTCCTTCATCTCAGCAATAATTTCGGCAATTTTCTTTTCCATTGTAGCCCCTCCTGTTATCTGTTCCATCTCGACTAATTCCTCCTCAATTGGGTTGGTAACACTAATTCCCTCTTTCCCAGGCAATATCGACCGTCAATAACCTGCACACGTTCCAGCAACAACTGCCTAGCAGTAAACTCCGGCCAAGCCGTCACCAGAGCGGCCAGATCGCGTCCTTCCAGCGCCTCCTCTAATGAGTGCGCATAGCGGATTGGGAAATCGTAAGCTTCGCGAAATCGTGATATGGCTAGCGGGTCGTAGGCAACAATATCGGTAACACCAAGCTCTAGCAGGTGTGCGATAATATCGGCTGCTGGCGTCTCGCGCACATCGTCACTGCCCGGCTTGAACGCCAGACCAAGCACGGCAACCTTAGATTTAGGCCCTGCTGCAGCTACAACGCGCTCCGCAAATGCCCGCTTTGTGCGGGCGTTCACCGCCAGCACCCCTCCAAGAAGTGTGGACTCACGTCCTAGCTTCTGGGAATATCGGTACAGTGACAAGGTATCCTTAGGCAGGCAGTATCCTCCGAAACCACAACCAGGATACACATAGCTCGCCATCCCTCCTCCTTGCCATCGCCCATCCGCATGAAGCAGCCGAAATGTCTGCGAGATATCTATTTCCGGGCTGCCTTCTGCAAGCGCAGCCAGTTCGTTGGAGAAGCTGATCATCGTTGCCAGCAGTGCGTTGGAGGCCATTTTGGTGAATTCTGCAGTCCCAGGCGACACGGCAAGCACAGGAGCACCAAACGGTTCATACAGTTGCTCAAGCTGACGCATACTATATGCGTCACATGCTCCGATCACAATCCGATCGGGATGAATAAAGTCCTGCCATGCCCGCCCCTCTCGCAAAAATTCCGGATTATGTGCAAGTCCAACGGACTCGCCGACCGTATGACCGGAGTTCTTCAACAGAGGTGCAAGAACATCTGTTGTCGTCATTGGCGGCACGGTCGACTTGATCACCAACGTACAGTAGCTATCCTTCCTCAGCAGCGGAAGCGATTGACGAATCGCACCTGTAAGCGCATCCAAATCCGCTGCCCCGTCAGGGCGGCTCGGTGTACCGACGCAATAAAAGATGATTGAGGTATGTTCAAGCGCTTCGGCCAGCGTATCGCAAATGATCAGACCGCTTCCAAGCAACTCATGTAGTTTATCCTTAAGTCCTGGCTCATGAAACGGCACTTCGCCGCTTTTCAGCTTCGCCCTTAGATTGGCATTCGAATCGTAGGCATACACCAGTCTGCCTGTCTGCGTGGCCAAACCTAGCGCCGTTGTCAGACCGACAAATCCCAAACCAATGACAGCGATCATACACGAACACCTGCCGCATCCTGGAGAAATGACAGATAGCGACGAACCCCATCATGTACGTTTATGTCGGGGGCATAGCCGAGTACCTCGCGTGCCTTGGTCAAATCAGGGCATCGTCGCTGCGGATTATCGGTCAAATACTCGCGATCGGCGGCTTGCTCCATACGGATGACGCCACGATACCCTGTCAGTTCTTTGCCTGCCTCGGCATAGATGGAGGCCAGCCCTGCAACTGACAGCTCCTCTGCGTCCATTCCGATGTTGAAGGTGTCGAACGTGCTGTGCGTCAACACCTTCAAAATGCCGGGTATCGCGTCGGCAATGTAGCAGAACGTGCGTGAAGGACGACCGTCCGAATAAATGACGATATCTTCCCCTTGCAGCACATTGCGAGCAAAGTCCGCCGGCAATCGGCGATCCTCCGGCCGCATGCCAGGTCCGAACACATTGAACGGACGGACAATTCGAACAGGCATGCCGAATGAGGTTGCATACACATAGCACAATGTTTCACCAAGTCGCTTCGACTCGTCGTAGCATGCTCGTGGACCGATACTTGGTACTTGGCCTAGATAGGTCTCAGGGGTAGGAATCGCATCTGCCGAAGGACTGCCGTATACCTCACTGCTGGAGAAGAACAGCAAGCCTCGCAGCGTATCCGACTGCTTGTAGAAGTTCAACAATCGCTCGAGACCGTACACATTCGCTTTAATGGTCTCGAGTGGATGTTGTCTGTAGAAAGTAGGTGAAGCGATTGAGGCCATATGCAGCACATAGTCTGCGGACACGGCATAGCCGCATGAGCTTAGATCATCATTTGCAACATCGTAAACATGAACCTCTAGTTCGTCATGTCCGCTGCGTGCCGACTTGATCCATTCGGGCTCTCCGAATAGGAAGCGATCCAGCAGCACAAGCTTGCGCAGGCGGATACCGTGCGACTTGAGTCCTAGAAAAAACTGCGTTAAGTAATACCCGAGGAAACCTGCTCCTCCGGTAAGGACGACCGTTCGATCATGAAATTGGGCGATCGAGCCAAACTTGTCAAACATGTGGCACAGGTCCTCGCGCAGCACATCTAAAGCAGACAGCGGGCCCAGGCGGAGGACATTTCCGGCTAACTGTTGATCGTTCATCCTTCACTTCCCCTTTCGTTACGAGTTAAACGCCGCAAATGCATGGGCATACTCCTCGATATAATCTTTCGCATTCGCTCTGGCAGCGAGCAGCCGTTCATGCAGAGGACGCAGCGCTTCTCGCGAATATCCCGACGCTTTCCAGTCGGCCATCGAGATACCGAAGCCAAGCTTTTGCCATAAGGCTGCATTATGGGCTTCGTGATTGCCGAATGGATCCAGCATGATAAGCGGCGTTGCGGAGGCAAGCGAATCCATTAAGGTTCCTGCTCCCGGCTTGCTGATAATCCCGCTGGCCTGACGGATGATACCATACAATCCGTGATGCTCTAGCGGAGCTTTATATACAGGCGTCTCATCTGGCACAAGTTCGGCAAACGGCGGGAAGCCTGGCGTACTACCAGGAGATGTCTCCCAAGCCTTCCATTTCGGATCATTCATAAACCAGCGGTTGCCATTCATCTCTTGTCCTGCTTCTTCCTCCAAATAAGCGACAATATCCAATGCAATGCCTAGCCGTTCAAGCTCCTCGGCCTCGTTGCGGTAAGTGCCAATGCCCCACCCACCGCCATGTACAACATAGCTCCGTCTACGGTTGTCATACGGTACCGTTTCCTCTTCTCCAATCGGAATACAGCGCTCGATCTCTCCAATCTCAGCGCGGTATAGCCAAACCTCTCGGTATCTGGATTTGAAGTCCGAAACAAACTTTTTCATACTTCTCCAAGAAGGTGAGTAGTCCGAGTCGACATACAGCAGATCAACATCAGGTGCTCTGTGACCATTACTAATGCGATGCTCTCGATACAAATCAAGAATATATACCCAATTCCCGGATAATGCGATGAAATGCTCGCGTTCCTCAAGATCCCATTGTTCGATCAATCGCTGTGCAGCCCTTGCATCAATACTGTCACGTATATCCTTAGGAAGCCTGGTTGCCAGCTGGGCCGCAGCAAAATGATGGTGATAAGCTGCTTTACTGTCATCAATTCGACGCTGCTTCTCTGGATCCAGTACCGATTCAAACACATATATATCACTTGATATGCCGAGTTTCTCAAGTCCTCTAGCTACAAGTATGCCTGGTATATAAAAGCCAAGTCCGAAACCTGAACACAGTATCGTCACATTACGATTCATCATGGCCCTCCCGTTTACGCAATATCATCACAACATCCGTATTTGGGTATTTGAAATTATAATTCGTCATATGGATTAGCCGCTTTTCGATCACGGATTCCAGTACCAAACCGTCTGGCATATTTTGGAGGATATGTTCCTTCAAACTTTCTATCGTGAATTTCCAGACAACGCCGTCGATCGAAGAATTAATCATATAGGCTCCTGTCATTTTCTCGTCTGCACTCGTTTTCTGTATCGACACTGGATCGGCAACGATGACGATACCTCCAGGCTTCAGCACACGCAAGGATTCTTCCAACGCTTTGCGCGTACGGCGAATATGATGAAAACAACGGGCAAACAACACAACATCGAAACTTTCATCTGGAAACGGAGCTTTACAAATATCTGCATGGACATAACTGTCGAATCGTCCCATGCGCTTACCCAGCTTCAGAGATGGCAGATTCACATCCAAATTCGTAAAGTGAATGTTCGTATTGTTGCGGTAATACTTATTCAGCAATCCAGGTCCGCAACCTACTTGCAGCACCTCGCCTGACATTTCGGGCAGCACATTAAATACACGTGAAGGTTTCGGAAAATTCTGAAGCAATAGCTCGATTTCATAGATAATCGGATGCCTATACATAAATCGAACAAATTTACTCGTATAAAAGGGATTCTTCATCTTTTTCTTAAGACGTAAGAGATCATAGCGGTTAAGGTAATAGATGGGTGATAGCCCAACAAAAAATACGATGGAAGCCAGTTGTACGATATAGATTTGAAGCGCACCCCATATGCCGGTCTCTGTGGCCAACGCCTGTCCAGTTATGGCTGCGGATTTGCGTCCATCCTCCATGAATCAGTTCCTCCTTCTATTTTTTCATTACGGCTGAACGACGAACCCAGTCTACCCATTCATTTTTTTCTCGATTAAGCCGGATAGTTTTCTGATCGAAGAAAAGTTTTTGAATAGTAGTTCTTCTGGTTTAAAATCAATATTGAAAATATCCTCCAGATCAACACTCAAAGCCATTAAATCCATAGAATTTAAGCCCAGTGCAATTAAATCTTCATCTAAGTCGATGTCCTCTTGAAACTCTAATAGCTGTTTCACTTTAATCACAATCACATCCGCGATTTTATTAACAGCATCCATAAATAACCTCCTGTTTTCACATCTACTCAACCCTATTCCTTAACGAGCAGGCCTACATATTTCGTCCCACACAATTGATTCTTGATAAACTTAAATATGATTGGTGTTTTGTTAATCGATTTACAATAATCACGGAAAGCCAAATTATCCCCAATATCATCAGATACGAAAACACCATTTTTCCGTAAAGATTTCCATAAAAGATGATAGGTAGATATTCTTCCAGCGTACGTTTTATCGCTATCGTAATGGCACAAATCAAACTCGTGAGATAATTGCAATGCCAATGGGACTCCTTCTCGATCAGGCATTGGAATGAGTTCCCACTTATCTCTTAAATGAGAGGGTACCACCATGCCAACGATATCTTCCTTGCCTTTATAAGGTAAATCAACACTTATTAATTTCGAATCTGCTCGATCTTTCAATGAAAGTAAAATGGCCAATGACGACCAACCAAATGCCACACCCGTTTCAATTACACGCGTTGCTCTTAAGTAATTGGACAGATTATAAATAAATTCCAGATCTCCAGCTCCGCCAAAATCTCTTGTGAACCCTTCTTTATTCACCCCGGATTCGACCATATCCTTAAACTCATCGAAAAAGTTAATATAGTCGGCATGATTAGTGATGATATTGAAGGCACTCTTACTATCTATCGCTTGTTGTTCGCACCATTTAATTGCTGCTATGCGCTCAAACATACTGTACGACACGATTGTGGGATCAAATATCTTCTTATAACACTTCCAGAATTGACCATAGAATCTAGGCGAAAATAAATACCAAATTAATGTGGTCATCTTGTCATATATGCTCATGAAACACCCCAATTATCGAAATATTCAACTGAAATTACCCGCTAAAGCATCATACAGGTTATCTTCGGCGCGTATCATATTTTCCAATAATTCTGTGTATATCGAATCAAACGCCCAATGACCTTTGAGCATATTATGCATAATGAACATCTTCGTACTTTCAATGGCCTCAATGCTTGTCTCAAGATCTGCCAGTACATTGTTTTTAGATTCAAATGGGAAATCCCTGATTAAATATTCGCTTAGGATCTGCCTTCTCTGTTGCACTAAATTTAAACCGATCAGAATTTTATTTTGTTCAATCCGTTTAAATTCATCGTTTAACAGAATCGGTCGCTCCTGTGTTAATGCGCTTAAGAATAGGCAAGCTTCTTTGTTTGTATAGGTATAGCCTGTGTTAGTTTTCTCGACGTCGGAGGATCGGTATTTCCGCACACTATCTTGGATCATACGAGTTACATAATCAGAATGTGAATGAGTGATGAAGTCATGTAAGTTCTCCTTATTCACATCAATTGTAAAAAGACTCGTCAAAAGATGCAGCGCATCCATCATATCTTGTTTCTTGATCATGCCAACTTCATGATTGTCCGGAAACGGTTTGAAATTTTCAGCATGTAAATCATTAGGACTGTCCACGTAATAGATATAATCTTCATCATGCCAAAGCAAAAGAATGACATGCCCTGGCCTAATATAGTCACTCTCCTTAACCTGATATTGTTTATTGTATCTTTTAAAAAAAGGAAGCCTCGACGTGATTGTTCTTAAGAGTACATACTTGCCATTACTTAAGTGATTTTCGATTTCCGAAAGTGCTTTAACCGAATCCCCTTTATTTATAAACACATGATTAATTGCAATCACATCAGCAAAATTTAATTCGTCACTATACATACGAATCTGTTCACCCTGGTGATCCGTTGTGAGCTTGTATGTCAAATCGCCTACAAACAATTTGGTTAAATGGGCATGATCGCCTGTATAATGTTGTTTTGCTACTAAATAAATAGCTCTTTCAACGCAGTTATTGACTCTTCCAACAACCGTATCACCTTTCAGAAAATTCGAGTGTATCGCATTTTCCGGCATTGTCATTTCACCTCTTTTTATACTGTTTAGAAGCATCGTCCATTTCAGGGAAAGCGTTTACACACAACCAATTTCTCACCCCTTTTTTTCTGGAAATCATCCTTGATCTTTCTTATGTTGTGATCGTAGCAATATTAAATTTTATAGTCAATGTTGAAAACAAATGAACAATCTTACTATTTATTACTCTAACATTGTAATTTTCATCACTGCCGAATGCCATAATCGCATGCTATGATACTAGTAAACCTTAACAACGAGGTGAACCATATGGATACCAACAGAAAAGTATTGCCAAGAACTGATCCTCTCCTCAGTACTTGTCCTGACGAAGCGAATCTGTTATCGATATTGTTAAATTACGAAGCTACTCACACCTGGGTGTATACGAACTTTATCCAGTTGCAATTCATAACGAGAAATTATAATGGGACCTCCTTTCCAATCAAACATTACACCCCTGTATTAAAAAAAGTATGTCCCTACGTGATTATTGAATCCATCGGCAAAAAACTGATTGATACGTATTTCACTGAAAATAAATTCAGTGATTTTGTCATCAAGGCGATCGATGACGATCAATATGTGCAAACCTGCCTCAATCATACACATCTATCTAACTCAGATTTTAATCAAAGCCATGCCGTTTTTATTTATGGCTATGACAAAAACACAGAAACGTTCCTCGTTGCCGATAATGGCTTCGGGGAAGGTCAATTTGCTACCTCCACTTGTACATTTGAGGAACTAAACATGGCCTACTATGAAATGAATGCCCGCTATGATGTAAACATTCAAATGGGCGGCAAAGTCGAACTATTTTTATACAACAAAAAAGCCCCAAAATTCTTGCTAAACTTATCCGCCATTCGTGATCAAATCAACGACTATTTATTTTCGCTGAACTCCGATTCAAGAATTAACACGTTTAGCTGCAATGAAATATACGGCATCTCCATCACCGACAAATTAATTGAACATGTGGAACTGGTTAAGGCTCAGAATACCTGGTCCCATTACCGCCCCTTTCATATGCTAATGGAGCATAAATCGCTCATGGTGCATCGGTTAACCTATCTAAGAGATCATCACGGCCTTTCGAATTTGGATGCCAGTATTGATGGCTATAAAGAATTACATAAGATTTGCAAAATTAATGTAGCCTATAACCTTAAATATGAATTCACGAAAAATACCCTGAACCTGGATCGAATCATCAAAAATCTTACTTCAATCATGGAAAATGAAAAAAAACTACTTGAACTCTTACTAGACGTGTTGTCCAATCAACTCACAAAAGAACCTATTTCCTAAATTTATTCGGGGAGAGATCAAGATGAATACTATCCATATCGTAACAGCCATTAGTGATGAATATTGCAGGCATTTAGCTGTCATGCTGCGTTCGTTATTCGAACATAAGAAATTGGATTACAAGGTAAATCTATATATCTTGAACAGCGGACTCTCCGAAAGAGTGACGAATACTTTAAATGATGCCACAGAGGACTATCCTTTGCAGATTCACTATGTCCTTGTTGACCGGTCCATGTATAAGGGATTAGTCGAACAACCGCATATTAGTTTGGAAGCTTATTTCCGTATTCACATCCCCGAAATGTTAAGTCAGGATGTAGAGAAAGTGATTTATATGGATCCGGATACGATTATCAAGGAAGATATCTATGGTCTGTGGAATATCGACATCAGCGATTATTATTTGGGGGCCGTAGAATGGGCGTTCGGAGACAATCGGATGAGCATATTGTCCATCCCGGAACAGTATGGGTATTTTAATGCAGGCGTCTTGCTTATCAATCTTGAGAAGTGGAGAAAAGAAAACGTTGCGCAGCGCGTTTGGGATTTCTTGAACAATAATCCTGACAAAATACGACATATGGATCAAGACGCATTGAATGCGATATTGTATGATGGTCGGCTTTCGCTCGATCCCAAATGGAACTATACAACGGGTCATCTGTTACTCTTACGGTTGGACATCACGCCTGCGATCATTCACTTCTCCGGCCCAAGGAAACCTTGGACTCAGGGGCATCCGCTGGAAGACGAATATTTTAACTATCTGAAAAAAATGAAGTGGGATTATGATCTATTGTTTGGGCTTAAATCTCCCTCCCCTGTTCATACATAGGTTTCAACAACGCAAAATCCGCCTTGCTTGTCAAATACCGATTCGATATCTGACAAGCAAGGCGGAATTTCGCATTTATAGTGATCACACGACTATCGTCACTTCTTGACGAGAAAATGTAAAACTACCTGATTCCGTCTCATATTTCCTAAAATCTGATTCGTCTCGAAGTTTTTTGACACCTCTCGGCAATACCGCCTGCTCATCTTGCCCGCAGATAGCTTTCGTCACGTACACGATCCCCTTGGCATTTGGCGGAATTGTCACGCTGATCGATAGCTCATCCTTCTCATCTCTCTCCCAGCGCACTCTCGCATACCCTGGACGCAGCTTCTGCCAAGCTTCTGCCCATTTCATATCACCCGGCATATAGGGCTTAATCATGATATTGTAACGATCCGTTTCTGTATCATAGCGGAAATCTATACCTGCCAGACTTGTAAACAGCCATTCCTCCAGATGTCCCAGCATAAAGTGATTTTGCGATTTGCCTACTGTCGGTCCATCCCACGCTTCGGTAAGCGTCGTGGCTCCATGCGCGATTTGATACCCGTAGCTTGGCTTCTCCGTAACTTGCGACATACGGTAAATGACATCCGATCTGCCGGCCCGGCTGAGTGCAAGCAGCAGATACCGATAACCTACATCGCCAGCTGTCGTCTGATAGCCGCGTTCTGAAATTTGCCGCACTAGCTTCTCAATTAGCACAGCTTGATGCTGCTCGGGAGCCAGTCCAATCGCGATCGGCATGGAAAGCGCAGTATCACTGCCAGTTGCGTAGCTGATTGCCTGTTCGTCCCAGTATTTCTCCTGAAATGCTGTTTGGATGGATGCGGTCAACTGCTCGTATTGGTGCACATCTGCTTGCTCGTTCAGCAATGTCGCTATTTTCTGCATGACAACGGACATACCATAATAGATCGCTGTTTCTGTGAAAGGTATTGGCGTATTTTGCGAGTGTCCAGGCCCTGCCGGACCGATGTCAT
Organism: Paenibacillus sp. J22FR83; assembly: GCF_059691955.1. NCBI lineage: Bacteria > Bacillati > Bacillota > Bacilli > Caryophanales > Paenibacillaceae > Paenibacillus > Paenibacillus sp. J22FR83. The sequence continues at coordinate 380,529 of NZ_JCAUAM010000005.1, forward strand.
ACCAATCGCCAAGCCCTTCGGTGATGATGTACCCCTCCGACTTTTCAGTTAAATATGTCAGATACCGCTTCATACCCTGATAGTGTTTCTGAATCAAATCGATATTACCATAACGCTGCAGCACTTCCCAAGGGGTTAGGATATATGTTCCGCCCCATGCCGTAGCATCTCTGAATATTTTAAGCGTATCATCGAACTTAACATACTCCGGCGCCGTCGTCGGCACCATGCCATCAGGTAATTGGGCTTCGGAGATGTCCTGCAGCACTTTCTTGAGCATCGATTCAACATCGTAGTTGAACATAATCGAAGGTCCCATCAAATGAACTTGCTCCAGCCAACCGAGTTTTTCTCGATGCGGGCAATCCGTAAATACGCTCTTCGAATTGCTAAGGATCGACATTGTGATATTTTCGTGAATCCGATTCAGCAGTGGATCTGAGCACTTGAATCCTCCTGCGATTTCAAGCTCAGGGTACAGCATCTGCCCTTCAATGTCATACAACACCGGTAAGGAAGACTCTGCTTGGGAGCTGAACACTTCAGGAATTGCACCTTCAATCATCACATAACGGAAGCCCGTGTACGTAAACTTCGGACGCCATTCCTCGATACTGTTGCCGCTTAGTGTATAGCAAAACTCGCTTGGGGACCCTGTCCATTTCTGATTGACCAAACCATCTTCCTTCAGCAGCTCAGCACAGGTCAATACAACCTTCGAGCCCGTAATCCCGCTGACACGAATCTTTGGCCATCCTGAGAAATTTTGGCCAAAATCCACGACATATACACCAGGCTTTGGATTGGTAATGGTCTTAGGCTCGAATGTACGCATCACCTTAACCGGCGGAGCTGATTGCGCAATAAGTTTGCCTGAAGGTCCCTCGATCTCAACGGCAGGATACCATGAAGCAGCGTTCCCATCTTCTCTTGTCGCATCGTATTCTTCGCCGCCGTACATACAGGTGAACAGCAGTGGACTATGACTGGCTTGCCAGCTGCTGTCCGTACTGATCCACTCGCAAGCACCGGTGGTATATTCAATGACGATATCGGCTAGACATGTAGGGGTACCGAAAGAATCCTTAAACTTGACATACTTCCCGCCAGGAACATGGTAGAAGCCGTTCCCCAGCTCAATTTGAACCCTATTCTCACCCAACTTAAGCTGCGATGTTATATCATAAGTCGTGTACAGTACCGTACTGTCATAATTCGTCCAACCAGGATCAAGCTCATGGTCGCCGATTTTCTTACCGTTCAACTGTAATTCATAATGCCCAAGCCCGCTAATGTACACCCTCGCGCGCGCAACCTTATGCTCGATATTGAAGTGACGCCGAAAGCGGGACGCTCCTTTTGATTCCACGGTCACTTCCGGATTGGCAATCCACTTTCCCTGCCAGCTTCGACTGTCCAGCTGCCCCATTTCCCACCAGGCCACTACGCTGTCATACTGCGTCCCCGCTTCATCTTCAATGTTAACCTTCCAATAATACCTCTGCCTAGGCTGCAGCGCAGTACCATGATAAGGAATAGCCGTATGATCACTGCTGCTGACCATTCCGCTGTCCCATGCATCCGAATCGCCATTCATCAGCCCTGCATAGCTCGTCGCAACTTGAATCCGATATATCTTCTGCTGAAATGCCAGCGGCAATTGATCAAGGAACGACCAGCTCAAGCGGGGAGCCGTTTCATCTAGACCGATCGGACTAGGCCTGCCTTCTGTCCGCAGAGAACCAATCGCGAGCGGCAAGGACGTCGCAACTGCAATCGTGCGGAATTCGGGGAAAATATTACATGTCGCATCACCTTCCATCGGGCGCCTACATGCAGTATAGAAATGATACAAGATCCCGTTATGGGTAATAACCGACGGTTTATGAGCAAACACGGAATCGATCGCATGACCTTCGCCAATTCGAATGATCGGTTCGTCATATTTGCGCCAGTCCAGCAAATTATCCGACAGCGCAATCCCTTCCTGTGCCGCTTTATAATTAAATCCAAAATAAAACATCGTCCAGCGCGATCCGTCCTGCAGCACGCAAGGATCACTAGCGAAACCGCTGTCCCAAGCGTCAGGCGTCACTTGAAGTACCGGATTATGCGCATGGCGCGTCCAATCTACAAGATTCTTCGAAGTCGCGAGTCCAGTCTGCTCAATCCAAGCGCCTTCATCTTTATCCTTCGCATTGTAAAACAAATAGAATGTACCTTCATGCTCCAACAGACATTCCTTATATAACCCGCCTTTCTCCCATTCCCCGCCATCCTCCGGCACCAGAATCGGATTCTCCAGGCGATGCCAGTTCATTAGGCTCTCGTCTTCTGTCCATGCAAGACCAATCTTGGCAGATCCCGCTTCGTAACCATCACCTGGATAAGAATGATAAGCTAACCAGTACTTGCCGTTCCATTTCTTTAAATAGCCTGGACCTTGGATATCATTGTCACGTAACATCCATGTGCCTGCAATATTGCGAGAATCCCATCCGTTACCTTCTTCATCTCTGGTCAATATGATCGACAGATGCTGCCAATTCAGCAGATCGTCGCTTGCAGCCAATGCAGTCTGATATCCTGTTCCATCAAAACCGACATACATCATGTAAAATCGGTCATTATGCCCAAACACAAATGGGCAATCTACGGCGTGGCTGTCAAATGCTCCTTTCGCACCTGATCCGACAAGTACAGGCTTCTTCCATTTGTACGGTGTCAAACAACTAGAAATATCCATTATGCATGACCTGCCTCTTTAAATGGCTTCAGTCGAACCGTAAATTCCGTCGATTCCGGAGCAAGCAGATAGGACGGCAAGGTGGGGGCATAGCCGCAGCTATGATTGCCAATTCCTGATTGTTTCCAATCGGCATTGATTTCCACATCGCCCAGTTGGTTCAGATCCGTATGATGTTTGGCTTCGCTCAAATCCTTGGTTGAATATCGGCTTGCACTAACTTGCCCTAGCGGCATCCCCGCTCCAGCAATAAGCAGTCCAACGCCGTTGACGTCATTAACCGAAGCCCAGCGCACATCCGCCTTGCTTCCACTCTCTTGCGGCTTGATATAGGGCACGAATTGCTCATCGACTGTCCCTTCGTACAAGCCAAGCTTTCCGCTCTCTTTGCGGTCGGCATAACATTCGTGTGGACCTAGACCGAACCACGCGAAGCGTTCAAATTGATTCGGCATCGTGAACTGAATACCCACTCTCGGAAGCGGCGGCAGTCCTTCCTTCAAAGGTTCAAGCCGGTTCTCCAACTTCACTTCCCCGCTGCCGTAAATCGTATATATCTGCTCTACTTGGAATAAAGGCCGGGTACCTTTGACACCGAGCACGGATTCCGTCTTGATCTGAATGACGGACTGGTCCTCTTGCGTCCTTAACTCGACTCTGCGAACGTAAGCGTCAAGTTCATGATAACCTGCTTCACGCCATTGCTTCGCCAAATGTACGTCATTGTCGATCGGTGCCCGCCACAAATTGATGCGAGGACCTTGCGTGAGCAATGATACGCCATTATACTCCCAAGCCGTTATTTCTCCGTTCAGCTTATCGAATGTCAACGTGAAGACATCGCCGTCGATGCGAAAGAAACGATCGTATTCCGCAGCTGACAATCTGGCCAACACCTGTGTATTGGCGGCAGACTCCAAACAAGCCGAATTGTTCAGCGGCACGTCCGCCCATGCCACTTCGTGGCTTGCCTCCGCCCAATCCGTGGAATTGCGCAGGACGAAGCTGACATGCAGCCAATATTCACTGCTGTGATCCGTCGGGCGCGTGCTGAAAGGAATCGTGACGAGTTCCTCTCCTCCTGCGGGAATATCCAGCGACGCAAGCTCCCCTTGCTCTAGCAGGATGCCGTCCTGATACACACGCCAATGGATAGCAAGATGCTTCAGCGAAAGCATGTCGTACCGATTGCCTATCCGTAAGACGCCTTGCTCTGCTTGCACCGGAGTGACAGTGACCGGTTCGATCGCTTTCTTGAATTCAAGTAAAGCAGGCTTAGGGCTGCGGTCGGGGAACAGCAATCCGTCGATGCAGAAATTGCCGCTATGAGGCTCATCACCGAAATCGCCGCCATAGGCGTATTGGAGGCTTCCGTCGCTTGTACGGCGGCGAATCGCGAGATCGGTCCACTCCCAAATTAAACCACCGCAAAGCCGGGGATATCGATAAACGGTGTCCCAATACTCCTTCTGATTGCCAAGCGCATTGCCCATCGCATGCCCGAATTCAACCATCAGATAAGGTCGCGACTCCTCCTTCTCCCCTTCGGCGATCAGCATGTCTACGGAAGGATACATGGAACTGATGATGTCGACGATCGGTGCATCCTTAGCCCGTTCGTAATGAATCGGACGCGTCGGATCCGTCTCTCTCGTCCACGCAGCCATGGCATCGTGGTTGTCGCCATAGCCAGACTCATTTCCAAGGGACCAGACAATGATGGATGGATGGTTCTTATCCCGCTCGACTAGACGAGCCATCCGATCTAAGAACGCCTCCCTCCACGCAGGATCTTCGGCCAATCGGCTTTCATAAGCCGTCTTCTCGTCAGGATTGTTGATCCAACGACTAATCTCACCGAGAAATACACAACCATGCGTCTCCAAATCCGCTTCATCAATAACGTATAACCCATATTGATCGCACAGATCGAGCCAGCGCTCGTCATTCGGATAATGAGAGCAACGAACGGTATTAATGTTATGTTGCTTCATCAGCGTAATGTCACGAACCATAGCCTCCATCGTCGTCACATGACCGAGATCTGGATCGAATTCATTACGGTTCACTCCGCGAAGGATGATCGGCATGCCGTTGACGAGTAGTCGTCCGGCCTCCACTTTCACATCCCTAAATCCAACGGTGTAGCGATGTACTTCTACTACTTGACCTTCCGCATTGGTCAATGTCAGCAGGAGCGTATAGAGCGCAGGCTGCTCAGCTGACCACAGCTCAGGGTCACTTATTGGAAACTCAGCATGGACAACAGTTTCCGCAAGTGGAGCGAGCGCATCGGTAGCAAACGTTGCGCTTGCGAGTTCATGTGCCGATTCGAGCAGAACCGCATGAATGCCGCAAGCTTCACCCCAGAGTTCAGATCGATTCGTTAAAGTAATGGCAAGCTCCAATAAACCCTCCCGGTACGTCTCGTCTAAGTGAGTCCGAATGCGGATGTCGAACATATGTACGCTAGGAACTGATAGCAGATAAACATCCCGGAATATCCCGCTCATCCGCCATTTATCTTGATCCTCGAGATAGCTGCCTGTCGACCATTGATAAACGCGTATCGCTAGCTTGTTCTCACCAGAGCGGAGATAAGGGGTAATATCAAATTCCATCCGATTATGGCTTCCTTGACCGAAGCCCACTTCCTCGCCGTTCACCCACAAATGAAAAGCCGCATCCACACCGTCGAATGCGAGAATGACAGATCTGTCGATCCAACTGTCAGGGATGGTAAACATCCGAGTATAGCAGCCCGTCGGATTCATCTTCGGAATGAACGGCGGGTCAACCGGAAACGGATACTTGCTACTGCTATATAAAGGCACGCCATAGCCGTGTAACTGCCAGTTCGACGGAACCGAGAGTGTATCCCACGCCTCGCAGGAAAACGATTGTTCATAAAACCGTTCCGGAGCTTCAACCGGGTTCTCCGCGTAGTAAAATTTCCACTCCCCATTCAGACATCGATAATATGGAGAGGCCGTTCGATCGTTCACGAAGGCCTCTTGTGAATTTGCGAACGGGATTGAAGCGGCCCTGGGACGTTCTACGTTTCGCTGCAGAATGTTTAAATTTTCAAAATCGGGCAAATCGGCAATTACTTTTCCAACATCATTCATATCCTACTTCCTCCTAACATATAAGCTAGCTAATTCAGCAATTGTCATGCCTCAGGTATTGAAAGCTTCAAGGTAAATGTCGTACCTTCGCCTTCGCGACTTTCAATCAGCATACACGTTTGTCCGCCGTAGAACGTACGAATACGTTCACTGACATTGTATAAACCGTGCCCAGAATTCTCGGTCTGGAGAGTCTGTCGATCCAGCTCGTTGCCAAGCACGCCTCGAATCAATTCCAAACGTTCCTCCGTGATGCCCGGCCCATTGTCGGAGACACTGATTAGGAGCTCAGCGTTTTCTCGTCTAACGACGATATCAATCACTCCAACCTTGCGAATGCGCCCGATGCCATGGTGGATGCAATTTTCCACTATTGGTTGCAAAATAAACCGCGGACAGCGAATATTATCGATATTGGTTTGTATCTGGATGGAGAAGCGCAGCCGATCCAACAAGCGCAGCTTATGCATATCGAAATAATGCTGAACATGATCGATTTCGTGCGTTAGAAACGTCTCGTTTTCTCCCGAATTCAACGTGTATCGAAGAAGCCTGCCAAACGTATATATCGCATCGACCACTTCTTGATCGTTATTGATCTCTGCCAGCATACGAATTGATTCAAGTGTATTGTAAAGAAAATGAGGCTTGATCTGTGCTTGCAGCACAAGATAGTCCGCCTCCTTCTTCATGAGTTCGGCTTTATGAACGGTATTTAGAAGATCATCAATGCGATGAACAAGTGAATTGTAGGATCGGGTCAGAAAGTCGATTTCATCATTCGATGTTCCAACCTCGTAAGAGGTCAGCTTGTTCTCGTCCACATTTCTCATATGCTTTGCCAAACCAATTATCCGGCTAACAAGGGAGGAAGCCGTCGCGTAATAAATCCCCGTCAGCACAGCCAATGATCCCAATAGCGAAAGCGCGAGAAAGAGCACCTTGGACCGGATGTCGACGAATACTTCATCCATCTGACTGAAGAAGTAGAACGTCGTTGACAGCTCTGGGATCGACAACTTGTTCACAAGCGTCCTCTGCTTGCGCAAATAGGCGTAACCATGATTGCTTTTTTCGGCCATATCTAGCAAGTTTGCCATCTCTTCGTCATACAGCCCGATCCCACCGCTGTGGTAAACGGTTTCGCCGCCTTGCGCAATCACTACTTGCATGTTCTGATTGACATCGACCGCTTTGAGGAAATTTCGCAGCAACGAATCATTGGTTATAATCTCTAGCACAGCCAGCGGCTTCGTATAACTATTATTATAAACGCGTTGATAATAGCTCAGGTTCGGAAGTGCGGAGGTGTCGTCTCCACTACTGCGCAGCCAGACACCTTTATCTGCTTTCACATTGCCAAGCATTCCTAATGGCTTCTTATCCATTTCGTTAAGGTCCTCAAGTTCACCGGTGACCGTGTGGACCTCATGCATTATTTTATACAGCTTAATAGACGAGATCTCTTTATGATGCGATTGCGCATAGAAAAATAGAGGTCGAATGTCTTTGAGATAATTGTATACAGATTGTTGCTCAGAGGAACTATAGCCACTAAGATAATCGATCAACTGCTGATTGTTCATGAACAGATCATGAATCGATTCCACCTGGTTCAGACTCGACCGGAACCCATCCCCAGCTTGAATGATTAGCTTCTGCTTTCCTTCCGAAAACTCTGAGGTGACATCCATATAAAACTGATTGTACAAGTAAGCACCGAACACAATAATCGGCAAAATCACGAGCAGTAGGTATCCAAGTGCCATTTTCTTTACAATCCTAAAATTCTTCATTTCAACGGCCATCCTTTGCATCAAGCAGCCCGATTGAAGCGATGTCATTCTGGTATTGGCTCTTAATCCAATGTCTGACCATCCCTGAATTCCAATTGGACATTATACTTATATTGTATAGATGTGCACTTGGGATGAATAGTGCTAAAAACTTAAAAATCAACGAACATTATTAAGATCGTTGTAAGCGCAATCAATAGATTCGTATTTGCAATGCTCAAGACTCATTCTTTCGCAATACCGAAAGGACAGCTCTATTCCATCCTGCCCTGTACACATCCCGCAATTTCTGATCAATCAAGGGCGAATAGGTCTGATTAATCGATTTCTCAGTTTTTACTTCCTTTAGTGAGGGCCAAAAACCGATGCCGACACCACCGATATACGCGGAACCCATAGGCGATAATTCAGCAACATCTGATGTAACAACTTTTTTGCCAAGCAGATTGGATTGGAATTGCATCAAACCTGCATTCTCAGATGCGCCACCATCAGCACGCAATTCTTGAAGTTCAACCCCTGTTTCACTCTCTATTAGATGAACAGCATCATCGACCTGATAAGCGATACTCTCAAGCGCTGCCCGAATGATATGAGCTTTGGTTGTCCCTCGATTCATTCCAGTAATTGAAGCCCTAGCGTAAGAATCCCAATAAGGTGCTCCGAGCCCCACGAAGGCCGGTACTAAGTACACGCCTTCACTATCTGGCGCTTCTTGAAGTAATGCCTCCATTTCGTCGAAAGTACGGAATATACCAAGATTATCGCGCACCCATGACAAGCTATCCCCTGAGGTGCGAATAACAGCCTCAACGGCATACGTTATTTTCCCTTCTATCCCCCAAGCGATTGCACTTACCAATCCGTTCTCAGCTTGAACCGGTCTATGACCAACATTCATTAACACGGATGTCCCCGTGCCATAGGTCGCTTTAGCCATCCCAATATCGAAGCATTGATTACCGAATAGGGCTGCTTGAGAGTCTCCAATGACGCCCGTGATGGGGATACGATTTTCGCCAAATAAAGTAGGGTCTTCTGTGTATCCGAAAATATCATCTGATGATTTAACCTCAGGAAGCAAGGTGATCGGAACCGCGAATAGGTTGCAAAGCTCTTCATCCCATTCTAGCGTATGAATATTAAATAAGGATGTCCGGCTTGCATTTGTGTAATCCGTTGCATGCACGTTTCCTTCAGTCAACTTCCATATTAACCAGCTGTCCATGGTTCCAGCCCGAAGATGTCCGGCATCCAGCTTTTCCTGAATGCCCGCCACATGCCCAAGAATCCATCGCCATTTGGCAGCTGAGAAGTAGGGATCCAACATTAAGCCGGTTTTGGATCGTACCTCATCCTCCGCACCTGCCGTCTTAAATGCTGCACATAGATCCGCTGTCCGTTGGCACTGCCATACAATGGCATGATAGACGGGAAGACCCGTCAAACAGTCCCAAATGACAGCTGTTTCTCGCTGATTCGTAATCGTCATGGCGGCAATTTCCTCATAACCAATCCCAGCGGAGTTTATAGCTTCATGTGCTGAGCGTTTGACATTGTTATAAATCTCCAACGGATCTTGTTCAACCCATCCAGGTTGCGGATAGAATGTTGTATGTGAAACCGTACTACGCGTTATTATGGCACCTTCACGATCAATGATAAGTGCCTTCGTTCCAGATGTACTTTGGTCAATAGCCAACATATATGTTTTATTCGTCATACTTACTCCTGTATACCGAGCATTTCTAACGCGATTTGTTTAAGATTACTTTTACTAATTCCATAATGCTCGAATACTTCGGAACTTTTGCCAGCAATCGCAGGTTCATCTGGAATGCCAATAATACGCATGGCAACCGGATGATTTTGAACAACAACTTCAGCTACGGCTGCACCTAGTCCGCCAAGAACGCTATGTTCCTCTACAGTGATAATACGTCCTGTTTCTTTGGCAGCTTGTATAATTGCTTGTTCATCCAGGGGTTTAATGGTATGCATATTGATGACTCTGCATGACACGCCAGCCTGCTTTAACACTTCATGCGCATCAAGTGCTACACGAACCGTTTCTCCAGCGGCAATGATGGTGATATCTGTTCCTTCTCGCATCCTTACGGACTTTCCTATAATAAATTCGTAATCGTGTGATTCATACACATCTTCGACGGCATTACGGCCTATGCGAATGTAAACGCCGCCATTATGATTTACAAGCGCTTCTGTCATACGTTTTGTTTCATGTCGGTCAGCAGGCAAGATAACCGATAATCCTGGGATGGCACGTGCAACTGCAATATCCTGCACAGAATGGTGAGACATTCCCAATGCGCCATAACTAACTCCACCGCTAATACCAACCAGCTTTACATTGGTTCCCGAATAGGCTACGTCCACTTTGATCTGCTCAATGCTTCTCATACTCAGAAAGCAAGCTGGTGAAGTCACGAAGGGCTTTTTACCGCTGTGAGCTAGTCCTGCGGATATCCCCACGATATTTTGCTCTGCTATACCGACCTCAACGAATTGATCTGGGTATGCTTTAGCGAAAGGTGCCATGGCTGCTGATCCCCTTGAATCACTAGCAAGTACCATAATGTCACGATCATCTTTAGCAAGCTCGAGCAGTGTTTCACAAATGACTTGTCGGTTAGGGATTGTGTTCATTTAACGTACCTCCCCCTTCTGTTCAAACATTCCTAAAGCTGTAGTTAACTCTGCTAGCGCTCTCCCTAATTCTAACTCATTCGGTACATGATGATGCCAGTGAGGGACATTCTCCGCAAAGGATACTCCCTTGCCTTTCACTGTATTCGCCATGACTAGTGTAGGCTTACCAGTTACTGCTGGAACTGCTGCAAATGTTTCAACCAAAGCATTCATGTCATTGCCATCAATCGAAACAACATGCCATCCGAATGCTGCCCATTTATCTTCAAGGGGGTCCAGCCCCATTACCTCTTCCGTTGACCCACTAATTTGCAATCGATTCCGGTCAATAATAGCAATTAAATTATCCAATTTATAATGAGCGCCTGCCATAGCTGCTTCCCAAACCGAACCTTCCGCTTGCTCACCATCCCCCATTAGGCAAAATGTCCGATAGGGCGCACCATCACGTTTAGCAGCAAGAGCCATTCCTACCCCGACTGCCAAACCATGGCCAAGTGCACCTGTGTTCATCTCGATACCAGGTACTTTATTATTCGGGTGACCAATAAGCTTCGTGCCAAATTGGCTGAATGTGGCAAGGTCTTCTCTTGGGAAAAAGCCTCGATCGGCAAGTATGGACCAAAGGGATTCTACGGAATGCCCTTTGCTTAAAATAAACCGATCCCTATCTTCCGCTTTTGGATTCTTAGGATCAATGTTCATAATGCGATAATATAAGGCAGTTAATATATCTGTATTGCTAAGTGAGCCACCGGTATGCCCTGTTTTGGCAGTCGCAATCATTTGCAGTAAATCCATCCTTATTTGTGTTGCTTTGGCTTGCAGTGCTTTGATTTCCATATTTGCTTCCTCCTTCTTACAAGCCCTTGCCTCGCAGCCATGCTTGAATTTCACTTTCTGTTGGATCTACAGGATCCGGTGTCAGCCCCGGAATATATTGACAGGCCTCATATAGAGATGGGATCACGTTCGCATGAATCCCGACCGAATGATGCACATAAGGTCCTTTGACTAATTTTTCTTCCCAAAGCGGCCAATCATTTACTTCTACCCATACATAGGAACCTCGTGTATATGGCCCTTGAATACCTTGAGCACGCCCAAGAAACAGTTGATACTCGCCATGATCTCCGTCAAACCTAGCCAGCGTCATACCGCCGCCTTTAATTTCTCCTTCATGCGTTCCTGGAGCATGATCATCGAACAAAAAGTGCTTACGAAGCTTAGGCTTCTCTTCCACGGAAAGTGATACTGGGAAGTTACCACAGTGGAAGAGCAATTCACCATTGGCATTCTCCGGGTGCCGAACTGTCAAATCAGCAAAGAAAGTTGGCGCTTGATTCATAGCAGCAGCTTGCACCATGACCGATGTAATCGCTCCATGTATGTCTGTCTCGCAGGTCACTGGAATTTGTTCGTCTGTCAGAATGGCATTTGCTAAGCAAGGCATAATCCCCATAGCTTCTTGTAAAGAAGACCAACATTGAATGGCAATCGCTGTACTGCCTGTTTGCAAGGCATATTGTTTCATCGCGACTTTTAATGCCGCGATCCGCCTTACGTCCGCTTCCGTCACCTCCGTCCAATCCAGTTTGGCTTTCATGTAATCGATAGCATGAGCTAATTCAGAGGAATTCCCGTTCTCAATACGCTTGGATGCTCGCTGAATATCTACGAGTGTAATCGGATAAAGCTCAATGCCAAACCGTTCCAACAACTCGCCTTCGTTGCACATCATTGTCCAGAACGAAGATGGCCTTGGACCAATTTGCAGAATGCGAAGTGCGCGGAACTGACGAACAACATTAGCCGCTGAAATCCAATTCGAAAACCCTCTTTCAAACACAGGGTCGTTCACACGAGTATTCGTTACATAGGAAAACGGCACATTAAAACGTCTCAGAACCTTGCCAGTAGCAAATAGACCACACTGTGTATCGCGAAGCCTCATCCCGTCTTCGAGGGGCGCCTCATCACGCGGGCCCCACAAGAGCACAGGTTTTCCTAGCGCTTTACCTACACGTGCAACCGTATCCTCTGTTCCGAAGTTACAATGCGGGAAGAAAACAGCATCAACCTTCTCCTGACGAAACCGCTCGATAATGAGGTCAGCGTTAATCTTATCGTCGTATAAAAGACCTTCAGAATTAATTCCCTCAAGATCCACGATGTCGATATCGAGCCCAAAGCTTTGGATTTTTTCCTTAATAAGTACTTTGTACTTAAAAGCGTCTTCTGCACTAAAGACAAAGCGTCTTGTAGGTGCGTAGCCAATTTTTAACTTTTTCAAATTGTATGCCTCCATTTTGTTTAGTGCTTAAGTTTAGTAAAATCCAACTAAATTAACTGAACAAATTTTGAGTTATTTAGTTAATTATCAATTATTTATAACGTATAACAAATCTAACACGGCGTTTTTCAGGCGTCAATTACAATTTTAGCTTTAATTTAGTTTATTTTTATATAATTTTTAGATGTACTTATTAACTCCCATTGTACAATAAGTAAATTTGTTATAAACTAAACTAACTAAACAGTTTTAGCGAATGGGGATTAATTATTATGAAAATGGAAGATATCGCCAAACTAGCAGGCGTGTCCAAATCTGCTGTTTCGTTTGCACTTAGCGGGAAACCTGGAATTAGCAATGAAACGCGAGAGCGCGTTCTTGAAATCGCACGAGAAAACGGTTATGCACCCAAGCCGAGATTATCAGCCAATGAAGGCTCTGTGAAATCCTTAACATTTCTGGTATTTACGAATTCAGGGATCGTCCTCGAAGCTTATTACCAACAACCTTTCTTTCGAGAGCTGATTCATTTCATCGAAGAACGATGTCGTGCCAAAGGTTACTCCTTACTTTTTTCAACCATCAATATGGCCTACTTCGAACAAGAAATTCGGGTGTTTTCTGAGGAAAATCAAAGTGATGGTGTCATTCTACTTGGTACTAACCTAACCTCAGTCGATATATTGGATATTGCAAATCGGTTAGGCCCTCGTCTTGTCGTACTTGACAACTGCTTTGATACATTACCTGTTCATTTTGTCGGGATCAATAATAGGATGGGTGCTTATCAAGCGGGGGCTCACTTATGCAAATTAGGGCATCGTGAAATCGGATATATAGCTTCGAATGTTCATCTCCACAACTTCGAGGAGCGAAAAGAAGGCTTTCAGGAAGCACTGAAGGCATATGATATAAAGATCAAGCCTGAACACTTCTTTTCTGTGGCACCTACAATGCTTTCATCGCAGGATGATCTGAAAGCACAAATCAAATCTTACTTAGATTCAGATCGTAAACTGCCAACTGCTCTTTTTTGCGAATGTGATTATATCGCTATTAGTGCAATGAAGACGTTAACTGAGCTTGGTATACGGATACCTGGGGATGTTTCCGTTATTGGATTTGATAACATTACGGAATCACAAATCATTTCACCTGAGTTAACAACTATCCATGTTGAAAAGCAGCGAATGGCTCAAGTAGCAGTAGATTTAGTTATTGAATCTATCGAAGTAGGACTAGAAATAACATCCAAAATCAGAGTCGACACCCGGTTTGTTGAGCGACGTTCTTCGCACAAATGAGCTTAATTCGGAGGAAGGGGAATCCAGATGGCAGGCGAATTAAGGTTTTTCTCAGAAATCCCAAGTTGGCATACGATTTCCGGCGAATTTGGAGATATAGAAAATATCAGTAAACTATCTGAGAAATATAATTTTTATGGATCGTTAATATATTTTTTTAATCATTCATTTGATCCTTGGATCCTTACAACAAAAGTATTAAATAATACAGATCATTTAGTACCTATAGTAGCAGTCCAGCCCTACTATATGCCGCCTGTGACCACTGCCAAAATTGTAAAAGCAATCGCGACATTATATGAACGTAAAGTTTGTTTGAATTTCGTTACTGGGGTTTATGAATCTGAAATAAAGGCAATGCATGAATCGATTGATCCGAAAACAAAATACGCTAGACTCCGTGAATACATAAATGTTGTTCAAACTCTCTTAACGTCAGATGAAGAAGTTAATTTCCATGGAGATTATTATAAATTTTCAAATTTAGATGTCCGAGCGTCAGTTCCTGCTCATTTAATGCCTGAAATTTTTATTCCGGGTTCTTCAGATGAAAGTATACTGCTAGCACATGCTGTTGCAGATACTGCATTATTAAGGCCACATCCAATCGAATTATTCAAACAATTATATCTACCGAAAATCGAGAAAAAAGAACTAAACCTAGCTATACGCATTTCCATTATTGCTAGGGATAGTTCTGAAAAAGCATGGAAAATTGCAAATTCAAAATATATTCAAGATCGACATGGTAAAATGATTACAAAGATAAGAGGGAAATCTTCATCTCACAATACAAAACTGATGGCAAACTTAGCATTATCGCAAGAAATATATGATGATGTTTATTGGATGGGAGCATATCTCTCTGGAAATAAGGTTGATGATCCATATATTGTCGGGAGTTATTCAGATGTTTCGAATTATTTGTGCAAGTATATGGATTTGGGAGTACGTACTTTCTTAATCGGTAACATTGATGAAACAAACGAGGAAGTAGAACATATTTCTGAAATTATGAAAAGATTAAAAACTTATCATACTTTAATGGACAATAATTATTTGGGGTTGAAAAATCTGAATAACAATCCACTAAACGAATAGCTTTAAACCTATACTATATTTACTGATAGCACAAAAGTGCTACTTCTAGATCGAAAGACTCAATTTAAATGGATTTTACAGGATATTTGTAATTAAATGGCGAATGTTTCCATATGAGGTTAGCGTTAACTGTAAAGTGAGGTGAAAGCTCTTGAAATGCCTCGTCATTACATTAATTTTGCTTACATTTCCTTTTTTGGCGGGAATCCATTCAGCTCATGCTAAGGAAACATTGGCTTGTTGCATCGAGTCATTGAATAAAATCATTCAACCGATAGCAGAAACAGTAACTGATACCCTGAATCCTATCGCGGATGCGGCTGGGGAGCTGACGGATAAAGTTGTGCAGCCGGTCGCAGAAACGGTGACCGACACGCTGAAGCCGGTCACGGATGCGGCTGGGGAGCTGACGGATAAAGTTGTGCAGCCGGTCGCAGAAACGGTGGCTGACACGCTGAAGCCTATCGCGGATGCGGCTGGGGAGCTGACGGATAAAGTTGTGCAGCCGGTCGCAGAAACGGTGACTGACACGCTGAAGCCGGTCACGGATGCGACTGGGGAATTGACAAATAAAGTTGTGCAGCCGGTCGCAAAGACGTTGACTGATACGCTGAAACCTATCGCGGATGCGACTGGGGAATTGACAAATAAAGTTGTGCAGCCGGTCGCAGAAACGGTGATTGACACGCTGAAACCGGTCACGGATGCGGCATCGGACCTAACAGATAAGCTTGTTCAGCCAGCCGCTACAACGGTGACTGACACGCTGAAGCCTATCGCTGGAATCGCTGATGTGGTAGTAGAGCTAACGAATGCGGTTGTGCAACCAGTCGCAGAAACAGTAACGAATTCGCAGAAGCCCTTCGCGGAAGATGTTGGTGTGCAGTCGGTGTTGTACTTGGATAGTTCGCCCCCTGGGAATGACTCTCCGGATAAATCACCGACTCCGAAAGATAGTCCTTTGGGAATAATACCTTCGCCCCCCCCTTTATTCCCTGTTGCGAGCCGTTTAGAAACTGCGGGAGGTTCATACACCACAGCAATTCAATCTATACCGAAGCCTACGCCGCTTTTATCCAAGGAAAAAGGTCACCAAACGGCAATCGTGAATTCGTCAAATAAATTTATATCTGCAAAAACAAGTCAATATCCGGAAAGAGAACCGTTCCCGACTATACCGTTATCAGAACCTACACTGCCTCCATCTGCATCAAATGTAGGCTCGCTGTTGCCTTTACCTGCTAGTGCCAAAAATGGCAACGCGAAATCTTCGTATGCAGGAAGTGATTTCAAAGCGGTTCTGATTGATAAATCCGATCCTATGATACCGTGTAGCCGAATGTCATGGCATTGCCGGATCCGACATTATTTAAGTTGGTCTCATGCTCCGCCGCTCCGTCCTCCTGTCGCTCCTACTCTCGATTATTGATTCAGCCAATCGAGAACAAAGGAGTGTAATTAAGAATGAGATGCACAAAAGCCAAGATTAAGTTAACGTTAAACGACAAACTGATTATTGTGAATGCTTTGGTACAATGGTCAAAGAAGACAGAAAGTCGGTTTCAGTCCAGAATGAACCGCGAGCTGGCGAAAAAAATGATAAACAAAAATGTGATAGACACTTTCGATGGTCAGGAGCTAACCATGATGGCAATTGCTTTGGAACAGGCGGCGGGCAGCTCACCGAACCCTCATTATAAGCAAATGTATAAGCAAATGGCTCGGAAATTGATGCTTGAAAAGAAAGAATTCCACCGGATTGCATTTCAAGAGTTATCTAAGCGTTATCTGTACAACTAGTTAAACAAGTACTTCGTTGTGGTGAAATAAAGTTTTAGACTGCTCTTATGATTAGGTCAGCGGTAGCCATGGACGTGAAAATAGTCCTAGACTGCCGCTTTTTTATTGACTCTCCATCGAATCCTTCTTTTCTCCATCTAGAAATTTTGCGCTATGTATTACGTTTGTGCTGTACGTATCGCAAATATTTGTTTGCCGATTACTGCATCATGTAATGTTGTTATCTCTCAACAGCTCGGCAAATGCCTCAATAGTAAGAGGGCGACTGAAATAGTAGCCTTGAATCTCATCGCATTGCAGCTCCTTCAACAGAGCATATTGCTCAGCGGTCTCTACACCCTCAGCCACAACGTTCATATGCAGCTCTTTAGCTAAAGTCAAAATGCATTGAATTATGCTCCGATTTACTGAATCCGTAAGGATTTCCTCAACAAAGGTTCTGTCTATTTTCAGTGTATCCAAGGTCAGCTGCTTCAATAAATACAAAGAAGAGTAACCGGTTCCAAAGTCATCTAAGGAAACCTTGATGTTCCTTTTTTTCAATTCGGCCAGCAACTGAGTCACTTCAATTTCATTACTTATGAATGAACTTTCTGTAATTTCTATTTCCAACTGCCCCGTCGCTATTCCCGTTTCTTCAATAATGTTATCGATGGTTTCCAAAATGTTTGGCTTAATTAATTGTTTAACGGAAAAATTGACCGAAGTTGAAATGGGCTTGAAGCCTTGTTCTTGCCAAATTTTATTTTGCTTGCAGGCTTCACGTAATACCCATTCGCCTATTGGAACAATGAGCCCCGTTTCTTCCGCAATTGGTATGAATTCAGCTGGAGAGATAAGGCCCCATTCAGGATGCTTCCATCTAATCAAAGCTTCTGCCCCAACAATCTCCGTAGTTTGGGTATCGACGCGAGGCATGTACAGAAGGAAAAACTCCTTTTTGTCCAGCGCTTTTCGGAGATCGTTGCTTAAATTAAAATGTTTGAAGGATTGCATATTTAAAGAAGAGGAATAATATTGGATCTGGTCTCTCCCTTGAGACTTGGCCACATACAGGGCCGTATCCGCATTTTTGAATAAAGTCTCTACTGTACTTCCATCCTCAGGCGACATACTGATACCTATACTTATCGTGACATGAAGCTCGTATCCTTCTATTACAAAATCTTCCTTTGTCAGCTGTGTCAGCTTGTCGGCAAGCCGACTAATTTCATTAAGATGGCTCACTTCGGATAAAACGATGCAAAATTCATCGCCACCAAGACGGTAAACGGTTTGATCTACCAGTAAACATTCCTGCATTCTCCAGGCAAACTGCCTTAATAATACATCACCAATCGAATGTCCAAGCGTATCATTTACATATTTAAACCGATCCAAATCGATTAACATGACAACAACCTTATTGTTGGCGATCTGGTTACCTTTTAAGCGTTGATCTAATTGTTCCTCAAACATCCTCCGATTAGGAAGCGTCGTTAAATAATCATGATAAGCTAGAAAATGATTTAATTCCTCTGCTTGCTTTCGTTCCGTTACATCTAGAACAGTTCCGATTGTCGCCAGCTTGCCTTGATGAAGAACTTTCTTATAATGAACCTCGATAATTACGATGGATCCATCCCGCTTTATGCCTCTATGACAAAAATTTTGTATAGATTCCCCTTCAGTTAAGTATGATATTTCATCTACCACTCTTTGTTGATCTTCAGGGTGTATAAGGCTCAGTACCTTGAGACCTGTTATCGTATCATATCCCATCATTTTATTTAAATGTGGATTCGTATAGATGAAGCTTCCATCCACGGCAATAAATACGCCAACAATAGACTGCTCTACCAAACCTCGATATTTGGTCTCTGCATCTATTAATGAACGCTCCATCGCTTTTTGGGCTGTAATATTTTTGGCTATTCCGTAAACCCCTACTAATTCATTATTAACGATGATTGGGATATTGGTCACATTAAATTCAAGCATGGAGCCATTTTTATGTATACCTGCCGTTTCATAATTTTGTGGAATGCGGGTTCGTATGGTTTCCATGAAGTAAAGATTAGTCCTTTCTCTGGAAACCGGTTCCACCAAATTATCAAAATTCTTATGCAAAATCTCGTCTTCCCTAAAACCAAACGTTTCTAGAAGAGCAGGGTTACAGGATATGAAATTCCCCTGAAGATCAAACGAAAATACCGAGTCAGGATTATTATCAAAAAGGGATTTATAATATTGCTCTTCCTCTACCAAGCTTAGCTGAAGCTTCTTATGGGCCGTTGTATCTTGAACGAAACCAATGATTCGGGTTAACTCATCAAGCTCATTAACTAAAAACTCTGTAATTTGAACCACGTTACGTATTTCCCCATTAGGGTGGACGATACGAAATTCAATTTCGTATCCAGCTTTTTCATCAAGAGCTACGTTGAACCTTTCAATTGTTCGTGTACGGTCATCAGGGTGTATAAGTGTATAAAATTGATCTAAGCTCATAGAAAAGTCATCTTCTATTCCATGTATAATAAATAGTTCCTTAGACCATGCAGTAACATCCTTTTGAAAGTCATACTCCCAATATCCTACATTGGATATTTTTTGAACTAACTCAAAATCTTCATATCTTCTTTTCAGATGGTCAATTAATTGTTCGGTGTTCTTAATATCTTGAAATTGATCTTTATGAATTCTGTAATTTTTTCGCATTTGTGGCCACACCCCACACTCCGTTTGACATAACCTTGAGCTGTACCCATAATTATGCCTTGATCTTGTTAGAAAAGTATGAGTTAGATACTGAATTTGTGGTGGACTTTTTATTAGATCTCCACGATTATTTGCTACATATCAAGGGATGCCTAGGAAAAAGAACCATCCGTAACCGGATGGTTCTTTAATTATGTACGCCCAGCATGGGCGTCATCTCTAGGGTGAAAGTCCCGAACGGGGGCTGGCGAACGCCTACCGTTAGCCAAGAGCAAGGGTGTCCATCGCGAGGTGGAATCTGAAGGAAGCTGGAGGCAAATGCACGAGCCAAGGTACACGAACTGGATTTGAGGCAGGGATAGTCGGATGAGTCACCATAACATGACGAAATCCTAAGTCGCCAAAGACTACTCATGTAAACTCCAGTGGTTGCGGGCAGAAAGATGACGTTCTTATCTGGGGAGACCTGCGGAAAAAAAAAAAAAAAGCGAAGTAACTTCGTAACCACAACTGAGAAGTTGTGCTGAATCCGCAGGAGTCAGCAGAAGCCATAGTACGTAGGCTGTTGCAACAGTCTACGGAA